>NZ_KV818474.1:36189-123259 GCF_001814945.1 Corynebacterium sp. HMSC066C02 | reverse complement strand
CTATCAGGGGTAATGAGAACTGAACCCCAGCTACCCTCCCAGCCCTCGTCAATGTCGGTGAAGTCTATCAGGGGTAATGAGAACTGAACCCCAGCTGAATCTGAGCAATCTCTTCTGCACTGAAGAAGTCTATCAGGGGTAATGAGAACTGAACCCCAGCCCGTCGGCGTACACCAGAGCGCGGCGGCGAAGTCTATCAGGGGTAATGAGAACTGAACCCCAGCCCTTCGGGGATGGTTTGCATGTGCCTGCCGAAGTCTATCAGGGGTAATGAGAACTGAACCCCAGCCATCACTGCTGCAGCCACGAATTTAATAGAAGTCTATCAGGGGTAATGAGAACTGAACCCCAGCCCATCTGCATTGCGGCGTCGAAGGTGCCGAAGTCTATCAGGGGTAATGAGAACTGAACCCCAGCGTTGGTCGCGCCTTCTAGGGCTGCTTCGGAAGTCTATCAGGGGTAATGAGAACTGAACCCCAGCAGGTCGAGGGTGATGAGGCTGCGGGTGAGAAGTCTATCAGGGGTAATGAGAACTGAACCCCAGCGCGTATTGGGTGCTTGCGGCGGCGCGTGGAAGTCTATCAGGGGTAATGAGAACTGAACCCCAGCGGGCAATTGTACGGCAGACAGAAGGGTTGAAGTCTATCAGGGGTATTGAGAACTGAACCCCAGCCTCACTACCCTGCTATCAATAGCTTAGTGAAGGATTTCCAGGGACGCGGAAAGTCGAATTGTCGCAAAGACTCTGAAATTGATCTCATCATCTATTGACAGCGAAGCGCCGTAGCCCTAGCTTAATTCTTCTAACTTCTTAAGGAGGAATCATGCTACTTGCTGAAGCCTTGGCCGAGCGCGCTCAGGCGCAGGAGCGCCTCAACTCGCTGAGTGACCGACTCGCGGCAACCGTCCGCATCCAGGAAGGCGATGAACCGGATGAGAACCCGACGGATCTCCTCCGTGAGCTGGAGGGCGTAACCAAGCGCATCGATGAGCTCGTCATCGCGATCAACGCCACGAACACGGCTACCGCGTTCGACGATGAGATCACGCTGATGGAGGCACTCGCACTTCGTGATGGACTGCTGCGCAAGCGCCGCATTTACCAGGGATTGGCCGAGCGCGCGGGTGCGCGCCACGACCGCTACTCCCGCTCAGAGATCAAGTTCGTGGCCACGGTGCCCGTGCCGAAGTTGCGCGAGCGCGCCGACGATCTGGCCCGCCAGTACCGCGAGCTAGATACCCGCATCCAGCAGCTGAACTGGAATACGGAACTGATAACTAAATAAGGTCTGCCGCTAGTTGTGCCGCATGCTTGCGGCACGCCATGTCGTTCGACATGTAGTCATGTTGCGCGCCAAGCGCGCGACGGTAGCCCACACCCTTCGCAGCGAGCGCAACCCTTACTGGGCAGGGAAGAGCCCAGTGCTTCTCAGGCGCCTTCGTAGCGCAAGAAGGCAGGGAGGTTCGATTCCGTCCCACTGTATGGTGTACCGCGCTGGTACGGAGTACACGTGCACATTGACGGGGATAATCCCGCAGTATTGTTTATTGTTTATCACCGCCGCGCTGGGCGGAGAGTGTGGGTGAGGGTTTGGGAATGGGGACTATACTTCCGGCGCACTGCTTTGCAATTAAGCTGGTGTGCCATGAGCGAGCAGAAGAACTACAGCACCGATAACCCTTTCAAGCCGGAGCTCTGGCAGCCCGTCAAGGGCTTTGAGGATCTCACGGATATCACCTATCACCGACTTAACAGTGACGGTCCAAAGCCACAGCGTAAGGATGGCATCGTCCGCATCGCCTTCGACCGCCCCGAGGTGCGCAATGCGTTTCGTCCGCACACGGTGGATGAGCTTTATCGCGCGCTGGACCACGCGCGTCGCACCCCGGATGTCGGCACGGTATTGCTGACCGGCAACGGGCCTTCCCAGAAGGACGGCGGCTGGGCGTTTTGCTCCGGCGGTGACCAACGCATCCGCGGCCGCTCCGGCTACCGCTATGCCACGGAGCACGCGCATGATGACGCGACTGCCGATGAGTCCACCGTGGACACCGCCCGCGAGAAGGTTGAGGGCGGCCGCCTGCACATCTTGGAGGTCCAGC
Source organism: Corynebacterium sp. HMSC066C02 (assembly GCF_001814945.1). NCBI lineage: Bacteria > Bacillati > Actinomycetota > Actinomycetes > Mycobacteriales > Corynebacteriaceae > Corynebacterium > Corynebacterium sp. HMSC066C02. Next base: position 121,156 of record NZ_KV818474.1, on the reverse strand, counting down.
GCCTCATCCGCACCATGCCCAAGGTGGTCATCGCCGTGGTCAACGGCTGGGCTGCTGGCGGCGGGCACTCCCTGCACGTGGTGTGCGATATGACCATCGCCTCCCGCCAGGAAGCCCGCTTCAAGCAAACCGACGCCGACGTCGGCTCCTTCGACGCCGGCTATGGTTCGGCCTACCTGGCCAAGATGGTGGGCCAAAAGTACGCCCGCGAGATCTTCTTCTTAGGCCGCACCTATGACGCACAGCGCATGTATGAGATGGGTGCGGTCAACGAGGTAGTTGACCACGCCAATCTGGAGGACGCCGCCATCCAGATGGGGCGCGAAATCAACATGAAGTCCCCCACCGCCCAGCGCATGCTCAAGTTCGCCTTCAACCTCACCGATGACGGCCTCATGGGCCAGCAAGTCTTCGCTGGAGAAGCCACGCGCCTGGCCTACATGACAGACGAGGCCGTCGAAGGCAAGGAATCCTTCTTGGAAAAACGCGAGCCCAACTGGGATGACTTCCCGTACTACTACTAATCGTCATTCCTCGAGGAGAATCCACAGTGCTGTATTTCGCCATTGCCCTCGCGGCCATCGCGCTCATTGCCGTCATTGCGTCGCGAGTGTGGATGTTGCGCCGCATCCAGCAGGCTCAGAGGGACGGCGAGCGCCCCTTCGATCAGGAGGATGAGCTCATCAACCCTTACGAGCACCGCGGGCGGTAACCTAGCTAACCGTGACCATCCTCTCTCCTCTGCCTGTCAATCCACATGACCCCGCCGCCATCCTCCCTGATCTGGAGGCGGCCATCGCAGGACAAGCTACCTTCCTGCCCATTCCGGCGGAGGACTGCACCCGCGCGCAGCTCCTGCGCAACCACATGCGCGCAGGAGAACCTATTGATTCCTCCATCGCGCTGGTCGTGGCCACCTCCGGGTCCACGGGCACGCCGAAAGGCGCGCAACTCACGGCCGCCAACTTGGTCTCCAGCGCCGATGCCACGCACCGCGCTCTCGGCGGCACCGGTCAGTGGCTGCTAGCCATGCCCGCCGCCCATATCGCGGGAATCCAGGTATTAATCCGCTCGCTCGTCGCGGGTGTGGAGCCGCTCTGCCTTGACCTGTCGGAAGGTTTTTCCATCCCCAATTTCGCCCGCGCCGCGCACGAGCTGGCTGCCACTGGGGATCGCTCATACACGGGACTGACCCCCATGCAGCTGGCCAAGGCCATGGATTCGCTAGAGGGAATCGAGGCCCTGCGCACCTTTGACGCCATCCTCGTCGGGGGTGCTGCGACCCACCCGCAACTGTTGGAGTCAGCAAAGAAGCTGCGCATCACCATCGTCACCACCTACGGTTCCTCGGAGACTTCCGGTGGCTGCGTCTACAACGGACAGCCACTGGATAGCGCTCGTGTTCGCCTCGGCGACGAGGGGCGCATTTACCTTGGCGGGCCCATGATTGCCCAGGGCTATCGAAACGTGGACTCAGATGCCTTCGTGGTCGATGAGTCCGGCACCTCGTGGTTTGCTACCTCCGACGCCGGCGCGCTTCACGACGGCCACCTCACCGTCACCGGGCGCCTCGACAACATCCTGAACACCGGCGGGCTCAAGCTCCACCCAGAGCAGCTCGAGCAGCACATCCTGCACGTGCCGGGAGTGGACGGCGTGTGCGTGGTCGGCATCCCCCACCCACGCTTAGGACAGATGATCGTCGCTGCCTATACCGGATGGGCGGATGTCGGCGATATCCTTGTGGCTCTCGACGATAGTGGCCTTCCCCGGTGGCAAATCCCCAAGGACTTCAAGCGCCTGGCCCAGCTCCCCACCACCGGTCCCGGCAAGGTTGACCGCCTCGCCGTCGCCCGCATGTGGGACAGCTAAGCCTCCGCTTCGCCAAAGCTGCGTACGGCAATGCCGCGCGCAGCGGATTCCCCGAGGGGGAAGTGTGAACCTTCATCGACGGCAACCTCGAGCACACCCGCAACCGAAGGGGCAACGACGGTCAATTCTACTCCCGGCCGCACTCCATATTTATCCAGGTAGCGCAAAAATTCGCCGTCAGCGTCAGTGACCTGCTCCACGGTGACGGGGGTCTGTGCGGGGACGTCGATAAGCGTAATGCGCGAGACCGGCTCGGCAGTGCCATCCGGGGCAGGTATGGGATCACCATGCGGATCGCGGGCGGGGTTGCCCAGGAAAGAATCGAGACGTTCAACGAGCCTGTCGGACGTCGCGTGCTCTAGCATTTCTGCCTCATCGTGCACCTCATCCCAGGTATAGCCCAGAGTGCGCACGAGGAAGGTTTCCAGGAGTCGATGCCGGCGCACCATTGCCACAGCCAGCCGCCGGCCTTCCTCAACAAGCCGAACACCGAAGTAGCGTTCGTGTTCCACCAGCCCCTTCGCGGCCAGGCGCTTGACCGCCTCCGAAGTAGTGGGCAGTTTCTGCCCCGCCGCTTTGGCTAGATCCCCGAGCGGCATCGCGGTATTAGCGCCCTCTTTCTCCTCATAGGTCCAGAGGATCTTGAGGTAGTCCTGGGTGCGTTCGGGCAGCTCACTGATGTGCATACCCCCATCGTAGTTCAGCCTATTGCTTCCAAAAGTTTCAGGACTTATGCCCTTTCAAGTTCACTCTATTGAACATCGACATTTACTTTTAATAAGAGAGGTTTCCCGTGAAGAAACTTATTGCGCTTCCCCTCGCTTCCCTCGTGGCTGCCACCGCGCTGACTGCCTGCACCAGCAGCGACTCCGCCGAAGCCCAGGACGACAATCTGACGATCTTCGCCACGACCGGTTACTTGGCTGATGCGGCCGCCAACATCGCCCCGGACGCCGACATCACCACCATGGTCGGCCCCGGCGGCGATCCACACACCTACCAGCCCACCACGCGCGATATTGAAAAGATGCAGGACGCCGACCTCGTCCTCTGGAATGGCCTTCACCTCGAGGCGCAAATGGTGGACCAGCTCTCCTCCCTCGGTGAGAAGCAGCTAGCTGTCGGCGAACAGCTCGATACTGCTGACCTCCTGCCGTGGCCCGAGCAAGGCGACAAGGGCGAAAAACTCTACGACCCGCACATCTGGAATAGCCCCGAGCTGTGGAGCCAGGTCGTCGATCACATCGGCACCAAACTCGGTGAAATCGACTCTGACAATGCCGAAGACTATGCCGCGGCCGCCGATGCATATGAAGACAAGATTGCAGCCGCGCACGACAAGGCCGCTAAGGAACTCGAAAACGCCTCCCCGCGCGTTCTCATCACCGGCCATGACGCTTTCAACTACTTCGGCAAGACCTTCGACTTTGAAGTCCAAGCCACCGACTTCGTCACCACCGAAGCCACCAAGTCCGCCACTGAGATCTCCGAGCTCGCGGATACCATCGCGGAGAAAAAGGTCCCCGTTATCTTCCAAGATAACCAGGCGAACCCACAGGCCATCACTTCTCTCAAGGAAGCCGTAGAATCCCGCAACTGGACAGTCACCATCTCGGATGAGGAGCTTTTTGCCGATACCCTCGGCCCGGAAGCCCCCACCGATACCTACCTCGGAGCCTTTGAGCACAATGCTAGCGCCGTGGCGAAAGCACTGAGCTAATGCTCCACGTTGAAAAACTCACCGCCGGCTATCCACGCACGCCGGTGCTTCACGACGCCACCTTCACCCTCACCCCCGCGACCATCACCGGACTGGTAGGCGCGAATGGGTCGGGAAAGTCCACTCTGGTCCGCACGCTGGTCGGGCTCCTTCCGCCACTAGCCTGCGGGTCGATGACCTTCGATGGCGTCGATCTTGCGCATTTTCGGCAGCGGCTCGGGTACATGCCACAACATGCGAATATCGACTGGAGTTACCCTGCCACCGCCTTCGACGTTGCCCTGATGGGCCGCACCGCCGGGCTGCGCTGGTGGCAGTGGCCCAGCCGCGCTGACAAAGACGCCGCCCACGCAGCACTTGCTCGCACCGGAATGCAGGCACACGCGCAACTGCCAATTTCCGCGCTATCTGGTGGCCAGCGCCAGCGCGTGTTGTTGGCGCGCACGCTCGTTAGCGATCCGGAATTCATCATCCTGGACGAGCCCTTCGCTGGTGTTGATGCCGCAAGTCAGCGCGCCATCATGGATGTACTCAAGGAACTGCGCGACAACGGCGTGACCATCCTGCTGGTGCACCACAACCTGGCGGAAGTCGCCGACTTTTGCGATGAGGTCCTCATGGTCGGCCACGGCCGGCTCATTGCTGCTGGCCCCACCGAACAGGTTCTCACAGAGTCCGCCATTGCCGATATGTTTCCCTGCCATCATGAACCCACTCGAGCTTCTTCAGAACTACACCTATACCCAGGCACTCCTGGGTACCGTGCTGATCGGTGGCTGCGCCGGCGCGCTCGGCCCATTGGTATATGTTCGCCGCACCAGCCTGCTGGCCGATGCCATCTCGCATTCTTCCCTGCCCGGCCTGCTCACCGCCTTCCTCGTGGCCACCGCCATTGGCTGGGACGGGCGAAACGTCTGGCTCCTTGCTTGTGGAGCCCTGCTCACCGGAACGCTTGCGGTGGTCTGTATTCACCTCATCCCGCGGTTGACTCCCCTGGGGCAAACCACTGCGATGGCGGCCACGCTGACCACGTTTTTCTCGGTAGGCATGCTGCTCATGCAGTATATTTCCCGCCGACCATTGCCTGGCAAGGCCGGAATCCAGGATTATTTGCTGGGAAATGCCTCCACGCTCACTCGCGCGGATGTGCGCTCCACACTCATCATCGGTGGCTGCGTGCTGCTTTTTCTTTTCCTCATTCACACCCGGCAGGCCGCGGTCACCTTTGACTCAAGTTTTGCCCAGGTAGCCGGCATTCGCGCCTCGTTCCTCAACGCGGCTAGTTTCTTCGCCCTCACCGCCATCACGGTGCTCGGTGTCAAAGTCGTCGGCGTGGTACTCATGGTCGCCGTAGTCATCAGCCCTGCCGCCGCTGCCCGCCCCTGGACCACGCGCTTGCTACCTTTCATCGCGCTCTCCGGGTTCCTCGGCGCGGCCACCGCTGCTCTCGGCTGCTATGTCTCCATTGCGCACGGCCCGCTGCCCACCGGTCCGGTCATCGTCCTGGCTCAGGCAGCGCTCGTCACCATCAGCCTCCTCAGCAGAAAGCTCGCCTCATGACCCTCGCCGCCACCGCTTGTCTCCTTGCCGTCCTGACCGCCTTGGCCTGTGCTATCCCCGGCACCTTTGTTGTCCTCAAAGGCCAGGCCATGCTTATCGACGGCATCGGCCATGCCGTCCTCCCCGGGATTGCCATCGGCTACCTCTTTACCTCCGATCTGGATTCGCCCGTGCTGCTCGCTACCGCGGCCGCCGGTGCCCTGGTAGTGGCGTTAGGCACCGATGCGCTACAGCGCAGCCCACTGGTGACTGCTGATTCCGCCCTCGGGTTGGTCTTTCCCGCCCTGTTTGCCGCCGGAGTCATCTTGATTTCCACGCACATGAGCCACGTGCACCTTGATGTCCACGCGGTTCTCGTCGGTGATCTCAACCTCGCGGCCTTCTCCAACCCTAACTATTGCTACATCATGGCCGCAGTGCTGGGTATCAATGCTCTCTTCCTCGCCCTTACACTGCCGCGTTTATCCGCCACGACTTTTGACGCCGATTTTTGTGCCGCACGCGGGGTGCCCACGCGCGTTCTTCACGTCATTTTTATGACCGTGGTTGCCTGCACTGCCACCGCCGCTTTTCACGCTGCCGGTGCCATGCTGGTCATCGCGCTCATGGTATTCCCGACGATGACCGCGCGACTGCTTACTCAGCGCGTGCCCACGCTGGTGTTGACTGCCTGTGGCGTTGCCGCGATCAGCGCAGTCGTTGGATTTTGGGTTGCCTATGTCCTCGACGCAGCTACCTCTGCCGCAATGACAGTCACCAATGCCGTCGTTTTCGTCGCGGTGCTCATTATCTACCGCCTTCGCCAACGCACCAGCTCATTGCCGCAGCGAACCACACCAGTGGCACAATAGTGAGCATGTCTGCCTTTTCCGCCACTCCTGCCGATTGGCTCCAGGGTGCTCGCCCGCATACCTGGGCCAATGCCTTTGCTCCCGTTATCGCTGGTACCGGCGCTGCCGCCGCGGCGCATGGTTTGCACTGGGGCCGGGCGTTGCTGGCACTCATCGTGGCCTGGGCTCTTATCATCGGCGTGAACTACGCCAACGACTACTCCGATGGCATCCGCGGCACCGATGATGACCGCACCGGCCCCCAGCGCCTCACCGGCGGCGGGCTGGCCAAACCACAGCACGTCAAGTTCGCCGCCTTCGCTTGCTTCGGCGTGGCCGCCATCGCGGGAATTTCGCTCTCCCTGGCTGCCAACGCAGCTTGGTTCATCCTCGTCGGCGCCGTGTGCATCGCCGGCGCCTGGTTCTATACCGGTGGCAAGAACCCCTACGGCTACCGCGGGTTTGGGGAAATCGCCGTTTTCGTTTTCTTCGGACTCGTCGCGGTCCTAGGTACCGAGTACACGCAGGCCGGCCGCATCACGTGGACGGGCCTTGCCTTAGCCGTGGGTATCGGCGGTATGAGTGCGGCGGTAAACCTGGCCAATAACATCCGGGACATCCCCTCCGATAAGGCCACCGGCAAGATCACTTTGGCGGTGCGCCTAGGTGATAAAAAGTCCCGCACGCTATTCATGACACTCTTGCTGCTGCCGGTACTACTCACCATCGGCCTAGCCTTCGATTCCTGGGCCGCGCTCGCTTCGCTGCTCTACTTCCCCCTCGCGCTGGGTGCTATCCGCACCGTCAACCGCGGCGCACGCGGCCCGAAACTCATCCCAGTACTTGGCATGGCCGGCCGCGCAATGCTGGTGTGGGCGGTTATCAACGCTGTAGCGCTGGCTCTGGTTTAACCACCGATTTAGCGGCCGGCCAGCTCCTCTTGGACCCACTTCTTGTGGGCCTTGCGCTGCGCGGAGTACTCCGCCAGCGTCTGAGTGGCTTCCATGCGCCACGTGGAGAAGATCAGCATGGACAGCGGCAGCGCCACAAACAACGCCAACAGGGCGGAGACCAACAGCGGAAAGGCCCCGAGTACCGCCATGGCCAGCAGCTGAATTACCGCGGTGAGCACAATGAACAGCACCACGCGGGCAGCCCCGTACTTCCACAAAGCGACGCGGGAGCGGCGCTTGAGCGCCGGGTCCGGCTGGGGCGGTTCGGGGTTCTGGGAAGTGTTGGTGGTGTTTTCTGTCTGACTCATAATTCTCACTTTTGCTTTGCGGGCATTCCGTAGAATACAACGCATGGGTCGATTGATACTACTACTCTTGTTTGTCCTCGCGGCGGTCCTCGTATGGAAGGCCTTTGGTCCGTCGAGTTGGAATAAGAAGGTGCAGCAGACACAGCAGCCGCAGCGCCCTGCAATCAAGGGCCCAGACGATGACGAAGAGTTCCTGTGGAACCTAGAGAAGCAGCGCTTCAAAGAGCGCCGCGCCAGGGAGCGGGAGGCAGAGCGCCAAGAAGAAGAGCGCCGCCGGCGCTCACAGGGTTCCCAGAAACCCAAGGCCACCGAGGACAAAGACGATAAAGGCAAAGGAGCCGACGAAGCCTAAGCCTTCGGCTCGAAGGTCATCTCAAGGCCGAGGGCCTCAGCCACCGCAATCACCTTTTCCCAGCGCACGCCAGAGCCGCCGTGCTCGATGGTGTGCAGCGTGGAGCGCGAAATCCCGGCCTTCTCAGCCAACTCCTGCTGCAAGATGCCGAGTTCTCGGCGGCGCTGCGCAAAGCCCTCACCGAGAGCGATGAGCTGCGGGTTATCGCCCGCCGGCTTGCCCTGCTTGTGCCGCGGCTTAGGGGTCTCCGCCATTTAGTTCAGCCCCGCATAGGAGTGCAGGCCAGAGACAACCATGTTGATGAAGAACAGGTTGAAGATCATGAGCAGCATCGCCGCGATGTTGATATACGGTGCGGCCTTGCGGAAGGCCGGCGTCGCGCGGGCGTGCAGGTAGGCGGCGTAGAGGATCCAGGTGGCAAAGGAGACGGTCTCCTTCGGGTCCCAGCCCCAGTAGCGTCCCCATGCGGACTCGGCCCAAATAGCGCCCAGCACAATACCCAGGCCCAGGGTCGGCAGCGCCACCACGCCCAAGCGATAAGCCAAGCGGTCCAGCTTCTTAGCCGAAGGAAGCGGGCGGGCAAGCGCACCGAAGAAACCAGACTCAACGCCCTTCGGCTGGAATTCACGCAGCACGCTAAGCAGAGATGCAATACCGGAGACCACGCCGATGGACGCGCCGAGTGAAACCACGGTGACGTGAATCGGCAGCCAGTGAGACTGCAGTGCCGGGACCACCGGAGCGGATTCCGCATAAAGCTTGGTGGAGCCATAGAACATCAACGCCAGAATCGGCGTGAGCAGCCACGGCCACAGGGTGCGCCACTCCTTGCGCTGCATGGCAATGGTCGCCACCACCATGGCGCCGGCGGTCACCATGAGCACGTACTCGTAAAGGTTGCCAAACGGGAAGCGCCCCGTTGCCAGACCGCGCAGCACAATGGCCGCCAAGTGTAAGGCGATACCCAACCACAGGAGCATCTGCGTCATGCCGCCGAGCTTGTCGGCGTTCTCCCGCTTCTTCGCCAGATCCGCATCTAGGTCAGCATCGGGACCAGCGCTGGCTGTCGGGGGGACGTCGCCAAGCACGGCACTGTCTGCCGAGGCCCCCACGCTGGCGAGTTCGCGCTGCTGCGCCACAGCAGTCGTGCGGGAGCGCATAGCCTCGATGATGCTGTGCATCCGGCCGTAGTAGACCAGGGACAACACCAAGGCGAGAGCATAAACGACGAACGCGGTTTGCACCGCGATGTCGGAAAAGTTGGACAGATTTTGATCAACCTGCATGAGTGGGAAACCTTGCCTTCACAATCGTGCCTACACCGTGCTTCACGCACGAGGCTGCATGAGCGGAGAGATTTATGGTGCTCATAAGAGTACCCCCCTTTCCCAGCAGTATCCAACTTTTGACGGATACACTCCGCTCCTTTAGTCGGCGGAGTAGAGCTCGTCTTCCTCCACCTCATCGGGATCCGGCAACTCCAAGAGCTCACGGTGAAGCTTATGGAATTCCTCAGACCAACCCGCGCGGTCGGTGCGGGCAAGACCGCCCATCTCAATGTCGGTGCCGCCATTGGCACCCGGACGGATGCGCACCCACACGCGGCGGCGCTTGATCACCAGCGAGCCAACCAGCGATACCAGCATGACCAGAGCGGACACCAGAACCCAGCTTTGGAAGGGGTCATAGGAAACCTGGTAGTTCGCGAACTCGGAGGCGCCATCGAAGGTGATCTTCGTGCCGTCGTCCAGCGTGACCGATTCACCTTGGTTCAGGTTGACGCGGTCGATCTTTTGCAGCCGCCCCGAATGGACCAGGCTGGTGTCAAGGGAAAAGAGGGACTGCGGGGTACCCGTGTCCAGGCCGGCATCGCCGCGGTAGATATCGATAGCCACGGCTGGGTCCAGCATCGCCGGGTAGGAAGACTGCAACAGCTTGCCGCTCTCGCCGGACCACTCGGCGGTCGGGGCAAACAGGCCCTGGATGGCGATCTGGTTCTGGCGGCGCTCAAACAGGTCCGGGTACATGCCCGCCGGCGGGTCGAAACGCATGACACCCGAGGACAGGAAGAACGTGGTGTCATTGGGCTGAAATTGGATGGTCTGCGTGCGCTTCTCGCCGTTGGGCCACTCCACCGTCATCGTCGGCGCAAAACCGTGGCCCTGCAGATAAACGCGGTTATTCTCAATGCGCAGCGGGTGATTGACCTGCAGCTGGTAGTCTTCCCAGGTCTCCGGATCCGTGAAGATATCGTCGCCTGCGGCATAGGACACGTTCGAGGTGAACATCTCCGCCTGGCCATTGGGCAGGTAGTCCGCGGTGAAGTCGTGGGCCTTAAAGCAGAAGGGGTGCAGGCCGGTGCCGTCGAACAGCGGGCCGGCGCGGAAGGAGTCATAGACAGAGGTTGATGTATTACAGAATTCCGTGGACTGTGGCTGTTCCTGGGTCTGGCCCTGGGAGTTCTTCTCCGTCACCACGATGACCTGGCCTTCATAGTGCACCAGGCGCCCGGCTGCCATGGTCAGCAGGATAGCCACCAGCGCGATGTGGAAGATGAGGTTGCACAGCTCGCGGGCATAACCGCGCTCCGCGGAGAAGGACTGCGCACCCGCACGGTCCTTGTCTGGGGAGACCTCATTGACGCGCCACTTCTTCAACATGGTTTTGGTGGCAGCCGCGATCTCCTCCGGGGATTTCTCCGAATGCCCGGTGGCGTTCAGCGGCATCTTATTCAAGAACTTCGGCGCGCGCGTCGGTGGGGTGCGGTAGGCCTTGTAGTGATCCCAGGAGCGCGGGATGATACAGCCCACCAGAGAAATCATGAGCAGGACGTAGATGGCCTGGAACCAGACGGAGGAGAAGACGTCGAAAAGCTGCAGCTTATCGTAGATCTCCGCCACCTTGCCGTTGGTCTCAATGAAGTCATTGACATTGGACTCATTGAGCGAGCGCTGCGGCAGGAGCGAGCCCGGAATGGCAGCAATGGCCAGCAGGAAGAGCAGCGCCAGCGCGGTGCGCATACTGGTCAGCCAGTGCCAGGCCTTGCGGATGTATCTCACGAAAAATTCTCCTTTAAATCAGCGTCGCGCCATAGGACACGGTCCACTGGCGGATGGCGTTGATGAAATCTCCCCAGAGCCCGGTCAGCAGCGCCAGACCGACGAGGATCATGGCGATGCCGCCAACGATCTGGATGGTCCGGGAGTGCGTGCGCATCCAGGACACGGTGCGCATCGCTTTGGCGGAGCCCAGTGCCACGAGTAGGAAGGGCAGGCCCAGCCCCAGGCAGTAGCCGATGATCAGGATCGTGCCGCGCAGCGCTGTGGTTCCTTCGGTGCCGGCAGAAACGGACAGGATGGCGGCCAGCGTGGGGCCCAGGCACGGGGTCCAGCCCAGGGCGAAAACCCCGCCGAGCAGGGGCGCGCCCAGCCACGTGGTCCAGCGCCGCGGGGCCATGCGGGTGTCCTTCTGCAGCACCGGCACCACGCCCATGAACACCACGCCCATAAGAATGGTGATGATGCCGCCGGCGCGCATGAGGGTGTCCGCGTTGAGCCTCAGCGCCGAAATGGCACCGAAAACCGACACCGTAGCGAGGACAAACACGATGGTAAAGCCCAGCACGAAGAGTGCTGCGGCACCGACCACGGCCCAACGCCGGCGCTTGCCGACGCCCACCCCCAGCTCCTCGTCATAACTAACCTCTCCGCCCACCACGGAGGCGAGGTAGGAGATATAACCCGGAACCAGTGGAACCACACATGGCGAGGCGAAGGAGACCAACCCGGCCACAGCGGCGGCGAGCACTCCGATAAGGAGCGGGCCGGACACGGCGGCATCAGCAAAGCTTTGTCCCACGCCGTCAGCGGCAAGGATCACTGTTCTTTCTCCAGCTCGTCGACGACCTCAAGGACATCCTTCTCCGTGATCTCCGTCAGGAAGACTGCGGCGGGGCGGTGCTGCTTATCCAACACGATGGTGGTGGGCACCACGGAGGTGGGCACGCCGCCGAGCGCCGCGGCCGTCTTGAAGGGCGGGTCATAGATGGAGGGGTACTCCAGGCCGTTATCGGCCATAAAATCCCGGGAGATCTCCGGGTTGAAGTCCTTGACATTGATGCCTAGCACGGTGCCGACCTTGCGCTTTTGCAGCTCCGAGTGGATGGCCTGGAGGTCATCCGATTCGGAGCGGCACGGCGCGCACCACTGGCCCCAGGAATTCAGGACGACGATCTGGTCCTGAAAATCCGAGAGCTTGATTGTCGTGGACTCATCCCGCAGGTCCTCACCGGAGAAATCCTTGAGTGGTTTGCGGTCTGCTTCCTCGTAACGAATGGTGGTCTGCCCGCCGGGTGAAATAAACTCGAAGGTGCCGCCGGAAGCAACGGCGTTCTGTGCATTCTCCTCGCTCTGTGTACAGCCAGCTAAGGCAAACACAGCAACGACACCGGCCACGGCGGCGCGGATAGTTCTGTGCGCCATTAGATGTCCTGTGCCGGTTCGGAGTAGAAGATATCGATGATCTCGCGGTTGCGGTAGACCAACGAGGTCACCGAGGCCAAGTCGCACTCGCGGTTCCACGGTGCGTGGGCTAAGCGCTTGCCCAGCACGGTGCGCTGCACCATGACGATGGGCAGCTGGTGGGAGACCACGATGGCCTCATGGCCTTCTGCCTTGGAGCGGGCGCGCTCGGCGGCATCCATCATGCGTGCGGCGATTTCCTCGAAAGGCTCTCCCCACGAAGGCTTGAGCGGGTTAACCATGAGCGGCCAGCGCTGCGGGTTCCACAGCTGCGAGTTCCAGCCCTTGGTGCGCAGGCCCTCGAAGCGGTTGCCGGACTCGATGACGCCCTTGTCGACGTCCACCTCCAAGCCCGTCACCTGCGCAATCGGCAGCGCGGTTTCCTGCGCGCGCTGCAGCGGCGAGGCCGCCAGGTAGGTCACGTCATGGCCCTCAAAGGCTTTCGCCGTGCGTGCGGCCATGGAATGCCCACGGGAGGACAAGTGATAGCCCGGGATGCGCCCGTAGAGGATCTTATCCGGGTTATAAACCTCGCCGTGGCGGACGAAGTGGACGATGGTGGTGGACATATGCCTGTGTCTATCCCCTCAAATGGTCTGTTTACTGCGGGCGCTGCGCGCTGGCAGCGGCCTTGGCGGCAGGCTTGAGAGCTGCCTCGATTACCTCAAAATCTTTGTCCGTGAGCGCGTCAGAGACAAACCAAGTCTCGAAGGCTGACGGCGGAACATAGACGCCGCCCTCCAGCAGTGCGTGGAAGAAGGGGGCGAAACGCCAGGTATCGGCGGCCTGCATGTCGGCGAAGTTGCGACCCTGACCCTCGGCGAAGCGGATGGAGAACATCGTCTCCGCGCGCTGGATGTGGTGTGCCACGCCGGCGGCATCAAGTGCCGCCGTTATCAGGCTGGTCAGGCAGTCCGCGTTGGCCTGCAGGCGCGGGTACAACTCTTCGTTGGCCAGCTCCAGGGATGCTAGACCGGAGGCCATCGCTACCGGGTTTCCGGACAGCGTGCCCGCCTGGTAGACGGGGCCCGAAGGTGCCAGCGAAGCCATCACGTCGGCGCGACCACCGAAGGCAGCGGCCGGCAGGCCGCCGGAGACCACCTTGCCGAAGGTCACCAGGTCACCCGCTACCCCATCGACGCCGAACCAGCCCTTGTAGGAGGTACGGAAGCCGGTCATGACTTCATCGAGGATGAGCAGGGCGCCGTCGGCATGCGCGATCTCCTTGAGCGCCGCGTTGAAGCCTTCCTCCGGCGCCACGGTGCCCATGTTGCCGGCGGCTGCCTCGGCGATAATGCACGCGATCTCTCCCGGGTGCGCGGCAAAGGCCTCGCGGACCGCGTCAAGATCGTTGTAGGGGACGACGATCGTGTCCGCAGCCGAAGCGCCGGTCACGCCCGGGGAATCCGGGAGCGCGAAAGTGGCCACGCCAGAGCCAGCCGACGCCAACAGCGCATCCACGTGGCCGTGGTAGCAGCCCTCAAACTTGAGTACCTTGGCGCGACCGGTAAAACCACGGGCCAGGCGCACAGCAGACATGGTGGCCTCGGTACCGGAGTTGACCAGACGCACCTGCTCCACGGCGGTGCGCTTGACGATGTGCTCCGCCAACAGCGTCTCGCCCTCGGTCGGGGCGCCGAAGGAGAGGCCGTCGGTAGCCGCCTTCTGCACTGCCTCCACGATGGCCGGGTGGGCATTGCCGTGGATCATCGGGCCATAGGAGCTGACCAGGTCGACGTACTCGTTGCCGTCGATATCCCAGAGGCGCGAGCCTTCACCGCGCGCGATGACGCGGGCTTGGCCGCCCACGGATCCGAAGGCGCGGACCGGGGAATTCACACCACCCGGGGTGACCTTGGTGGCGCGCTCGAACCACTCGGCGGACTGGGACGTATTCTGCTGATTTCGCTGGCTGGAGTTAGGCATAGCCCACATTGTATCGGTTTTAGCCCTATACAAAAGTTGGACTCCCCTCGTGTCCCACGGTCGCTCCTCCAAAGCCTCGCGCGCGCCCTCGACACACTCGCGCTGCGCACCCGTCACTGTGGCGCTATGCTGGCAGCACACTGTTGATCCTGCCTTTCTTTATTTCGGCGCTGGGGTGCGCTGCGGAGAGGCACTACTTAAGGGGGATTCCCATGGCTTCACGCCGATTTCTTGTCATTCTTGCCTGCCTTCCGCTTTCTGCCTGTGCTGCTACGCAGGCAGAAACCGCTCCGCGAATCGAACCCAGTCCCATCACCTCGGCCCAACCGACGTCCTGGGAGCCGGATGCGGTCCCCCAGCCGGTCAACCGCTTGGGCGACACCACATCTATTGCTCCCGCCCCAGCCGAACCGGAACCTGAAGCCCAGGCACCAGCTCCCGCACCCACGACGGTTGAGGCACCATCACCACAGGTAGAAACCGTCACCGTCCGTGCCCCAGCGCCCGCGCCCGCACCAGCACCGCGCCCGGCCCCACCGCAGCGACCCAAACCTCAGCCCGAGCTTCCCCCGCCGCCGCAGATCCCCACCTCTATACCGATCCCTCCAGAAGTCCAGGACGGCATCGACCAGATGCCGACGCTTCCCCCGCTGCCGCGCGCAGAGGATATCCGCATCGATGTTCCCTTCTAAAAACCTCTAAGGGTAGACCCTGATCTACCTCCTATATTCCCCCGCTGTACATGACAGGAAGCAATCCCAAGAGTTAATCTGAAGCCGATTTTCAATGACGGCGTTAACCTGACAGTAAGGGATTCATGAACAAGAAAGCTCTCGGCATCACTGCTGGCGCTATTGCCGCGGTTCTCCTCGCAGGCGGCGGTGGAATGTACGCACTGACCAGTGGGTCTTCCGATATTCAGCTCACCGCAACCGATGTCACGAAAACCGCAAAAGAAGACCTCATCAGTTCCGTCTCCGCCACCGGCACCGTTTCTGCCGAGCGCGAACTCTCGCTGACCACCTCGCTGACCGGCCCCATCCAGTCCTTGGACGCGAAGGTGGGTGACCGCGTCGAGGCCCAGCAGCTCCTCGGCCGCATGGACACCACCGAAACCGAGCGCGAGCTCGAAGCCCAGCGCACCTCCCAAGAGGCAGGAAAGCTCGAGGCCGTCCACCAAATCGAGGACGCCCAACTCCAGCTGCGCCAGCTTCAGGATTCCCTCGACCAAGGCCTCAACCCGGAGGTCAACAGCGCACAATCCGCCGTGAACTCGGCGCAGACCGAGTACGCCGAGGCGCAGCGCAAGCTCGATGATGCCCTCGCCGCCAAGGGCGACCGCCCCGAGGTTGCCGAAGCCCGCGCGGCCGTCGAGCAGGCGCGCTCCGGCGTGCGCGATGCGGAGTCCAAGTCTTTCCAGTCCGCACTGGCCTCCCTCGGCACCGCCACCGAGGATCCCTCCGGCCTCAACACCGCCAGCGCTTTCTTGAGCTATCTGGACTCCGATGAGGCAGTGCAGGACTCTGAGCGCCAGCTCAAGCAGTCCGAGGAATCCTATGGCCGCGTCCTCCGCGGTATCGACCGCGAGCTGGGCGAGCAACAGCGCGCCACCGCTTCCTCCTACCAAGCGGTTGCCGATGCCGAACGCGCGCTGCAAGCCAGCAACCTGGCCATCGAGCAGCAGATTTCTTCCCAGTCCCAGGCGGTGAACCACGCGGTGGAATCGGCGGCGTCGGCAAGCGCGAATAATGCCAAGGAAAATGGGCCGTTAGAGTACCGACTCTCCCAAGCCGACCTGCGCTCCCCTCTGGCGGGCGTTGTCACCGCCGTTAATGGCCAAGCCGGCATGCCCGCCGAAGGCCCCATCCTCACCGTGGCGGATGATTCCTCCCTGCTGGTGAAATCCACGGTCAAGGAGGGCGATATCGCCCGCATCAAGGTCGGCGATGAAGTCTCATTCACCTCGCCATCCAGCCCTGGCAAGGAGTACAAAGGCAAGGTCACCTTCATCTCTCCTACCGCTGAGCAACCCGACGTCGAGGCCGGCGCAGGGGGCGGCTCCGGCAAACCATCTGGTTCCTCCAAGCCCGAATTCCCCGTGCATATCCGCGTCGATGGCAACCGCGAAGGCCTGCGCCTCGGTTCCACCACGAAGGTGAAGATCATTACGAAGAAGGATAAGGACGCCATCACCGTGCCGCTCTCCGCCATCTATGAAGAAGGCGGCAAGAAGAAGGTCCTCGTCATCGACAATGGCACGATCCAGGCCCGCGAGGTGAAGATCGCCAGCGAATCTGATTTCTCCGCCGCCATCTCCTCCGGCCTCAAGGAGGGCGAGACCGTCATCAGCCAGGCGGATACGCACAAGGACATGGTCGGCATGTCCGCCTCCGTCGATGGCTCCGATGATGCGGAAGAGAACGCATGAGCCGCCTCATTGAGATGCGGGGAATCGTCAAACGTTTCAACGAGGGCCTCGACAGCGAGCTGACCGTCATCCCGGGCCTCGACTTCAGCGTGGACGAAGGCGAATTTGTAGCCGTCGTGGGCCAGTCCGGCTCCGGCAAATCCACGCTCATGAACATCATCGGCCTCCTCGACCGCCCCACCGCCGGCGAGTACCAGCTGGCTGGCGTGGATGCGCTGGCGCTTGGCGACGATAAACTAGCCTCCTTCCGCGGCCAAAAAATCGGTTTCATCTTCCAGAATTTCAATCTGATCGGCCGCATGTCCGCGCTGAAGAACGTGGAGATGCCCATGGTCTATGCGGGCGTTTCATCCCACGAGCGCACCCAGCGCGCGGAAGAGCTTTTGGAGATGGTCGGCATGGGTGACCGCATGAACCATCTGCCTAATGAGCTCTCCGGTGGTCAGAAGCAGCGCGTGGCGGTGGCCCGCGCCTTGGCCAACCAGCCGGAGATTCTGTTGGCGGACGAGCCCACCGGTGCGCTGGATTCGCAGACCGGCCGCATGGTCATGGACTTATTCCACGAACTGCACCGCACGCATGGAAAGACCATTTTGTTCATTACCCACAACCCGGAATTGGCTGATGAATGCAGCCGTACCGTCACGATGAAGGACGGTGTGCTGTCATGAATTTTGCTGAATCCACCAAGATGGCGCTGACGAGCCTGCGCACCAACAAGATGCGCTCGGCGCTAACACTCTTGGGTGTCATCATCGGCATCGCCGCGGTCATCGCCATCGTCACGCTCGGCCATTCCTTGCAGGCCTCGGTTCAAAAAGACTTGGACAAGGTCGGCGCCAATAACTTCACTGTCCAAGTCAAGGAGCGCCCTGAAGAAGGCGAAGAGGAAGAAGCCGACGATCCTTTCATGGGCGGCGGCTTTGTGGAAGACGAATCCTCCATGCTCACCCCGGATATGCTGGACCGCACCAAAGAGGTCATGGGAAATCAGATCGTCGGCATCAATATCGGCGAGTACAGCGCTTATTCCGGCGCGTTCGTCGCCGAAGGCGACGAACAAGAGAAAACTGCCAACCTCCTGGTCCGCCCGACCAACCCGGACTATGTCTCAGGCTCCTCCTATTCCATCGTGGCCGGTCGCTTCCTCAATGAAGACGATATTGATTCCAGCCGGGCAGTTGCCATGCTGGATAAGGAGACCGCCACCAAGCTCTTCGGCGCTCCTGAAGACGCTATTGGCCAATACGTGAGCTTTGAAAGCCAAGAGGCCTCTCCTATTGAACTCGCCGTCATCGGTGTTTTTGAAGAACCGCAAACCGGCCCTCTTGTAGGCGGTGGCCCCAGCCAATCCGCCTTCGTTCCTTACCCGCTGGAAGCCGAGCTTTCCGATTCCCCCGGTGCCGGCACCGCCTTCAGCGAGGTCACCGTTCGCGGCAACCCAGACTTGGACAAGGCCGCGGTAGCCAGCAACCTGCAGCGCGTCTTCGATAGCTACTACAAGGACAACCCGGACTACATGGTCAAAGTGACCGACTTCAGCGATGACCTCGCGTCCTTGAACCAGATCTTCACCACGATGAGCCTGGTGCTCGCGGCCATCGGCGGTATCTCACTGCTCGTCGGCGGCATCGGCGTGATGAACATTATGCTCATCACCGTCACCGAGCGCACCCGCGAGATTGGCATCCGCAAGGCGCTTGGCGCACGCCGCCGCGATATCCGCATCCAGTTCATCACGGAGGCCATCGTGGTCTGCCTCATCGGTGGACTCATCGGCATCGCCATCGGCACCGCCGCCGGCATGGCGGGTGCGGCCGCCATCGGCTCACTCGTGGCACCGCCGCTCTGGGCGGTTATCCTCTCGCTGCTCTTCTCGCTGGCTATTGGCCTCTTCTTTGGCTACTACCCTGCGGGCAAGGCCGCAAAGCTGGACCCGATTGAGGCACTGCGCTACGAATAAATCCCGCGTCGTCGTTTCAAACGACGACGCCTCCTAATGCACCACCTTCAGGCCCACGATCCCACCAATGATCATGGCGAGGAACAGCACCTTCCAGACGGTTGCCGCCTCGTGCCCGGCGGCGAAGGAGTAAATGACGGTGACCACCGCGCCCACGCCGGCCCACACCGCGTAGGCCGTGCCCACGGAGATGGACTTCATGGCCCAGCCCAACCCACCCATGGAAATGGCGCAGGCAACGAAAAAGATCACTGAGGGCCACAGGCGGCTAAAGCCCTCCGACTTATCCAGCGCCGCTGCCCACACGGCCTCGAAGGCACCGGAGAAGATCAACACGAACCACGCCATTTCCCAGCCTCCCTCGTCCGGGGCTCGCATGAATCGCGGCGAGCCTGCCCACAATGATGGCACACTGGGCGGCATGCAGATTGCATTCCTTGGTACTGGCCGTATGGGCACCGAGCTCGCCCGACACCTCCTCAAGAACCATGAGCTCACCGTGTGGAACCGCACCGCCGAGCGCGCGCAGCCGCTGGTCGACGCCGGCGCTGCCCTCGCCGATTCCCCCACCGCCGCCGTGGAGGGCGCAGAGGTCATCATCACCTCGCTCTTTGGCCCCGATGACATCCGTGAGCGAGTCATTGATACCAACCTCATCCCCGAGGGCGTGACCTGGATCGATACCACGACCGTCTCCCCCGATGCCGCCCGCGAGTTCGCCGCAGCGGTCGACTCTTATGTCCACGCGCCCGTCGTTGGTTCGCTGGGCCCGGCGCGCGAAGGCAAGCTCGGCGTCTATGTGGGCACGCCTGACGACGACCGCCGCGAGCTCGCCATGACCATCGCCGAGTCCTGGGCCGACGAGAACAAGCTCATCGGCGTAGAATCCGCCGCCACCGCGGCGATTGGCAAGCTCCTGGCCAACCTGGCCCTCGCCGTAACCGCGGAGGGCGTGCTCGAAGCACTCCACCTCGGTGAGTCTGAGGGTCTCGATTCCGAAGTCGTCCTCGAGATGCTCGACATCACCGGCTTGGCCTTCATGAAGAACATGAAGGGCCCGTTCATCACCGGCGAGCGCAACACCACTCCGGGTGACTTCACCGTGGACGCCCTGTGCAAGGACGCCAAGCTCATGGAGATGACCGCCAACAAGCCGCTGCCGGCAGTGGCCGCCGCCATCGAGCGCTTTGAGGAGCAGCAGGCCATGGGCCACGGCGACCAGGACTTCTCCTCCATCTTCGTCTTCCGCAACAAGGGATAAACCCGGCTTCTAGCCGCCCTGCGGTGCGACGATCCCGCGCAGCACCTCCTCCAGCTGCGCGTTATCTCCAGTGTCCTGACTGTGAAAGCGCGCGGAGTTGATATCCTGCCGCCGTAACCAGCGCGTCAAAGAACACCGTCTGTGTGCGGGTATTCCCTTCCCTAAAGCTGTGCACCACATTGAGCTCACCCCACAGCTCCGCCAGCTTGGCTACGAAATCATCAAACCCTAGACCACGCAGAAAATTGTCCTTCGCAAGCCCCGCAAACAGCTTCTCTGCTGCCTTCGTCATTTCCGGTCCCGCCGGGTAGTAGGCATGCCCAGCCTTAATCATGAACTGGTCTGTAGGGGCAGTTCGCTCTTCACCCGCCCATTCATACACATCCTGAAAAAGATGTCGATGTATGGCCTTGAAATGCGCATAATCAAAAGCACCTTCCACAGGTGCCGAGTCCAACTCGGTCATCCGAAGAAATACAAGCTTTTCTTCCAAGATCCGTAGTTCTTCTGCGTCATCTAACCCCAAGCGATTCTTCAGAACCTTGGTCCCTGGAATGAAATAGTTCTCCCAGCCCCCGCTCATGTTTCTCCCCCGCGCTCTACTTCAGCGAAGCACGCCGTACACGAGCGATTGCTTCGTCGGCAGATAGTGTCCCTGCGGCTATCTCGCGGCCTAGCTGGCGCACGTACTCATCAGTCACATCGTGGCCTGCTAAACGTAACGCAGCATCACTCAACGCTAACGGATCACGGCCGCTACTACTGCTGCTTTCAATTTGAATAGGCTCCGACATTGCTGCCCTCCCGAGTTTTCAACTACATTTTCTCTCATTTTAGCAGCTCATAACACTAATCCCAAGGGCGTTTCCCATCACTAGGACAACGTTCAGGGCGTGCATTTTGCTAAACTTCATCAATAAGTTTTAACTATTGTCTAGCCGCCCAATGTAAGGAGATCGCCGCCCAGCAATGCTTTCCATCGACGCCGATTATGGGCATTCCACGCCCCTTGGACACCTTGAGAAGGACTTCGCCCCCGGCCACGTTTATGGCCTTGCCGGACCTAATGGTTCAGGTAAATCCACGTTGCTGGCCACGCTTGGCGGGGAGCTTGCCCCTCTCGATGGCTCTGTGGAGTGTGACGGCCATCCCGTCGGCACGAAGGAGCAGCCGGGCGCTGTGATTACGGTGGCCGAGCCGGTTTTCCTCCCCGACCTCACCGTTGGCGAGCACCTGGACTTGATGGGGAAAGCGGCAGGGGTGGACGTCGCCAAGCTCTGCGAGCTCTGGGCGCTTGAGCGTCTCCTTCCGCACCCAGCCTCGCGCCTGTCCTCGGGCCAGCGCCAGCGCGTCTTTCTAGCTGCGCAGCTGTACCAGCCGGCGCGTGCTTTACTTATCGACGAGCCCGAGCGCCACCTTGACACCGCCTGGACTAAGTTCCTGACAGGTGAGTTGCGCTACCTAGCCGACGAAGAGAATCGCTGCATCGTCGTGGCCTCACATTCCGACACCATCACCCAGGCATGCGACGAGGTGGTGCAGCTGTGATGCGCGCTCTATCTCGACTGGGCGACGGTATCTGGTACCTCATTCTCGCCGGCATCGTCATCGGCTTCGGTTACACAGGATGGCAAGAAGTCGGCGCCGTCGCGCCTGCCATCCCGGCGCGCATCACGCTGACTAGTATCGCTCCGATTGTCGGCATCGTGGGACTGCTCGCTCTCATCGTGTTCGCCGAGACGCTTTATCCCCTACGTGCGTTATCCAGGGAGCGTTGGGTGTACGTTGATCGCCCGCGCGGCCGGCTCCGCGGCACGGACTGGATCACGTGGGCGCAGCTGGTCGGCTTTGGGGTCTTGGGCCTCGGCATCTGCGTGTCCACCGGGCTATCCCCGTGGTTCGCGCTGGTAGTCCCGGCCCTACGTTTCGTCGTGGGGTGGCGCTCGTTCACGCTGGCTTCGCTACTCAGCGCTGGGCGCACGCGCCTGGTCGGCGGTTCTGGCCTAAGCCTTCTCGATTCGGAAGTCACCTCTGATGCCATTGCGAGCCAATCCGCGTGGATTCCTCGTCGCGCCCATGCGCCATCGACGTTAATGAGTCTCTTCTTCCGTCGTTTGGGACGACGGTGGTACATCGGCGTCGGTGCGCTCGCGGCCCTCGGCTTGTCGTTGGGGTTCGCCCCACAGTTCGGGGCGCTGGCCATCGTCGGCTTCATGTCCGCGTGGAGCATCGTCGGTGCGGCGGTTGGGCGCGCCGCCTCCTTCGGCCGCGTCAGCGACGATGCATGGCCCGACTGGGGCCTTCCCCTTATAGCTTCTGTGGGCACGGCACTCCTTGGTGCCGGTATCCTCCTCTTGGTGTGGAATCTTTCCGCCATCGCAGTGGCGCTCATCATCGCCGGTCTTAGCTGGGCGTCGTTTAAGCGTTCCCGCCCGGCACGGGTAGACAGCATGTCCATGCTGGATAGCGGCGGTTTCGGTGTCTCCTTCTCCCCCGAGGTGCTGCACTACATTGCCCGCGGCGCCCTCGGTTTTGGCGTGGCGGCCCTTGCGCTCGGGTATTAGCCGGGGCTAGCCTTTCAGGCATGAAGATTTTTTCCTAATTCGACGTCACTCTTTTTGCGCGACTTACTCGAAGGTGGATTTCTTCATGCCTATTTCTTTTTCTCATCTCACCGTCGTTTGGCCCGACGGCACCCCCTGTTTCACGGACCTCACCGGCTCCTTTTCCTCCCACTTCACGGGCTTGGTCGGGGCGAATGGATCCGGAAAATCAACGCTAGCCAAGGTACTTGCAGGCCTCATTGCTCCGACTTCGGGAACCGTATCCGCGGGCTCAGTCATCTATGTCGACCAAGACCTAGGCCTCCACACGTCTGACACCATCGCCGATGTCTTTGACGCAACAGAGATCCTCAGCGCCATTGACCGCATTGAGGCTGGCGAATACTCAGACGACCTCGCCGCCGCTGTTGGTGAGCAGTGGGATTTGGCAGAGCGCATCGAAGCGACTCTCGACGCCGCAGGTATCCCCTTCCCGCTAGATCGCACTATAGGGACTTTGTCCGGTGGTGAAGCCGTCACGGTGGCACTGACCGCCGCTTTCTTTCGCAAGCCGGATTTCCTGATCCTCGACGAGCCCACCAATAACCTGGACTCCTCATCACGCCAGCGCCTGCTCGAGCTCATTCGCACCGCGCCGATGCCGGTTCTCGTTGTCTCACATGACCGCGAACTCCTCGAGCACGCGGACAGCATCGCTGAGCTCTACCACGGAACGCTGCGCGAGTTCGAGGGAAACTACTCCTCTTACCGCGCAGCGATTGATGCCGAGCAGGATTCCGCGCAGGCCAAGGTCAGGGAAACCAAGGCCAACCACCGCAAACAGATCCGCGAGCGCGCCGCTATGCAGACCCGCATTGCCCGCGATGCCCGCCGCGGCAAGAACTTCTCCAACTCGAAGCGCAAACCCGGCATGGCCATGGGCAATGACAAGAACCGTTCCGAGCGCTCCGCCGCTGGGCGTTCTCAACAGGCCAACGATGCAGTGTCTGCCGCCCAGTCGGCGCACGACAAGGCACAGCGCGCGCTTCGCGACGACACCCATGTCCACATCGACCTCCCCGGCACAGAGCTGCCCGCGGGCACCCGAGTGCTCGTCAGCGATCTGCTCAGCATCACTGGCCCCGAGCGCGTTCGCCTCACCGGGCCCAACGGCAGCGGCAAGACCACCTTCCTCAACCGCATTGTCCGCGGCGACGTCGAATACGCGCTGCCCTGTGGATACATCCGCCAGCGCATCGTCTTGCCTGAAGAGAAATCGGTGTTCGACATCGTGCGGGCAGCCAACCCCAGCGCAGACCCGCAGTTCCTGCGCGACCAGCTGGCCCAGATGCTCTTTATCAACGACAAGATCCACCAGCCGGTGGGACAACTCTCTGGTGGCGAGCGCTTCCGCGTCGAAATCGCCCGCGTCCTGCTCAGCGATCCAGCCCCGCGCTTCCTGCTTCTCGACGAACCAACGAACAACATCGACATCCCCACCACCGACTGGCTAATTGAGGTGCTCACCAGCTACCGCGGAGCATTCATCTTGGTCAGCCACGATGAGCACGTGTGCGAGCGGCTCAACCTGACGCGCGCTGTTCACGTGGCCCCATAAACTGAAACTTCTCTAGCGCCCATCCTCTTTTCGTTGTACAGTTTCTTGTACAAGAAGGGAGATCGCTTATGAAGACCATGTCTTACTCGGAATCGAGAGCACGGTACGCCGAAGTATTGCAGTCGGTTGTTGATGACCGCGAGGAAGTCATCATCACTCGCAATGGTCATGAGTCTGCAGTCATCGTTTCCTTCGATGACTACAACTCTCTTCGCGAAACTGCTTACCTTCTGCGTTCCCCTCGCAATGCCCAGCGCCTACTTGACTCCATTGAGAGCCTCAATACGGGGAAAGCAACGGAACACGAGCTCATTGAGGAAGATTAAGCTCCATGATTCTTTCGTGGACAGAGGAAGCATGGGAGGACTACCTCTGGTGGCAGTCTCACGACAAGAAGTTCCTCAAGAGAATCAATAACCTCATTAAGGACATTGCGCGAAACGGCAACGAAGGAATAGGAAAACCCGAACCTCTCAAATTCGAGTTGTCCGGGTTCTGGTCTCGGCGAATTACCGAAGAGCACCGACTGATCTATCGCATTAAGGGCGCGACAATTGAGATTGCTGGGTGCAGATACCACTACTAGCTAACGAGTACTTGCGCGGCAGCGCGGGCGCCGGCGATGACAGCGGGCACGCCGACTCCATCGGCCCAGGCGCCGGCGGTGGCGATACCGGGGACGTCGGCAAGCGCGGCACGCACGGCGGCAACGGTGGCCAGGTGCTTTTCGTCATAGCGGGGGATGCCGCCGAACCAGCGCTGCGTGTAGATCTCTTCCACGCCACTAGCACGGCCGTCGAAACCGGTGATCTTCTGCAGGTCATCGAGGGCATAGTCCACGAGATCATCCTCCTCCGCGCGCACGAGGGCATCATCCCCGAAGCGGCCGAAGGAGGCGCGCACGAGGAAGCCCTCGCGCTCGTTCAGGTGCGGCCACTTGTTAGAAGAGAGCGTGAAGGCCTTGGCGCGCACGTCGGGCTCGTCGGAGGCGACGAGGATGCCGGTGGCGTCGGGAAGCGCATTGCCCTCCGGATCCGTGGCGGAGGCAAAGTTGAAACCGACGACCACAGAGGAGGCCAGCTGGACGGTGGACAGCTTCTGGGCGGCCTCGGGGGCCACGGCCTTGAGCAGGCGCGCCGTCGTGGGAGCCGGGGTGGCAAAGAGCACGCGGTCGAATGGACCGATATCCCCCGGCGCGCCCTTGACCTCAAAGGCATCGCCCTTGCGCGTCACACCAGAAACAAAGGCGTCCAGGTGAATCTGCGCGCCGGACTTCTCAGCCAGGGCCTCGTAAAGCTCTGCGTAGCCGCCCTTGAAGGTGCCGAAGACGGAACCTTCGGCCGGGCTGCGGCCAGACTCGATCTGCTTGATAGCTGCCGACAGCGTGACGGGTCCTTCCTTGGCCAGTGAGTCCAGCGTGGCCGCCAGGTGCGGAACCGTGGCGCGCAGGCCCAGGTCATCGGCCGAGCAGGAGTAAACGCCACCGAGCAGCGCGGAAACCACGTGGTCTACCACGTCATCGCCATATTGCTGGCGCACGAGCTGACCCACGGAGACATCCCCGCCAATTTCCCACTCGAAGGGCTGCTCGTTGGTGATGCGCTCGTTGGTCGCCTCGGAGAAGAAGTCCTGCGGCTCAGAAGGAATACCCATGACCCCGCCCTGCGGCAGGAAGTGCAGCGCGCCACCGGTATACACGCGCGGGCGCAGCTCCGGATTGGGCTCCACGAAGGAATCCTGCAGGCCCAGCTCCGTGAAGAAGTCCACGGCGTCTTGGCGGCGGCGGATAAAGGCCTCCGCGCCCATGTCCGTGGGGCCGCCGTTGAAGGCCACGGTGTGCAGCTTGCCGCCGATGCGGTCGGCTGCTTCGAAGACAAAGATGTCGTGGGGGCCCTTCGTGTTCTGCTTGAGTTCCCATGCCGCGGTGAGGCCCGCTAGGCCCGCACCGATGATCGCGATCTTCATTTAGCCCTCCTCGTGAATGATGGCGACGGCGCGGGTAATGGCCTCCGCCTCCGTGGTCGGCAGCACGCCGTGGCCAAGGTTCCAGATGTGTCCACGCAGGTTCCCTGCCGCGCGGGCGGCATCTACTTCTGCCTTGATGGCGTGTACTTCCTTGCGCACCGCATCCTCGCCGGCGAACAGCAGAGCCGGGTCGAGGTTGCCCTGGAGAATGTCCGCGTTGACGCGGGCCGCGGCGGCATCCATGCTCACGCGGTAGTCCACGCCCATGACCTCAGAACCAGCCTCCGACATCGCGCCGAGCAGCTCGCCGGTCCCCACACCAAAGTGGATGCGCGGCACGCGGCCTTCTGCAACCTTGAGGATCTGTTCCGAATAAGGCAGCACGAACTCGCGGTAATCGCGCTCGTTGAGGTAGCCCGCCCAGGAATCGAAGAGCTGCATGGCGTCAATGCCGGCATCCAGCTGGAGCTGAAGGAAGGAGATGATCGTCGGGGTGAGGCGTTGCATGAGGCGGTGCCAGGTATCCGGATCGGAATGCATCAGAGCCTTAGTGCGCTCGTGATTCTTCGAGGGGCCGCCCTCAATGAGGTAGCTGGCCAAGGTGAAGGGCGCGCCGACGAAGCCGATGAGGGCCTGCTTGTCGGTGAGCTCGCTCAGGATGATCTCAATGCCCTGGCGTACCTCTGGCACATCAACGTCGAGGATAGGCAGGTTGGCCACGTCCTCCTTGGTGCGCACGGGTGCATCCATGACGGGGCCGCGGCCGGGGACGATCTCCACGCCGACGCCCGCTGCCTTGAGCGGGACAACGATATCGCTGAACAGGATGGCGCCATCAACATCGTGGCGACGCACCGGCTGCAGGGTGATCTCCGCCAGGAGCTCCGGCATGAAACAGGAATCCAGCATGTTGATTCCCTCGCGTACCTTGCGGTACTCCGGCAAAGAGCGCCCCGCCTGGCGCATGAACCAGACGGGCGGGCGGGAAGGCGTGTGGCCAGTAGCGGCAGCAATCAGCGGCGCATCAGACAGTCGAGACATACCGTCCATTATGAATCAAAAGTTGGAGTAGGCGCCAATCAGGAGTTTTGGGCTCGGCGGGCCTTAATGAAAGCCGTCGAATCCGGGTGAAAGAGGAAGTAGATGGCCACCATGAGCGCCATCGGGATAAGCAACAAGAGCAGCCCGCCCACGCCCGCGATCAGCGCCGCAATGCTGACGAACATGATGTAAGCAGACACCGCGGTAATGATGCGACGCGCCCATATCGAGCCACTCGCCAGCTGCGCGGAGCACGCCGCAATGACGACGGCACCCACCACGTTGGAGATGGCCGTGAAACGTGTGTTGAAGCGGATATAGTCCACCTGCTCTGGGCTGAGCTGGGTGTTCGTCACCGATGTATAGGAGCCGAAGAGGCCCACCATCCCGGCGGTGAGCATGACGATTGCGGCGATGACACAGACCCAGTAGGCAATGCGCAGCTGGGAAGGCCAAGTGGAAAAGTCCTGCTCGCCCTGCTTCTTAGGGCGGCGTGGGCGACGGTTATAGTCCGCGGGGCCGGGGCGCTCGCTCATCGCTTGCCGTCCTTGCTGTCCTCTTTCTCCCTGTCCTTGCTTTTCTTCTCGCGCTCCTCCAGGTTTTCCTGGCGGCGCTGCTCCTCCATCTCCTTGCGCATCTGGCGCAGCTGCTCCATTTCGCCGGTGTATTCAAGTACCTCTTCCTTGGTGGAGAACATCAAGCCCATCACGGCCGCCACGCCGACGAGGATCTGCACGGCACCATCAAGCAGGAAGAGCCAATCCGGCGCGCTCGCCCCGGCGGGGCTGCTGATGAAGACGATGAGCACGCGGAGGCCAAAGTAGAGGGAGAAGGCAAACCACAGGCGCCGGCCAGTACCGGCTGCCTTGGAGTTCTTGTGTATAAAGCCCAGCATGATGCCCAACAGCACCACGATGGCGAGTGAAATCAGCGAGCTGAAGGCCACCGAGCCATAGCCCACGAGCTGTACGAGGGCATCGCTGACGTCCTGCCCGGACTTCTCCGCTGCGGACTCCGCGGTGGTGCGGGCCTGGGCGAAGAGCTCCTCCCTATTCAACAGGGTCAGCACGATACTCAGGACTAGGTGCACCACCTCGAATACCAGGGCAACGGTCCACACCTTGAGCATGAGCGAGACGGCTTCGGTGCGCTTGGTCTGCTCCTTATCCGGCTCCTTGTCCTGCCCCGCCGGTTGCTTAGCCGGCGAGGCTGTGTTCGGGCTGAACGTCACGATTCTCCTTTTATTTGAGCAAGCGGGCGGCGTCCGTGGCGAAGTAGGTCAGGATCTGATCCGCGCCCGCACGCTTGAACGCGGTCAAGGACTCCAGCATAACGGCCTCGCCATCGATCCACCCGTTCTGGGAAGCGGCCTGAATCATCGCGTACTCGCCGGAGACCTGGTAGACAGCTACCGGCACGGAGGAGCGCTCGACAGCACCGGCCAGCACATCGATGTACGGCAGGCCAGGCTTAACCATGACGATGTCCGCGCCTTCCTCGATGTCCAGGTCTACCTCCAGCATGGACTCACGGAAATTGCGCGGGTCCTGCTGGTAAGTACGGCGGTCGCCCTCCAGGGAGGAACCCACGGCATCGCGGAAGGGGCCGAAGAAGGCCGAGGCGTACTTGGCCGAGTAGGCCATGATCGCAACATCCTCGTGGCCGGCTTCATCGAGGGCCTCACGGATGGCGGCAATCTGTCCATCCATCATGCCGGACGGGCTGACCATGTGTGCACCAGCGCGGGCCTGGGAGCGGGCCATATCCTGGTAAAGCTCCACGGTTTCATCGTTGAGCACGCGGCCTTGGTCATCGACCACGCCGCAGTGGCCGTGGGAGGTGAACTCATCGAGGCAGGTATCCGCCATGACAATGAGGTCATCGCCGAATTCCTGGCGCAGCTCCGCAATCGCCACGTTGAGGATGCCCTGTGGGTCCCAGGCCACGGAGCCGGTCGCGTCCTTGTCTTCCTCACGCGGCACGCCGAAGAGGTCAACGCAGGTCACGCCCGCATCGAGAGCCTCGTGCGCGGCACGCTTGAGGGAATCCAGGCTGTGCTGCTGCACGCCCGGCATGGAGGGGATGTCACGGGGTTCATTCAGACCGTCGACCACGAACATCGGGAGGATAAGGTCGGAGGGGCGCAGCGACGTTTCCGCAACCAAATCCCGAAAAGCCGGGTTCTGACGTAGGCGGCGGGGGCGGCGAGCAATGCTCATGAGTAAAAACTCTCCTTTGAGCTACGAGAAAATTGAACTACCTTCCCGACTCTAGTCGCCCCTTACATGCCCGCCCAGAAGCGGTCTACGCCGTCTTCTTGCGCGAGCGGCGCTTCTTGCGCGGAGCTGGCAGGTTGCCGGCAGCACGCAGGGCTGCGACGTGGTCAGCGAGGGCGTCGACAAGCATCGGCACATCCGCGACCTCCGGGACCACGTCCACGCGCAGGCCCACCTCCTCAGCCGCCGCCTTGGTGGAGGGGCCAATGCAGGCGATGATGGTGCGGGCATGCGGCTTGCCGGCAATGCCGACGAGGTTGCGCACCGTCGACGGCGAGGTAAAGGCAACGGCGTCGAAGCCGCCGGTCTTGATCATGTCACGGATCTCCGCCGCCGGCGGGGCTGCACGCACCGTGCGGTAGGCCACGACATCATCGACTTCCCAGCCCAAGTCCAGCAGGCCAGTCACCAGCGCCTCGCCGGCGATATCGGCGCGCGGCAGCAGTACACGCCCCACGGCGTCGATATCCTCAACGTAGTTGGGGAAGACCTCCACGAGGCCCTCGGCGTTCTGCTTCGTCGCCGGCGGCAAAAGCTCCGGGACCATGCCTTTGGCGCGAATAGCATCGGCGGTCTTCTGCCCCACCGCAGCGAGGTGCACGCCGGCGAAGTCGCGGGCATCGAGGCCGAGTTCCGCGATCTTCTTCCACACCGCGCTCACCGCATTGACGGAGGTGAACACGACCCACTTATAGCGACCTTCGACAATGCCCTTGATGGCGCGATCCATCTGCGCCGGGTTGCGCGGCGGCTCCACGGAGATGGTGGGCACCGACTGCGGGATGGCGCCGTGGCCAGCCAGTCGGGCGCTCATCGCTGCGGCCTGCTCCTTCGTGCGCGGCACCAGCACGCGCCAACCATAGAGCGAACGGTTCTCCCACCAGGAATACTTCGAGCGATCATCAAAGCTGCGCCCCAGCGTGACCACGAGCTCGCCCGGCAGCTCAGCGTCAAGCTTGCCGAGTGTTCCCAGCGTGGTCTCGTGCGTGCGCTGCAGGCGCGTGGTGCCGTGGACGGTGACGTATGCTTCCGTCTCCGCGGGCATCCCGCGCTCCACCAGCTCGGCGGAAATAACCGGCAGGTCATCTGCCGTAGCTTGCAAAACCAGCGGCTGCGTCGCGGTGGCCAGCGCATCCCAGTCCGCGCCTTCCGTGATGTCGGCCTCGGTATAGGTCGCACCGAGAGCAATGCCTGCGAAGGAGGGAACCGTCGAAGGCAGAGACATACCCGGGACTACCTGGAATTCCATGCCCGCATTGGCCACGGCGGTGATCTCCGCCTTGATGGACTCACGGTTGAGCGGGTTACCGGTAACCAGACGGATCACGTCGTGTCCCTCGGCGCGCTCGAGCGCGTTACGCAGTTGCTTGACGACGTCCCCCTCGACCTCCTCAAAGACCGCCGCCGTCGGCGGTGCCGGGCGCGGCGGCTTACGGCGCGCGCCCGCTTCCTTGGCGGCGGCGCAGATGCGCTCGTACTCTTCCTCGGCGGCGTCGAGAAGCTCCTGCGGAACCGGCACCTGCTGCGCCACCATGTCACGCACGCCCTGCGAGACCCCCGGGTCGGTAACGACGTTGGCGGTCGTCTCCAGAACCTCGCGGGCGCGAACGGTCAGCAGGTCGGGATTACCTGGTCCGGCACCGACGAAGACGACTTTGCCCAGATCAGACTTACCCAGCTCAGGCTGGGTATCCGGAACGGCATTGCTCATAAGGTTCTTTTCTAGTTTGTGGATTCCGAGTGCCCCGGTGCCACCGCTGTGGCAGGCGCGGGAGTGGAGACAAGAAAGCCCCTCACTCGCGAGTTAAGGGGGCCTAAATCATTGCTCTCAATGATCGTGTGCTAGATACACACTAAAGGAAAAGGCCCCAAAGCAAAAATTACGTGCGGTTATTCCGCTGCCAGCACGTCCGCAGCGCCCTGAGCGAAGAGCTCCTTGGAGATTGCACGTCCCAATTCTTCTGCCTCGCTTGCCGAGCCCTGGGCCTGAGCGATGAGCTGACGGGAGCCGTCGAGGGCGAAGACACCGCCGCGAACGACCAGCTGCTCGCCTTCCCAGTGGGAAGTGGCAGCGACCGGCGCGGTGCAACCGGCCTCCAGCTGGGAGAGCACGGTGCGCTCGGCGCGGGTGGCGGCGGTGGCGGGGGCGTCGGCAAGCAGAGCAATGGCCTTCGCTGCCTCAGTTCCCTTGACAGCCTCGATGGCCAACGCGCCCTGCGCGGGTGCGGGCATGAAGACCTCCGGATCGAAAACCTCGGTGGCGCGATCAGCATAGCCCGCGCGCACGAGGCCAGCGTAGGCCAGGAGGACGGCGTCGAGCTCGCCGCTGGTGACCTTGCCCATGCGGGTATCGATATTGCCGCGCAGCGGACGAATATCCAGGTCCGGGCGCATAGCGCGCAGCTGACTGATGCGCCGCGGCGCGGAGGTACCCACACGTGCGCCCTCCGGCAGTTCCTTGAGGGTCAGACCATCACGGGCGATGAGCGCCTCACGGACGTCTTGGCGCTGCGGCACCACGAGGTCGAAACGCTCGTCGGCAGCCGTGGGCAGGTCCTTGAAGGAGTGCACTGCGATCTCACACTCGCCGCGGTCGACGGCCTCACGCAGGGCCTGCGTAAACACACCCACGCCGATGCGCTCCACAGGAGCCATGTTGACGTCACCCTGCGTGGTAACGATGTGCAACTCGGCCTCATAGCCTTCCTGCTGCAACCACTCCTGCACGTGGCCCGACTGAGTAGTGGCCAGGAGGGATCCTCGGGTACCGATCTTCAACATCTATGCGTCCTTTTCTTCCTTAGTACGTTCCGCGGCTTCCATCTGCGCGGCATCCGGCAGATCTGCCATGTCTACTGCTACGCCGCTGCCCTCCAGGTGGAGTCCAAAGAGTTCCTGCAACGCGGTCTCATGGCTTACGGTGCCAGAGTTAGCTGCGAGCTGCTTCGCACGAACCGTGGGCTCGTGGAGCAGCTTATCCGCAACGCGCTTGAGCGCGCGATTGATATCTCCCATCTGGCGCTCGTCCAACTCGGGGTGCTTCTGCTCCATCCGCGCCACCTCGCACTGGACCAGGTTTGCCGCCTGCTTGCGCAGTGCCGATACGGCTGGGACGACGTCGCGGACGCGCTGCTCGGAAGCATAGGCTTCCAGTTCTTCACTGACGATGCGCCGCGCCTGCGCGTGTGGGCTGCTACCCGCTGCCAGATCAGTATCGGCCGCCTGCAGCGAGTTATTGAGACGTTCGATATTGACCAGGTCGACTCCCTCAGCTTCTGCCACGGCGTCATCAATATCGCGTGGCAGAGACAGGTCCACGAGCATGAGTTCGCGGTCGGCCACGTGATAGCGCTCGACGTCGGCCGCCGTAATAGTGAAGTCCTGGGCTCCGGTGGCAGAGATCGCCACGTCCACATCGCGCAGGGCTTGGGCGCGTTCCGAGTATTCAATAACGTCTGCGTACACGCCCGCCTCATGGGCGTGCTGCGCCACGCGCTCAGCGCGGGCAATGGTGCGGTTCGCAATAATCAGGTGCGCACCCAGGCGCCCCGCGTGCGTTGCCGCCAGCGAGGCCATTGCACCTGCACCCAAGATGAGAACGCGCTTGCCCGCGAGATCTTCCCTGCCCATGCGGCTCAGCGCCTGATCAAAAGCAAAGGAGACCATGGAGGAGCCCGCCTCATCGATCTCAGTTTCGGAATGCACCCGCTTGCCGGTACGCAGCGCGGACTGTGCCAGCGCGTGGATGCGCGGGCCGACGGTTCCTTGCTCCGAAGCAAACTGGTAGGCGGTGCGCACCTGGCCGATGATTTGCTGCTCACCCACCACCATCGAGTCCAAGCCGGAGGCCACCATCATGAGGTGCTCGGCGGCGGCGTCGGCATAGCGCACATAAAGATAGGAGCGCAGCTTCTCCTCTTCCACCCCGGAGACTTCAGCGAGGTTGCGCACGACATCCTGGACGCCCGTGTGGAAAGAGCTCGTGACGGTATAAACCTCGAGGCGGTTACAGGTGGAGATAATCATCGCCTCGGTCAACGAGCCTGCCGATACCATGGCCCGGCAGGTGTCATTCTGCACGGTCTCGTCCATGCTCAGCTTTTCCAGCAGCGCCACCGGCGCCGACTGATGCGACATGCCCACGACGAGCACACTCATGCACTACCCTCCAGTTTTGCATCATCCCTTTGGATGACATAGATCATCCAAAAGACTACTAGTTTTCAGCTCGTTTCCGAAACTCGCGGGAGTCCCCGAGGAAAGCTACTCCACCAACGCCTGCGCTAGCTCCTCATTGTCCACTTCCCAGCAGGAG
Organism: Corynebacterium sp. HMSC066C02; assembly: GCF_001814945.1. Taxonomy (NCBI): domain Bacteria; kingdom Bacillati; phylum Actinomycetota; class Actinomycetes; order Mycobacteriales; family Corynebacteriaceae; genus Corynebacterium; species Corynebacterium sp. HMSC066C02. Next base: position 87,705 of record NZ_KV818474.1, on the reverse strand, counting down.
AACTCCTCGCCATCAATCACCACAACGGGGACGCGATCACCATATTCCATGGCCAGCTCCGCATCCTCATCGACGTTGCGCACTTTAAGCTCTGCCCCAGCCTGCCGGACCACCGGGGTAATCTGCTCCAGAACGCGCGCGCAGGAGCCGCACGTGGTACGCACCATCAGCTCGACGACGTGAGACATTAAGAACTCCTCGATAGGACGTAGAACGGTTCGCGGTTTACTATGGACACGTTAGTCTTCCCGCCTTATGAAAGCTGAACGCGTGCCTCTCCCGCCCCCTCCTGGTATGCCCGATTCTCCCCGTGAGTTCCTTGCCAATTGGACCGCAAGCAGGGGAAACTTGCGTAATTTCCTGGAGCAGCAGGCCTTCGCCCCGCTGGGTGAAGAGCACCAGAGGGCGGCCGGTGAGGCGTCGGCAGCCGCGGCGGTAGAGCACCTCTTCGGCATCGACCTGGATGCTTTTTCTTCTGGTGTGGACTCCGTTCGGGGCTCCTTCGAATCCGCCGGCGCGCGCTCCATCACTGAGCCCGACCCAGACATCCCCCAGGACACCGGCGCTGCCGCCTTCTTCGACGTGGATAACACCTTGGTCCAAGGGTCCTCGCTCGTGTCTTTTGCCTTGGGCCTCGCGCGGCGTCGCTACTTCAAGCTCTCAGAGATCCTGCCCATCGCCTGGAAGCAGCTAAAATTCCGGATTTCCGGTTCGGAGAACGCCGCCGACGTGGCCGCAGGGCGCGTGCAAGCGCTCGAGTTTGTCAAGGGCCGCTCAGTGGAGGAAATGGTGGCTTTGTGCGAGAGCATCGTGGACCAATCCATGGCCCGCAAGGCCTACCCGGGCACGAAGCAGCTGGCGCAAATGCACCTCGACGCTGGCCAGCAGGTATGGCTGGTCACGGCCACCCCCGTGCAGCTGGCGCAGATTCTGGCGCAGCGTTTCGGTTTCACGGGCGCGCTCGGCACCGTGGCGGAGGTCAAAGATGGCCGCTTCACCGGCCGCCTCGTGGGCGATATCCTCCACGGGCCGGGTAAGAAGCACGCCGTGGCGGCGCTCGCCACACTGGAGAACCTCGATCTTGAGCGCTGTACCGCCTACTCCGACAGCGCCAACGATGTCCCGATGCTTTCCATGGTGGGAACCCCCGTGGCCATTAATCCGGATTCCAAGCTGCGCGATATTGCAGAGGAAAAAGGCTGGCTCATCCGCGACTACCGCTCCGTGCGCAAGGCCGTGCGCGCTTATGGCCTCCCCGCGCTAGCCACCGCGCTCTTCTCCTATGGCAGCTGGCGCTTCGTGCGCCGCTAACTGCTGCCCTGTGCCTTGGTGCGCAGCATGTCCATGCACATGACCGCACCAATCAGCCCGGCATGCTGTTGTGGGTCGAGCCCCGGCGCAATGCTGAGGCGGTACGTATTCTTCCCAGCGAGGAACCGGCCCACGCCCGCCCACTCATTGCGAACTTCCGCTAGAGGCTGGCCTTGGCTAGTAATCGTGATATTCCAATCCCAGACATCGCCTTCAATCTCGATCTCCGGGAAGCCCTCCATTTCCAAGCTCAGGCGCGTCTTCAGGAGGGAGAATTTTTTAGTTACGACCGCCATGGGCTTCTCGACGCCCGGCAGGTACACCTCATAGGTATCCCGCACGAAGTTCGGCGGATCCTTAATCACCATGAGCGGCTGCTGCGGATTACCTTGCTCATCGGTAAAAGCAACCTCGAGGCTGCGGGAGGAGTTGAAGAACATGTCCTTCAGGCTCGTCGACTGCAGAATCGTCCCGACGGGCACGCCTTGTTCATCGGCGATCAGGAATTCATCCTGCATGAAGGACTTGGTCTGTGAGATAACCAGGCTGTCAAGTGTGAGGAGTCTAGGCAACATAGTTCGCCATTCTACGTACGTGATGGTCCCTTGTGGGGTCAGAAAATAAGACTCTTCATCCAGATTATGACGTCAAATATACGCTCCATAATATACACTCAGATTTGAGTATATTTGCTGGTCAGGATAGATGTCCGGGGCATGTTTTATAGTTCTTTTAGAACATATAACCGAGATTCTAACCCCGGGGGACACCGTGAATACCGCTACCCAAACCGCCTACTTTTCCCATATGAATCCTGACTGCGCCCTCGCTGTGGAGCGCAGCGCCGCCCGCCGCGCAGACTACCGCTCGTGGGTAGCTGCCATGCCAGACCTCGATGAGGATTTTGATGTCGCGTGCCAGAGGCTCGTCGCCAAGCTTGGCGTCGGCGACTATACCGTGAGCGAATGCTGCCTGGCCGTGCACCGACTCACGGAGCTCCCGCAGGTCAAGGCGTTACAGGACAGCCAGTTCCTGCTGGATATGAAGGCCCTCATCACTATTGACCGCACCCTGACAAAGCTGGGCGCGTTGCCGCCAGAAACGCTCGCGCTTATCGACGATGCCCTGATCACCTTCTTCACCCCCACCTCCCCGAATCAGGTCTTTCCCACCCCGGCGCAGATTGGGCGCAAACTGCGCGATATTTGCAAGAGTATTGACAAGACTTTTAGCTTTCGCAATTCCCCGCAGAAAGATACGTATACCTTCACCGATACTGGCCAGCGCGGCATCCTTGAGCTCAATACCGATAGCGCCACGGGCATGATTCTGGATAGCTACATCAAACAAGCGGCAAAGGAGAACGGACTCTCACAGGCTGATGCCCTGAAAAAGCTCATCGCCGGTAGTATCTCGCCGCCGGCGACTGTCATTCTGCACACCTACCAAGCCAGCGATATCGACAACGCCCCCACCTTCGTCCAAGGCCATGGGTGGACGTCACAGGACATGCCTGTCACGCGCACGCGCGACCTCTCCTCGCAGCCACCGGAATCGCGCAGCTACATCGCCTCGGAGCTCATCCGCACATACGTGGAAGGCCGGGATGGCACCTGCCGCGCTCCGGGGTGCAACCGGCCGGCCTACCTGTGCCAGATGGACCACCGCGTCAACTACGCCGACGGCGGCGCCACGCACCCACGCAACCTGGCCAGTTTGTGCCAGCACCACCACAATATGAAGACTGATGGGCGCGCGCACTACATCATGGACCCGCACACCGGGGACATCGTGTGGCTCTACGAAGACGGGACCTGGGCTATGACGGAGCCGACTGGCCCGCTGGCACAGAAAACGAAGCGTTGGGCACAAACGGTGGCTCAAAAGATTTCGGCCACCCGCGAGCGCGCCCAGCAAGAAGCTAAGGAAGCACAGGCCGCTGCCGAGGAACTCCGTACCCCGACCTCCCCGCAGGAGGACATTCCGTTCTAAGCGGCTCCCGTCGTCTGAAACGACGGCGCAGTCATCCGAAACGGCGGGAAGGAGAAAAGATAACAGAAACTCCCCGCCACGATCCTGAAAGGACCATGCGGGGAGTTACAGGCGAAGCTTTACTTGCCCAGCTTGCGACGCTGAACGCGGGTGCGACGCAGCATCTTGCGGTGCTTCTTCTTGGACATGCGCTTGCGGCGCTTCTTGATGACAGAACCCATAGTAGGTTTCCTCACTTTCGGTATCAGTACGTACGTAAACCGGCCGGCAACGCCTGGAATGAAACCACACACGGTGCACTCGTGGCGGCCCCTGCGAAACAGGGAGACACAGGCATACCAGTGCCGAAACGAATGTTCACTATCTTACCTAGCGGCCTGCCCAGCACCAAAACTAAGGGCAGCGCCCACCGCCGCGGACCGCGAGTGGTCCGCAGTGGTGGGCGCTGCCAGAAAGAGGTGAACGCTAGGCTCCGTATACGGAGGCCTCAAGGTATTCCTTGACGGCAGATTCGTGGACGCGGAAGGAGCGTCCCACGCGCACGGCCGGCATGTCACCTGCATGAACCAACCTGTACACCGTCATCTTGGAGACACGCATGATCTCCGCAACTTCGGCGATGGTCAGGAAAGTTCCCTTATCTTCATTCGTCATAGTTTATTTAACCCTTCAGCACGTGACGCGCTGTAGGCTTCCCCTCCCACAGGACTATCACGCACGCGCTCCTGCCAGCTTAGCGTGAAACGTGTGACTAATGCGACCCAAGAGCTAATTTTTTCCTCTTTCGCACCGCTGTTCCCCATCAAGCCCGTGTGACAACATATGCCACAGGGCTACCAGAACGGCGGGAAATTTTAAGCAAGTTCCTGCGCACGCTGGGTGCATGCTTCGGCGGCACGGAAGAACGCGCCCCGCAGGCCAGACTCCTCGAGTTCACGAAGGGCGGCAGCAGTGGTTCCCCCCGGGGAGGTTACCCCTGCGCGCAAAGCCACCGGATCCTTGCCGGATTCAGCCAGCATGGTGCCCGCGCCTTGGGCGGTGCGGGTGGCTAGCTTTTCGGCGACGTCACGGGTGAGGCCGAGCTGCACACCGGCGTCGATCAGCGCTTCGGTGACAAGGAAGTAATACGCGGGAGCAGAGCCTGCCAGTGCGGTGGCGGCGTCGATGTGCTTCTCCTCAATGACAGCAACCTCGCCGACGGCTTCCAGAAGCTTGACCACGCCAGCCTGTTGCTCTTCGGTGACGTGGGAACCACCCGCGCAGGTGCACATGCCCTTGCCCACCAACATGGGGGTGTTCGGCATGACGCGGACGACTGGCACGCCCTCGCCGGCGGCCTTCTCCAACGTCTCGAGGGTCAGGCCGGCAGCCATGGACACAACCACGGCCGTCTTGGGGATGTCGAGGCCTTCAAGGAGCTCCTCGATGGCATAGGGCTTCACGCACGCGAAGATGTATTCCGCGCCGTCGATAGCCGCAGCATTATCGCTCGTGACCGACACGCCATAGGCGCTCTTTAGCTCCTCGCTGCGCTCGGAACGACGGTTGGTCACCACGATGTCCGCGGCGTCATAGCCCGCATTCACCAGCCCGGAAACTAGGGCTTCGCCGATTTGTCCTCCACCAAGTACTGCAATTTTTGTCATGCTATCCAGGGTGCCAGAAAGGCTAGGATGCGGCCACCAGGTCAAGGCTGTGCACGCAGGCTGACCCCGCGCATGCAAAAGGCATCTGCCAGAAGGCGTTTTCAGGGCAAAGATACCTTTTAACAGATGCCTTGTGACAGATGCCTTATGAGAAGGTGTCCTATGGAGCTGGTTCTTACATCACCACGAGGAGCGGGCCGAAGGTCAGCACCAAGCCGGCCACGGCTGCGAGGAACATGGAAAGACCATCGCGGCTGGTACGCAGTGCGTGGACGATGCCAACGATGACACCGGTGACAACCACACCAAGCACCAGGACAACGAGGCGGTCGAAGCGATCCCAGAGGATCTCGAAGCCCTTGAACACGATGGCGCCGAGCACGATGCCCACGAGGGCGAGCAGGACGACGGCGAAGGGGTTGAGCTTGCCTTCGTCTTCCTCGTCGTAGTCCTCGTCATACTCGTCAACGTCCTCATCGACTGCCTCGAGCTCACCCGTGGTGAAGGTGTCCTCGGCGGCGTCCTGCGGCTTCTCATCGACCGGTGCGGCGGTCTTTACCTCAGGCTTCTCTGGCTCGTCCTTGACCTTTTGGATGACGCGGGTGTCATCATCAGAAGGCTGGGAAGGCTTGGACTCGGACTCCGCGGGCTTCTCCACAGGAACGGCAGCGGCCTGGGGCTTGTCCACCTTCTGGGCTGCTTCCTGCTTGGGGGCTTCCTTCTTCGGAGTCTCTTCCTTGGACTCCTTCTTGGTCTCCTTCTTCGGAGCAGGAATCACCGGGGCCGTCTCATCGATGGAGACGTTCGAGTGCTTTGCCTCAGCCGGGGTTGCCTTCACCTTTTCGAGATTGCCGGTCAGCTCCGCAACTGAGATGCCGCCTTCATCGAGGCTCCGGCGACGGCGGCGCGGGGTCTTCTCCTCGCCGGGTCGGTCCTTCGCGTTACGGGCCAGCAGCTCCGCAACTGTCAACTGTTTCTTGTCAGCCACGTTTCTTTCCTATTCCAGTCCCTTATCGGTACGGCGCAAAATAACACCTTCTCGGAGAGCCCAGGGGCAGATCTCCAGCTTTTCGATTCCCAGGGCACGCATGCTCGCCTCCGCCACTAAAGCACCGGCGACGATCTGATGCGATCGGGTAGAACTTACACCCTCAAGGTCCGCCCTGTCAGCTGCAGTCATACGGGAGATGAAGGAAATCAGCTGACGCAAACCCGGCGCCGTAAGGGTGCGTTTGACGTAGGGACCCGCAGACGAGGGCGCAGCACCGGTCAAACGGGCCAGCGTGCGGAATGTTTTCGAGGTTCCCACGGCCAATCCCGCAGGGCCCAGGGCGCGCATCTTATCGGCCACGCCGACCAGTTCCGCGTCAATGTAATCCCGCAGCAAATTTACCTTGGACTTCTGCGGAGGATCGGTATCAAACCAATTATGAGTCAGGCGGCCAGCTCCCAAGTCGAGGGAGAAAGCCATTTCCGGATGCTCATCGGTACCGGTGGACAGCTCCAGCGAACCGCCACCGATATCGAGGTTGGTGATGCGGCCAGCGGACCAGCCATACCACCGGCGGGCGGCGAGGAAGGTCAAACGCGCTTCCTCCTCGCCCGACAAGATTTCTAGGCGGACGCCGGTTTGCTTCTCAACTTCATCGAGAACCTTGGCCGAGTTCGTGGCCGAGCGCACGGCGGAGGTAGCAAAAGCGATGAATTCATCACAACCCAGCTTCTGGCCCAGCTCAGCGGCCTCACCCACGGCGGAGATGAGCTTCTTCATGCCCTTCTCGTGGATGTTGCCGTCCTTGTCTAGCTGTTCCACCAGACGCAGCGGGGTCTTCCAATCGCTCATCGGCGAAGGCCGCCCACCGGTTGCGGCGTCGACCGCAACGAGGTGGACGGTATTACTTCCGACGTCTAATACACCTAATCGCACGCCTCTAGAGTAGTAGGTCTACCGTGGGTAGGTGTGAATCGCCCGAAATCGAATGAAGTTTACCTGGGTTTTCCCGCCTCCTCCCCGGCGGCGGCGTCCATCTTGGCCGGCCGCGAAAAGGCCCCCGACTTCCCCAGAGAGTGGTTTGAATTTACGGATCCAAACGATCCACTCCACATCTTTTCCATCGACCTGACCTGGCTCGAATCGCACTATGCCTGCCAGTTTGGGACGGAGAGGTGCCACGGCATCGATAAGCAGCAGCCCGATGTCGGCTGCTGCGTGCACGGCGCCTACATGGCTGATGAGACGGATCGGGAGCAGCTTCGCGACGCCGTCGCGCGCATGCCCGCCCGCTTCTGGCAGCACCGCCCTGCGGGGGTAGATGAGTTCCTGGAGCACGGAGAACCTGAGGAGTTGGAGCCCTGGCTGGAGTGGGATGAGCTCGACGGCGATGATGGCGAGCCGGAACCGGCCCTGAAGACGCCGCTTGTCGACGGCGCCTGCATCTTTGCCAACCGCGCCGGCTGGCCCACGGGCGCGGGCTGCGCTATCCACCAATGGGCGCTCGAGGCGGGTGAGGAACTCACCGTGGTCAAGCCCGAGGTGTGCTGGCAGCTGCCGATTCGCCGGCACGAGGACTATGAGGAGCGCCCCGACGGGGAGGAAATCCTGCGCACCACTATCGGCGAATATGACCGCCGCGGGTGGGGTAACGGCGGAGAGGACTTTGATTGGTATTGCTCGGCAGATCCCTCCTGCCACATCGCGGAAGAACCGCTGTGGAAGTCGCAGAAAACCGAGCTGATCGCGCTACTCGGAGAGGAGTGCTACGACATCCTGGCCACACACTGCGAGGCCCGGGCACGGTCCGGAGTCGAGTTCCCGCGGCACCCGGCTGACCCCCGCGTTTAAGCCTCGAACTTATAGCCCAGGCCGCGCACCGTCACGAGCTGCTGTGGGCGGGAAGGTTCGGCCTCAATCTTGGAGCGGAGGCGCTTGACGTGAACATCGAGGGTCTTGGTATCGCCCACATAATCCGCTCCCCAGATGCGGTCAATGAGTTGGCCGCGAGTCAGTACACGTCCGGCGTTGCGCAGTAGGTATTCGAGGAGGTCAAACTCCTTGAGCGGCATGGATACCGGCTCGCCGGCCACGAGAACGGTGTGGCGCTCCACATCCATGCGCACGCGGCCGCCTTCCAGGATTTGCTCGTCGGGCTCCTCCTCAGCGTGCTCGGAGGAGACATCTTGGCCACGGCGCAGCACAGCGCGGATGCGGGCGATGAGCTCGCGGGAGGAATAAGGCTTAGTCACATAGTCATCCGCGCCGAGCTCCAGGCCCACAACCTTGTCAATCTCCGAGTCGCGCGCGGTCACCATAATCACCGGCACAGAAGACGTCGTGCGCAATTGCTTGCAGACGTCCGTTCCAGACATTCCCGGCAGCATGAGGTCCAGCAGGACGATGTCTACGTTATGTGCCGCAAACTGTTCGAGCGCGCTGGGCCCGTCGGGGGCAAGGAGAACGTCGAATCCCTCCTTTCGGAGGAGGAAGGCGAGGGGATCGGCCAGCGACTCTTCATCTTCAACGATGAGGATGGTGGTCATTGCGCTTTATCCTTTCGACGAGCTGCTACACGCGCCACAGCGCGCTGCAAACCAGGGGCGGCAGAGCTGACGGCTCCGTCTTCTATATTATCCCGGTTAATAAGATTATCCGCTGGCTTCTCTTCGGCGTATATAGGGAGCTCGATAGTAAACGTCGAGCCAGTTCCGGGGCGTGACCACAGCTTGATATTGCCGCCGTGATTAGCCACGACGTGCTTCACAATGGCCAAGCCAAGGCCAGTCCCGCCGGTCTGCCTGGAGCGTGCCTTATCCACGCGGAAGAAGCGCTCAAATACCCGCTTCTGGTCTTCCGGAGCAATGCCGATGCCGCGGTCCGTGACTCGGATGTGCACGACCTTCCCGCCGACGACCTTCTGCGTCACCGATACCGGAAGCTCATCCGGCGAATAGTGGATGGCGTTGGAGATCAAGTTTGAGATCGCCGTAACCAGGAGGGATTTATCTCCCATGACGTGAACACCTGCGGATTCGCCGCGGGTGAGCTGGTTGTGGTGGGAATCGGCGGCGAGCTGGTTGCGGGTGATGGCCTCATCGATGACGTCATCGAGGTCAAGCGGCTCCATTTCTGGCAGCGCCTCCGCACCTTGCAGCTTGGACAGGGAAATGAGCTCGCTGACCATCTCGGCCATGCGAGCGGCTTCCTTTTGCACCCTGCTGCCGAAGTACTCGACATGCTCGGGATCCCCCGTGTCTTCGAGGAGGGCCTCGGCTAACAGGGCGATGCCGCCGACTGGGGTCTTCAGTTCGTGCGACACGTTAGCCACGAAGTCACGGCGGGCAGATTCCATGCGCACCGATTCGGACTCGTCGGTGCCGTAGACGATGACGAAGCGATCGTCGTTCAGCGTCAGCGGCTGAACCACCGCGCGTACCTGAATCACGCGGTTACCCGTGCGCCGCTTGGGAATGGCAAGGTCCAGCGTTCGAGTCTCCTTATCGTCGAAGACCTCCTCCGCGACCTTCCAAATATCGGGGTTCACGGCACGGTCGTGCACCATCGACATTTGATGGGACGCAGGGTTGGAAAAGATGACCTCTTTGTCGCGCGAGAGCACCGTCATACCGGCCGGCGAGCCCGCCACGGCGAGATGCAGGACCTGGCTCACACTGGTGACCTGGTTGGCGTCCGCATCGCGGACGCGGCGGCGCTCCATGCGTTCACGGAACCGAGCCAGCACCGGAATGGCCAGACCACAGGCCACCACGCCGGCAAGAAAAGCTAAAACCAGTTCCACAATCATTCACGCCCCTACAAAGAATCCCCAAGGAGTATATGCTCCCTGGGGATTGTGCGCAGCACGCAGCTTGCTCGGTGTTTAGTTCTTTCCACCCTGAGCGGCCACGGCGGCAGCACCGGCAGCAGCAGCTTCCGGATCGAGGTAGGTGCCGCCCGGGTTCACCACGGAGCCGTCCTCGGTGATCTCGTAGACCAGCGGGATACCAGTTGGAATATTAAGGCCGGCAATCTCCTCATCGGAGATCTGATCCAGGTGCTTGACCAGCGCGCGCAGGGAGTTGCCGTGTGCGGCGATGAGAACGGTCTCACCCTTCTTGGCGCGCGGGAGGATCTCCTCCTCGAAATAAGGAACGAAGCGCTCGACGACATCCTTCAGGCACTCGGTACGCGGAACCTGATCCAGGTTGGCGTAGCGCGGGTCACCGGCCTGGGAGTACTCGGCGCCATCCTCCAGCTCCGGCGGCGGGGTGCCGTAAGAACGGCGCCATGCCATGAACTGCTCCTCACCGTACTTATCCTTGGTCTCTGCCTTGTTGAGGCCCTGCAGGGCGCCGTAGTGGCGCTCGTTGAGGCGCCAGTCGCGCACGACCGGGATCCAGTGGCGGTCCGCAGCGTTGAGCGCAATATTGGCGGTGCGGATGGCACGGCGCAGCAGGGAGGTGTAGACGATATTCGGCAAGATGCCCTGTTCCTTGAGCAGCTCGCCGCCACGCTTGGCCTCGCCCTCACCCTTGGCGGTGAGGTTGACATCAACCCAACCGGTGAACTGGTTGGACTCGTTCCATTCGGACTGTCCGTGTCGAAGTAGAATCAGCTTTCCGTTACTCATAAACACCAGCATGCCACGTTTTTCGGCGGCTCGCCTGTGAACCCGAGCACATCACCCCTAAGTGTGGGTTTATGCCCATTTATGTGGGATTAGTATCCGATTGCCCGGCGCGCATGACAGTCCGGAATCTCGATACTCATCGCATCGGCATAAATATTCTCCAGCTGGGTGGCGGCCGCTGCCCAACTGAACTGCTGGGCGTGATCGACGGCGGCTTCGCCCATGGCGATGCGGCGGGGGTCGTCGTCAAGCAACTGCTCTAGCGCGTCAGCCCAATCCTGCGCCGAATGGGAGTGAACGAGCAAGCCCGTGTCACCATCCGCGACGGCAATAGGCAAGCCGCCGACGGCCGCTGCCACCACGGGCGTTCCGGAGGCCTGCGCTTCCATGGCTACCAGCCCGAAAGACTCGTTATAGCTGGGCACCGCGACGATATCCGCGGCTTGATAGATGGCCACGAGCTCCTGCGGCGGGCGCGGGCTCAGGAAGCGCACGACGCGCTCCACCCCCAGCTCACGAGCGAGGTTGTGGTAGGCATCCGGCGAGGAATTCGCCCCAGAGGCACCGCCACAGATGATCACGCGCAGGCGACGATCCGGATCGCGCTCCATCAGCTCCGCGGCGGCGCGGATGAGCACGTCGGGGCCCTTGAACTTTTGCAGGCGACCCACAAAGGCCACGACTTTGGTGTGCAGCGGGATGCCCAGCTGGCGGCGGGCGCGCTCCGTCATACGGTCTGTACCCGGGGTATACAGCTCGGTATCTGCACCCGGGGAGACCACGACGATATTCTCCGGCGAGGCGTCGTAATGCTCGATCAGATCGCGGGTTTCCTGGGCGGTGTTGACCACCAGGATGTCGGCGTTATCCACCAGTTGCTGCTCGCAAATGCGGCGGGCTTCGGTTTCCGGGGTGTCATCGAGCGTGCGGTGCACGTTCTTCACCGCGGCCAGCGTGTGTGCGGTGTGGACAAGAGGGACGTCCCAAAGGTCACGCAGCAGCCAGCCCACCTGGCCGGAGAGCCAGTAGTGGGAGTGGATAACGTCATACTCCACCTCAAAACAGCGCGCGAAGTTGAAGATGCCGCCCGTGAACGCGGCCAGCTGCGTGGACAGTTCCTCCTTGCTGAGGCCTTCATAGGGTCCCGCCACAATATTGATGACGCGCAGGCGCTCCTCGACGTCCACCACTTCCCCCTGACTGGGGCGCGTGGCGCGAGTGAAAATATCGACCTCTACGCCGAGGCGCGCGAGCTGGCGGGCAGTGTTAAGAACATAGACATTCATGCCGCCCGCGTCCCCGGAACCGGGCTGTTCAAGGGGCGAGGTGTGCATGGAAATCATCGCGATGCGCATAATTTTCCAGTGTATCCCGAAACGAGCCGCGTTATACTGGCCCGTACCTCAACCTACGCGACCGAAAGGTGAATCGATGTCGGCATACGAGTCCAAGGCGTGGCTCCAGTACTACCCGGAGTGGACCCCGCACAGCTTGGAGTACGGGGACACCACGCTTCTCGACGTTTACGACAACAACCTCGCGCTCCACCCCGACAAGCCGGCAACCTACTTCTTCGGCCGCACGCAGACCTATGCCGAGTTGGACAAGCAGGTTCGCCGCGCAGCCGCCGGCCTTCGCGCCTTCGGCGTGCGCCCGGGAGACCGCGTTGCCATCGTCGCCCCCAACTGCCCGCAGTTCATCTCCGCCTTTTGGGCCGTACTCAAGCTGGGCGCCATCGCGGTGCTCCACAACCCGCTCTACACCGCCCACGAGCTGGAGGGCCTGTTTAAGAACCACGGCGCACGCATCGCCATTGCGTGGGATAAAACGGCCTCCACCTTGGAGAAGCTGCGCCCGACGACCTCCCTGGAGACCGTCGTCTCCATCAACATGATCAACGCGATGCCGACTCCGCAGCGCCTAGCCCTGCGCCTGCCTATTCCGCCGCTGAAGTCCAAGCGCGATCAGCTCACCGCCCCGGCCCCGAATACGGTGCCGTGGGAATCCCTCGTGGGCAACGCGATCGGCGGCGATGGTTCTGACGTCATCACCCCGGAGGAAGTCACCAAGGACACCACCGCGCTGATCCTCTACACCTCCGGCACCACTGGTAGCCCCAAGGGCGCGGAGCTGACCCACGGCAACCTCTTCTCCAATATCTTGATGGGCAAGCACTGGGTACCGGGCCTGGGCGATTCCCCTGAGCGCATGCTCGCCGCCCTCCCCTTCTTCCATGCCTATGGCCTGACCATGAACGCCACCTTGGCGCCGCTCATCGCCAGCGAGCTGGTGCTGCTTCCGAGCCCGCAGATGCCGCTCATCATGGATCTCATGAAGAAGCACACCCCAACCTGGGTGCCGGGTGTGCCGACCTTGTACGAGCGCATTGTGGCGAAGGCGGAAGAAAACGACGTCTCCCTCGATGGCGTGCGCGCGGCCTTCTCCGGTGCCTCGACCCTGCCGGTCAATACCGTGGAGAAGTGGGAAAAGTACACCGGTGGCCTGCTCGTGGAGGGCTATGGCCTGACGGAGTGTTCGCCCATCATCGTGGGCAACCCCATGAGCAACGACCGCCGCCCCGGCTACGTGGGCATCCCCTTCCCGGATACCGAAATTCGCATCGCCAACCCGGAGAACCTGGATGAGACCATGCCGGACGGCCAAGAAGGTGAGGTCCTGGCCCGCGGCCCGCAGATTTTCAAGGGCTACTTCGGCGATGAGGAAGCCACCGAGAAGGCCTTCCACAATGGCTGGTTCCGCACCGGTGATATGGGCGTGATGGAGGAAGATGGCTTCATCCGCTTGGTCAGCCGCATTAAGGAAATCATCATCACCGGCGGCTTCAACGTCTACCCCGGCGAGGTTGAGGAAACGCTGCTGGACCACCCAGACGTGGCGGAGGCCGCCGTGGTGGGCCGCCCGCGTTCGGACGGCTCGGAGGACGTCGTGGCCTGCATCGTGCTGAACGACGGCGCCGCGCTCGACCCCGAAGGCCTCAAGGACTACTGCCGCGAGCGCCTGACCCGCTACAAGGTGCCGCGCACCTTCTACCATTTTGAGAAGCTGGCCACGGACCAGCTGGGCAAGATTCGCCGCCGCGAGGTTCAGGCGGATCTACTCGAGCGCCTCAAGGCGGAGAAGTAGCACTCCATAGCCCCGGAGCGATCCCTGCGTGATAGACGCATATCACCGAGGTTATAGTATTTTCACTCCTCGAAGCAACTTTGCTAAGTTTTGCGAGACTTCTGTCACAGATTGGTTATACTGTTCCAAACATAACAAGTTTGACCACCTAAGGAGTTCGCGAACATGACCGAATCCCCTGCCCAGGCCTCCTCCGCCTTTGAGACGAAAGCCTGGCTCCAGTATTACCCTGAGTGGACTAAGCCCAATCTGGATTACGGTACCGAAACGCTCTTGGACTCCTACCGAGAAACCGTGGAGGAATTCGGCGAAAGGCCCGCCACGTGGTTCTTTGGTCACCAGATGACCTACCGCGAACTCGACACCCACGTGCGCGCCGCCGCAGCGGGCCTCAAGGCCTTCGGCATTCGCCCCGGCGACCGCGTCGCCGTGGCACTCCCCAACTGCCCCCAGCACGTGGCGGTCTTCTACGCCATCTTGAAGCTCGGGGCGACCGTCGTGGAGCACAACCCACTCTACACCGCGGCTGAGCTCGAGCCCCTCTTCCAGGACCACGCCGCCCGCGTGGCCGTGGTCTGGGATAAGGCGAGCCCGGTCTTTGAGGAGCTGCGTGATTCCACGCCGCTGGAAACGATCGTTACGGTCAACATGATTGAGGCCATGCCGCGCCCCAAGCAGCTGCTCCTGCGCTTGCCCCTTCCTTTCATTAAGGACAAGCGGGCCGAGCTTTCAGTTCCCGCCCCCAACACCGTTCCGTGGAGCACGCTCACAGGCCGCGCCATCGGCGGGCAGGGCCAGAAGCTCGAAGACGCCAAGGTCAACCGCGACGATACCGCACTAATCCTTTACACCTCCGGAACCACCGGCAGACCCAAGGGAGCGGAGCTGACCCACTCCAACCTGTACTGCAACATGAAGATGGCGGAAGCGTGGGTCCCTGAATTGGGCAAGAAGCCCGAGCGCATGCTCGCCGCCCTCCCCCTCTTCCATGTCTATGGACTCACCCTCATCGCCGCCCTCGGCGTGCACATTGGTGGCGAGCTCGTCCTCACCCCCGCACCGAAGGTTCCGCTGCTCCTTGACATCATGAAGAAGCGCCTCCCCACCTGGATGCCGGGCGTGCCCACGATCTACTCCAAGGTTATGGAGGCAGCCAAGGAACAGAACATCGATCTCCACGGCATCGGGAACAGCCTCTCGGGTGCAGCAGCGCTACCAGCGGAGATCGTTGAGGAATGGGAGGTGCTGACCGGCGGCCTGCTCGTGGAGGGCTATGGGCTCACGGAAACCTCTCCGATCGTGGCCGCGAACCCGCTCAACAAGAACCGCCGTCCCGGTTATATCGGCATCCCCTTCCCGGATACCGCGGTGCGCATCGGCAACCCAGACAACCTCGATGAAACTCAGCCGGACGGCACCGCGGGCGAGCTCCTCGTGCGCGGACCGCAGGTATTCAAGGGCTATTTCAACATGCCAGAAGCCACGGAGAACGCCTTCCATAATGGCTGGTACCGCACGGGCGACATGGCACTCATGGAGTCCGATGGCTTCATCAAGATCGTCTCCCGTATCAAGGAGATGATCATTACCGGCGGCTTCAATGTGTACCCGGCCGAAGTGGAAGACGTTATCCGCCAGCACCCGGACGTTACCAACGTGGCCATCGTCGGCCGCCCGCGCGCAGATGGTTCCGAAGACGTCGTGGCCTGCATCGTGCTGGAGGATGGCGCGGTGCTCGATCCGGAGGGCCTCAAGGACTACTGCCGCGAGCGCCTGACCCGCTACAAGGTGCCGCGCACCTTCTACCACTTCGAGCACCTGGCCTCCGACCAGCTGGGCAAGGTCCGCCGC
Organism: Corynebacterium sp. HMSC066C02; assembly: GCF_001814945.1. Classification (NCBI taxonomy): domain Bacteria; kingdom Bacillati; phylum Actinomycetota; class Actinomycetes; order Mycobacteriales; family Corynebacteriaceae; genus Corynebacterium; species Corynebacterium sp. HMSC066C02. Next base: position 72,137 of record NZ_KV818474.1, on the reverse strand, counting down.
CGCGAAGTGCAGCAGGACCTCCTGAAACTGCTCGGCAAAGAAGCTTCCGCCTAAGCCGCGCGGTCGATATAGCGCATCACGCGCGTGGGGTTGAAGGTTCGGTAGAACGCTTCACCCGCACCGACAAGCTGGCTCACTAACGTGCTGAGCTGCCAATCCAGCTGCTCATCGGTGTAGCCCCACTTCGTGGGAATGCGGGCCGTGGTCACTAACACCAGGTCCTGTTCTTCGGCACCGTCGAGGTTCACCGCCTCGATGCGCGCGGAGTAGACGTACTGATCATCGTTCATAAACTCAGCCCGGCGCACGAGCGCATCAAGGTCGCACGCACAGCGGCCGGAGGGCGTTACGAGGCTGAGTTCAATATCCCCGGAGCCATCACGAGCGGATTCAATAGTGATCGCGTGTTCATTGATGAGGATGCTCACGGCCCTATTCCGGTGGTCCACCACGTGAACGGGCGTGCCGATCATTGCCAGGCGCGTGGCGCGCTCGTACACTCGCCACATCCCCACCGCTGAAACCCCATAGGCCTCGCTGAAATAGTGGGGCGATACCGGCTTAAGCCCAGACCCCTTCCGTGGCTTGGAGGGCTCTTCCGGAAACTGCTCATCCAGGCGCGCGAAGACCGCCGACATTTCGGCCGCATAGCCCGCGATAATGCTCTTGAGCTGGGCATTCGTGGCCGTCGACGGCAGATAAGGCGGCGCGAGGACCAGCAGGTGGGTATGCATAGTGGAGCTTCCGCAGGGCTCGGCAACGAGGTTGCCAGAGATTCCACCGCCGTTGAGATCATTGACCTCCATGCGCAAAGGCTGCCGGTCCGGGTTGAAGCGCACTGCACCGCCCCAATACCCGAAGACACAGAGGCCGCCCTTGTCCTCGTTGACGTCGATGCTTAAGAGCCCGCCGGCAATTCTGATGGTGGGCAAGCCGGTGGAGGAATCTTCCTCCAGCTTTCCGGCCAGCTTGGTCATAGTTTTGATTACTCGGCTTTTGCTGAGCCGAGCTGGTGTCTTGTTTGTTTTCTCGGTTGCTGATTGAGACATAGTCCCCGCTTGTTTTTCTTTTCTTTCATGCTGCGCGAACCGATGCTGAGCCACCCCTGCTCCTCCCCGAGCCGCTGCAGTGAGGCCAAGAATACAAAAGGTTGCGCAACTTCGCGCGGCGGAGACGCGGCGAGTACCCCCACAACCCAAACGTGAGAAAAACCTCACATTTTCCGCGCGGGAGACAGCTTTGCGTGAAAGCTTCGACTACGGTGGCACATCATGATTGTTCTGTAGGGCTAACTAATCTTGCCCACAGCTCTTCATAAAACCGTTCCCCATCAGCTCAAAAGAGGAAAGATGCCTGTTACTATGCTGCATTCCATGCCCCGCCCGGCCGTGCTTTTCGCCGGACAAGGCTCCGATTGGCAGGGTTTCATCACCACCGCCGCGCAGTCTGCCGCCACTGCTGACACCCTGCGCGAGACCCTCGCCCAGGCACGCAGCCTCACCGGCCCCGCCGCACGCACCATCGCCTCCACGTGCCCCGGCGCGCTCGAGCGCCTCGAGCAGCTCATTGCGGGTTCCACCGAGTCCACGTCCCTCGATGCCCTGCCGGCGGTCTCCATCCCCGGCATCGTCCTCGGCCAGATTGCCGCTATCGAGCAGCTGCGTGACCTGGGCGTCGACATCGACGAGCGCGCTGGGCATTCGCAGGGCAGCTTGGGCGCGTTGGCCGTCGACAAGCCAGCGCAAGCCCTGGCCCTGGCCATCCTGATGGGCACCGCCGCCAGCGCGGTCAACGGCTCCGATCCGCGCTCCCAGATGCTGTCCATTCGCGGCCTGGAGCGCAGCTTCATCACCGAGTACCTGCACGGCACCGCCGCCATCGCCGTGGTCAACGGCCGCCGCCACTTTGCGCTGTCCGGCAGCCCGGAGGACCTGGCTGCCACCCGCACCGCCATCGACGAGGCCGTGAAGAGCTTCAACGCCGAGCTGGAGAAGCGTACCGTCGGCGGCGATGAGCTCAGCCCCCGCTTTGATGAGCTGCCCGTGGCCCTTCCTTTCCACAACCCGGTGCTCGCCCCAGCGGCCGAGCGCACCGTGACGCTGGCTAAGCAGTGCGGCCTCGACGCGGATGAGGCCCGCGCGCAGGCCGAAGCCATCCTGGTCACCGAACACGACTGGCCGGCCACGCTCGCCGCGCTCGACTCCGAGCACCTCATTGTTCTCGACCGCGCCTTGGCGAACATCACCCGCCGCGTGGTGGAAGGCACGGGAGTCACGGTGGTCTCGGCCGCCACCCCGCAGGAGCTTGATGCGCTGGCGACGCCGGGCGCTGAACTGCCCAAGGCCCTGAACTACGCTGACTTCGCCCCGCGCACCATCGAGCTTCCCAACGGTCGCACCTATACCCAGACCCGCTTCTCCGATCTCACGGGCCTGTCCCCGATCATGCTGGGCGGCATGACGCCGACCTCCGCTGATGGTGAGATCGTGGCCGCGGCAGCCAACGCTGGCCACTGGACGGAGATGGCCGGCGGCGGCATGTACTCCGATGAGGTCTTCCGCGCCCACCTGGCCACAATGGAGCAGCACCTGCGCCCTGGCCGCACGGCGCAGTTCAACACCATGTTCTTTGACCGCTTCCTGTGGAACCTGCACTTCGGCCAGGCGCGCATCGTGCCCAAGGCACGCGCGGCCGGTGCGGCTTTCAACGGCGTGTGCATCTCCGCCGGTATCCCGGAAGTAGAGGAAGCTGGCGAGCTGCTGGACCGCCTTCACGCCGATGGTTTCCCCTTCATCTCCTTCAAGCCCGGCACCGCGAAGCAGATCCGGGATGTGCTGGCCATCGCCACGACCTACCCGGAGGACCGCATCATCATGCAGGTCGAGGACGGCCACGCCGGCGGCCACCACTCCTGGGTCAACCTGGATGACATGCTGCTGGATACCTACGCCGAAATCCGCCAGCACCCCAACGTCTACTTGGCAGTCGGCGGCGGCATCGCCTCCCCGGATCGCGCCACCTCCTACCTCACCGGTGAGTGGGCGAAGAAGCACGCTATGCCGGCCATGCCTGTCGACGCCGTCTTCCTCGGCACCGTCGCCATGGCCACCAAGGAAGCCAAGGCCACCGATTCGGTGAAGGACCTGCTGGTCAACACGGAAGGAATTTCGCCTTCCAAGAACGGCGGATGGGTCGGCCGCGGCACCGGCGCGCACGGCGTGGCATCCTCGCAGTCCCACCTGTTAGCGGACATCCACGACCTGGATAATTCTTTCGCTGCGGCCTCGCGCCTGATTACTTCCTTGAGCATCGAGGAATACCCGGCCCACCGCCAGGAGATCATCGACGCCCTGGCCAAGACCTGCAAGCCTTACTTCGGCGATGTGGAGTCCATGACCTACGCGGAGTGGCTCGAGCGCTTCGTGGAGCTGGCCCATCCGTTCGTGGATCCCAGCTGGGATGATCGCTTCTTCGATCTCCTGCACCGCGTTGAGGCCCGCCTGAACCCGGCCGACCACGGCCAGATTGAAACCCTCTTCCCCGCTGTGGAAGCTGTGCACGATGCCCCGCAGGCCGTGGCCAAGCTGCTGGATGCTTACCCTGCCGCACGCACCACCGAGGTCTCCGCGCGCGATGCCGCCTGGTGGATTTCCCTGCACTACAAGCACGTCAAGCCCATGCCGTGGGTACCGGCCCTGGACGGTGACCTGAAGTCCTGGTTTGGCAAGGACACCCTCTGGCAGGCACAGGATGAGCGCTACACCGCTGACCAGGTGCGCATCATCCCCGGCCCCGTGGCCGTGGCGGGCATTACCAAGAAGAACGAGCCCGTGGCGGACCTGCTTGCCCGCTTCGAGCAGGCCACCACGGATGCGCTGCTGGAGCAGGGAGTCAAGCCGCAGAAGGCTTTCTCCCGCCTGAACTCCGCCGCCGATGAGGCCGCATTCCTGCGCACTTCTCCTACCCTGCTGTGGCACGGCCACCTCATGGCCAACCCGGCTTATGAGATGGATGAGAACGCCTTCGACCTGCGCCAGGATGCTGAAGGCAACTGGGAGATTGTTATCACGGCGGACTCCTATTGGGATGACCTGCCGGAGGAGCAGCGCCCCTTCTACGTTCGCGAGGTCACCGTCCCTGTGGACCTGCCGGAGGATGTAGCCACGGGTGGCTCCCCGGTGGTCTCCGAGGAGCGCCTGCCTAACTCCGTCTTCACCCTCCTGGAGGGCTTGGCTGGTGTCGGCTCCACGGCAGAGCAGGGCGATGAGATCACTAAGATGCCCACCGTCGAGTCCGGCTACTCCTTCCACTTCCCTGCTTCGCTGCTCTCCGCACACAGCGCGGTGACCTGCGGTGAGTCCTCCACAGAGAAAGCCGGCACCCCGGATGTCCTGGTCGGCCCGTGCTGGCCGGCCATCTATGCCGCGCTCGGCTCCGGCCGCCTAGAGGATGGCTACCCGGTCATCGAAGGCCTGCTTAACGCGGTGCACTTGGACCACGTCATCGACCTGCGCGTGCCGCTGGAGCAGCTTGCCGACGGCCGCCAGATCGACGTCACCTCCTCCTGCACCGCCATCGAGGAATCCGTCTCCGGACGCATCGTCACGGTGGAGCTCGAGCTCAAGGATCACGCTTCCGGTGACATCGTAGCCACGCAGATGCACCGCTTTGCCATCCGCGGCCGCGCCACCGGCACCGCCGCACCGAGCCTGGCACCGGAGTGGGGCGGCGGCAAGTCCGCCACCAAGGTGGTACCAACGCCGCGCTCCTTCGTCGACCGCGCCACCGTCACCGCCCCGCAGGACATGACGCCGTTTGCGCTGGTTTCCGGTGACTACAACCCGATTCACACGTCCTATAATGCGGCCCAGCTGGTTAACCTGCAGGCACCGCTGGTGCACGGTATGTGGCTCTCGGCCGCTGCACAGCAAGTGGCAGGGCGCCACGGCCGCGTGGTGGGTTGGACCTACTCCATGTACGGCATGGTGCAGCTGGGTGATGACATCGAGGTCACCGTCGAGCGCGTCGGCCGCAAGGGCATCCACCAGGCCCTCGAAGTCACCTGCCGCATCGAGGGCGAAGTCGTCTCCCGCGGACAGGCCCTGCTTGCCGCGCCGACCACGGCGTACGTCTACCCCGGCCAGGGCATCCAGGCCGAAGGCATGGGCAAGGGTGACCGCCAGGCCTCCCCGGCAGCGCGCGAGGCCTGGCGCCGCGCCGATGTGCATACCCGCGAGAACCTCGGCTTTAGCATCCAGAAAGTCATCGATGAGAACCCGACGGAGCTCACCGTTCGCGGCACCACCTTCCGCCACCCGCAGGGCGTGCTGCACCTGACCCAGTTCACGCAGGTGGCCCTGGCTGTGGTGGCCTATGCCCAGACCGAGCGCCTGCGCGCCGAGGACGCCCTGGCCCCGACCTCCTATTTCGCCGGCCACTCCCTGGGCGAGTACACCGCGCTGGCCTCGCTGGCGAATATCTTTGACCTTGAGGGTGTCATCGACATCGTCTACTCCCGCGGCTCCGCCATGGGCAGCCTGGTCCCGCGCGATGCGGAGGGCAACTCCGAGTACGCCATGGCGGCACTGCGCCCGAACATGGCCGGCATTGATGCAGACAGCGTCGACGCCTGGGTGGCTGAGGTCTCCGAGGCCAGCGGTGAGTTCCTGGAGATTGTTAACTACAACATCCGCGGCCAGCAGTACTCCGTCGCCGGCACCAAGAAAGGACTCAAAGCCCTGGTGGACAAGGCCAATGCCATCGCCCCGCGCGCGGCGGTCATGGTCCCGGGTATCGATGTTCCTTTCCACTCCCGCGTACTGCGCGAGGGCGTTCCGGCCTTCGCGGAGAAGCTCGATGAGCTGCTGCCGCAGGAGCTGGATCTGGATGCCCTGGTAGGCCGCTACATCCCGAACCTGGTGGCCCGCCCCTTCGAACTCACCCAGGACTTCGTCGACGCCGTGGCACCGCTGGCTCCCTCCGGCAAGCTGGACGGGCTGAAGGTGGAGGACCTGAACGAGCACGAGCTCGCCCGCCTGCTGCTCATCGAGCTGCTGTCCTGGCAGTTCGCTTCGCCTGTGCGCTGGATTGAGACCCAGGAGCTCCTCTTCGGCAAGGTCGAGCAGATCATCGAGGTCGGCTTGGCTTCTTCCCCGACGCTGACCAACCTGGCTTCCCGCTCGCTGGCTGTTGCTGGCATCCCGGAGGGCACCATCCGCGTGCTCAATGTGGAGCGCGACCAGGAGCAGGTCATGCTTGCCGACGTCTCCGAAGCCTCCGCCGCCGAACCGGCACCGGAATCCGCTGCGGAGGAAGCTCCGCAGGCCAGCGAGGCACCAGTCGAGACTGGCGAGGCTCCGGCTGCGGCCGAGCCAGCTACACCGGCTCCTGCACCTACCGCGTCAGCTGCCTCCGGCGACGCCCCCGAGCTGCGTTTTGGTGCGGCGGAGGCCATCATGGTGCTCTTCGCCTTCCAGAACAAGATCCGCGTGGACCAGATCACGGACTCCGACACCGTGGAAGAGCTGACCAACGGCGTGTCTTCGCGCCGCAACCAGCTGCTCATGGACATGTCGGCGGAAATCGGCGTGCCGGCCATCGATGGCGCCGCCGATGCCGACGTGGCCACGCTGCGCGAGAAGGTCGCCACCGCCGCCCCGGGCTACTCCGCTTTCGGCCCGGTTCTGGGTGAGGCCGTCGGCGCGCGCCTGCGCCAGCTCTTCGGCGCTGCCGGTCTCAAGCCCACCGCCGTGGCGGACTACGTCACCGGAACCTGGGGCCTGCCCGAATCCTGGGTTGCCCACGTCGAGGCAGAGATCCTGCTCGGCTCCCGTGAAGAGGACTCCGTGCGCGGCGGCTCGCTGAGCACCGTGCCGGCGAGCGCTACCTCGAAGTCCGCAGCACACGAGCTGATCGACGCCGCCGTCCAAGCCGTCGCCGCTACCCACGGTGCCTCCGTGTCCAAGGGCGCGGCCGCCGGTGGTGCCGGTGGCGGTGCCGTGGTCGACTCTGCTGCTTTGGATGCTTTCGCCGAGACCGTCACCGGTGAGAACGGTGTGCTGGCTACTGTCGCCCGCCAGGTTCTTACCCAGCTGGGTCTGGACTCTGAGCCGGAGCTCATCGAGGCGCCGGATACCACCGTCATCGATGCCGTCGAGGCAGAGCTCGGCTCCGGCTGGCTCAAGTCCGTCACGCCCTCCTTCGATGCGAACAAGGCCGTGCTTTTCGACGACTCCTGGGCCATCGCCCGCGAGCGCCTCGCCCGCCTGGCACTGGGCCAGGCCGAGTACCCGGTGAACAGCTTCCGCGGTGCCGGCGAGGATCTGGCGCGTCAGGCGCGCTGGTGGAAGCGCGAGGATATCGCCAAGGCCGCAATGGACACCACCCCCGGCGCGTATGCCGGTGAGGTTGCCCTGGTCACGGGTGCTGCCCCTGGTTCCATCGCCACCGCGCTGGTGGAGCGCCTGCTGGAGGGCGGCGCAACCGTCATCATGACTGCCTCTCGTGTCAGCCAGGCCCGCAAGGAATTCGCGCGCACGCTCTACGCCGAGCACGGGGCTGCTGGTTCCGCCTTGTGGCTGGTCCCGGCAAACCTGTCGAGCTTCCGCGATATCGATGCGCTCATCGACTGGATCGGCTCCGAGCAACGCGAGTCCGTGGGCAACGAGGTCAAGATCCTCAAACCGGCCCTCACTCCGACGCTGGCCTTCCCCTTCGCCGCGCCGAGCGTATCCGGCTCGCTGGCGGATGCCTCCGGCACCACCGAGGCGCAGGCCCGCTTGCTGCTGTGGTCCGTCGAGCGCACCATCGCGGGGCTGGCAAGGCTGAGCCAGGAGGATGTGGACAAGCGCTGCCACGTTGTCCTGCCGGGCTCGCCCAACCGCGGCACCTTCGGTGGCGACGGCGCCTACGGCGAGGTCAAGGCAGCACTCGATGCCATCCTCAACAAGTGGAAAGTCGAAGCCGGCTGGCCGCAGGGTGTCACGCTGGCGCAGGCCAAGATCGGCTGGGTCGCCGGCACGCACCTCATGGGCGGCAACGATGGGCTGGTGCCCGCCGCCGAGAAGGCCGGCATCAAGGTGTGGAGCCCGGAGGAGATTTCCGCCGAGCTCATGGACCTGGCCAGCGCCGATTCGCGCGAGCAGGCAGCTCACGCCCCGCTGGAGAAGGACCTCACCGGCGGCTTGGAGGGCTTCTCCCTCAAGGAGCTCGCCGCAGATGTGGAGCCGGCAGGAACCACTGGCGCAGCTGCACATGAGGAAAAGGACGCCCCCGCCACCATCACCGCACTGCCCAACCAGGTACAAGCAGTACAGCCTGGCCTGGAGGAAGAAGTTGGCCAAGTCACCACGGACCTGGAGGACATGGTGGTCATCGCCGGTATCGGCGAGGTCTCCTCGTGGGGCTCCGGCCGCACGCGCTTCGAGGCCGAGTATGGCCTGCAGCGCGATGGTTCTGCGGAACTGACCGCAGCCGGTGTGCTGGAGCTGGCTTGGATGACCGGGCTGGTGGAATGGCGCGAGGACCCACACCCGGGCTGGTTCGTCGTGGAGAGCGATGAGGAGATCGCCGAGGAGGACATCTTCGAGCGCTTCCGCGATGAGGTCGTCGCACGCTCCGGCGTGCGCACCCTGACGGATAAGTACCACCTCACCGACCGCGGCTCCATCGACCTGACCACCGTCTTCCTCGACCGCGACGTCACCTTCACCGTGGATTCGGAGGCCACCGCCCGCGATATCCAGGACGCGGACCCGGAGTTCGTCAGCATCGTCGAGGAGGACGGCGAATGGCAGGTCACCCGCCGCCAGGGTGCCACCGTCAAGGTCCCGCGCAAGGCCACGCTGACCCGCACCGTCGCCGCCCAGATACCGGATGACTTCGACGCTGCCAAGTGGGGCATCCCAGAGCACATGCTCGACTCCCTGGACCGCATGGCGGTGTGGAACCTGGTCAGCGCGGTGGATGCCTTCACCCAGGCCGGCTTCTCCCCGGCGGAGCTGCTGCGCTCCATCCACCCGGGTCAGGTGGCCACCACGCAGGGCACCGGTATCGGCGGCATGGAGTCCCTGCACAAGGTCTTCGTCACCCGCTTCCTCGGTGAGGAGCGCCCGTCGGACATCCTGCAGGAAGCCCTGCCGAATGTCATCGCGGCGCACACCATGCAGTCCCTGGTGGGCGGCTACGGTTCCATGATTCACCCCATCGGCGCCTGCGCTACCGCAGCGGTGTCGATTGAGGAGGCCGTGGACAAGATTGCCTTGGGCAAGGCCGATGTGGTCGTGGCCGGCGGTATCGACGATGTCCAGGTGGAGTCCCTCCAGGGCTTCGGCGATATGAACGCCACCGCGGAGACCGCCAAGATGACCGCCAAGGGAATCAATGATCGCTTCATCTCCCGCGCCAACGACCGCCGCCGCGGCGGCTTCCTCGAAGGCGAGGGCGGCGGCACGGTCCTGCTCGTTCGTGCCTCATTAGCAGCCGACTTAGGACTGCCGGTGCTCGCGGTGGTCGCGCACGCCGCCTCCTATGGCGACGGCGCCCACACCTCCATCCCGGCCCCTGGCCTGGGTGCGCTGGGCGCTGGCCGCGGCCGGGAGAACTCCCGCCTGGCACGTTCGCTGCGCGGTCTGGGCCTCACCCCCAACGACGTCAGCGTCCTGTCTAAGCACGACACCTCCACCAACGCCAACGACCCCAACGAGTCGGAGCTGCACTCCCTGCTGTGGCCAGCGATTGGCCGCGATGAGGATCAGCCGATGTTCGTCATCTCCCAGAAGACGCTCACCGGCCACTCCAAGGCGGGTGCCGCGCTCTTCCAGACAGGCGGCATCATCGACGTCTTCCGCACGCACCGCATCCCGGCGAACGTGTCCCTGGACTGCGTCGACCCGCTCATCGCCCCGAAGGCGCCGAACCTGGTGTGGCTGCGCTCCCCGCTGGACCTCGCAGCGGCGGGCCACAGCGTGAAGGCCGCCGCACTGACCTCGCTTGGCTTCGGCCACGTCAGCGCTCTCATTGTCTACGCCCACCCCGGCGTGTTTGAGCAGGCTGTGTCCCAGCAGCGTGGGGTGGATGCCGCTTCCCAATGGCGTGAGCGCGCCGAGCAGCGCCTGCGTACTGGCCGCGCCCACTTTGAGGCCGGCATGTTGGGCCGCGCCCCGCTCTTCGAGGTCATCGAAGGCCGCCGCCTCCCGGCACGTGACGCCAAGGCCGCCGAGATTGCCATGCTTCTCGACGACTCCGCGCGCCTCACCGATAACGGCACCTACCCCTCCGCCTAAGGCGCTGGCCCCTAACAGCAAGCCCTAAGAACAAGCCGAGGACGTCCGCAAAGAAGCGGGCCTCCTCGGCTTCTTTTCTGCCTGCGCACATATCACTACGTGATAGTTTTCCCATAATGCACCGTTTACTTAATTACGAGACTTCCACGACTCAGGGGTGAAACATGGATATTGAGAAGTTCCTCATCACAGCAGTCGGCTCGCTCAGCGTCATTTCCCTTATCGGTTGGCTCATGGCTGATTATGAGTGGGCAACCAAGACCGCAACGGTTATAGGGTTTGGATTCCTCATCTCGGCCCTCCTCAATAAACGCAGGCGAGACAAGGCCGCGGGCCACCGCCGGGTAGCTGAAGAATCTGCGCAGTGACAACTCACCGGCTGGGCACGCAGCGCGGAAGATACACCTTCCCTCGGCTGCACAACTGCCCTATCTGCCAAACTTAGCGCCGATCCATGCAACGCGGGGCCAAGGTTTTGGCAACTAGGCGCGTTCTTCCTCTGATTCTTCTGCCGGCTCGTCCTGCGCCCGCCGCGCATTATCTGAAATCTCACGCGCTCTCTGCTCCAAGCTCTCCTGGGCGCGGGCCTGGGCTTGGGAGGAGCTATCGGCACGCGGCGGGGCTTGGATGAAGCGCTCGGAGTGCATTCCCAGTTGCAGCTCCTTGGCGCGCAACACCTCCGCATCAATCTTGATGCCGACGATCAGCACAGTGTTCATCAACCACGTGGCCACGAAGACCGCCATGACCGTGCTCAACGCACCATAAGCGCTGGCCGCAGCGAGGTACTTCAGGTAGAGGCCTACCAAACCCCAGGACACGACCGTGCCTACAAGCGCCACCACGGAACCGGAGGTTATCCACCTAAAGCGCCCGGGACGCACGTTGGGACCGAAGTGATAGAGCACCGCGATCAGCGTGAGAACCACAACCACAGTGACTGGGAAGCGCAGCCAGTTCCACACCGGGAGGAAGATTCGTACCAAGTATGTGGCGGCATCCTCTAGTCCTACGTTGCGTGCAAGCGGAATCAATCCTTCATTAAGAACTGCATCACGCAGCAAGTTGGCAAAGAGCACGATGACCGCGCCGACCACAATGACTGCTGTCAGCCCCCACATCAGCGCCCACGTGCGGATGATGCCGCGGCCTTCCACCCGGCCGTACACGGTATTGGCTGTCCGCGAGAAGGCCCGCACATACGCCGACGCCGAAAACAGCGAGATGGCCAGGGAGATGATCAGAGCCAACGTACCCTGCGCGCTGGAGCCGATAATCGTGCCGACGACCGTATGGGCTTGTTCTGATAGCGACCCGGGAACGTATTGCTCAATGAACTCAGAAGTCAGCTGCTCCACTTCCGCTTGGCGGGAGGAGAAGATAAGCGTAGCGATGGAATAGGCGGCCAGCACCGTAGGTGCAAAAGCCATGAGCGTGAAGTAGGTCATCCCGGCGGCGCGGTCCATGAAGGCATCGTGGAAGAAGTCATTCCACGTGCGGCGGATGACCAGCCCCCAGCTCTCCTTGCGCAGGCGGTTACCTTTAGCGAGGGGGTTGCGCTCATCATCGTGGCCTTCGACTTCAAGGATGGTCGAGCTCTTAAACGGCACGATAGTCTCTGGCTCTTCGGCCGGAATTGCGTTGCCTCGGGTCTCCTCTTCGCTCATATCTGACCAGCGTATGCGGCACAGCCCGCATACAGGGGAAGGACACTCAGACCACAGGCTAAGCCGTGGTTACACTGGGGAGGCATGACTGAGAAGAACACCGACAACAAGATCAACGTAAAGTCCTTCGAGCTTGACCACCGGCTTGTCGACGCCCCCTATATTCGCGTCGCCGACCGCACTGACCTGGGCGGCGGGGTCGAGATTATCAAGTATGACCTGCGCTTCTGCCAGCCCAACAAAGAGCACCTCGGCACCGAAGCACTGCATTCGGTCGAGCACATGATGGCCAACTTCATGCGCAACTACACCGACAAGCTCATCGGCTTTGCACCAATGGGCTGCCGTACCGGCTTCTACGCCATCACCAACGGCATGGAACAGGACGAGCTGCTCCGCGCTGTCGAGGGCGCACTAAATGACATTCTCAATGCCACCGAGGTTCCTGCCGCCAACGAAGTGCAGTGCGGCTGGGGCGCCCACCACTCACTCGAGGGCGCACAGGAGGCCGCACGCGATTTCCTCGCGGCCAAGGATGAGTGGCTCAACGTCATGGCCTAGCCACCCAAGTCCTCCTTAAATGCTCACACCCAGCCAGATGGGCTCCGGCTCCAGCGTCACGCCGAAGGCCTTCTGAACCCCGGCGCGGATGTCGCGGGCCAGCGCAACGATGTCGTCTGCGGTGGCCTCACCACGGTTGGTCAGCGCCAGGGTGTGCTTAGTGGAAAGTGTTGCCTTCGCGCCCGACTCTTCACCTGGGTAGCCCTTGGCAAAGCCAGCGCGCTCGATGAGCCAGGCAGCGGAGAGCTTTTCCTTTCCTTCTCCAGATGCGGTGCCGCTTGCCGGCACCGCATGGCGGGGCATGCGGTCAGCATCCTCGTCGCCGCGGGCGGCGCGGACGGCTTCCTGGATGGAGTCAGCAAGCTGCGGCTCCACGATGGGGTTGGTAAAGAAAGAGCCGGCTGACCAGGTGTCGTGGTCGTCTGGGTCGAGCACCATGCCCTTGCTGCGGCGCAGCTTCAGTACTTCCTCGCGGACGTCCGCGACCGGGCGGCGCTCACCGGGGTTCTGAGTGAGCTGGCCAAAGCGCAGGGGTGTGGACAGCCCATCGGTGGTCAGCTGCAGCTCAATAGCCAACACCACGCCGCGGCCAGTGAACTTCAGGTTGGAGTAACGGTAGGCCAGCTCCAGTTCCTCGGCCGGTACCCACGTCGCGGTGCGGGTAGCGCGCTCGTAGAGGTAGACCTGCGTGAGGACGTCGGAGGTCTCCGCACCATAGGCGCCGACGTTCTGTACCGGTACGGCACCCGCATTGCCCGGGATGCCGGAAAGGCACTCGATGCCGCCCAGACCGCACTCCACGGTCAGGGCCACGACGTCATCCCACACCGCGCCCGCATCAGCGCGCACGAGTCCGTTGGCCACGGTGACGTCGATGTCCTCGAAGTCGAGGGTGACCACCACGACATCCAACTGGCCTTCCGCCACCACGAGGTTGGAGCCGCCGCCGACAACGAGGTAGTCCTGGGAGGACTCGTCAAGCGCTGCCAACGCAGCGATAGCGGCCTCAGCGCTGGCGCAGCGCACCGTCACCAGCGGTGCACCACCGATGCGCAGCGTCGTGAGATCGGCGAAGGTGGTCTCGGAATCCAGAGTGACTCCGTCAATGTCAGCGAGGGTCAGGAATTTATCTAGCACGTCTACCAAGGTAGTCTGTAACTCATGTCAACCCGTAGCGAAAACACCGTTATCATCAACCAGCCCATCGATAAGGTGCACAAGGCACTGACCACACGGGAGTACTGGGACTTCATCGTGGCCAAGCTGTCCCCGGAACCGGGTACCGTGCACGAGTTCACCGGCAACACCGCCGTGCTCTACGAAATTCTTCCGACCTCCCTCCTCCCGGAGGCTGTTCGCGCCATGGTCTCCCAGGACCTGAAGGAAAAGCGCACCGTGACCATCGGCGAGGTTGTCGATGATCAGATGTCCGTCTCCTTCCTCGCTGACGTCAAGGGCACCCCGGTCGACTTCAAGGGTGACATCACCTACAAGGCCCAGGATGAGACCACCGTTCTGGATTACGTCACCGAGGTTTCCGTCAACATCCCGATGATGGGCGCTGCCATCGAGCCGAAGGTCGCTGAGGCTCTGCAGGAGCTCTACACCAACGAGGGCAAGCTCACCGAAGAGTGGATCTCCAACAACCTCTAAACAACTCCCTACACCACAGTTGTTGCTATGGCCGATCACGCGCATAACCTGAAGGCTCAGGAAAGCGCTGGTCGGCCTTTCGGCGTTGTTACCCGCGGCACCACCAACCCCAACCGGCTGCGCCGCTGCGATCGCTGGATGGTGGCGCACCCTGAAATCTCTTCGCTGCTGCGCTCCACGAGTAAGCCGCTGGCTCTCGACGTCGGCTACGGCGCCTCCCACACCACCACCGTGGAGTGGGCCGGCTGGCTGCGCAGCGTTAACCCGAATACCCGGGTAACGGGCCTAGAGATTTCCCCCGAGCGTGTCTTGCCGCCGCGCGATGGCGTCACCTTTGAGCTCGGTGGCTTCGAGCTTGCCGGCTACCGCCCGCAGCTAGTGCGCGCCTTCAACGTGCTGCGCCAGTATGACGTTGACCAAGTAGAGAAAGCCTGGAACACGGTGACCTCGCGTCTTGCTCCGGGCGGCTTCTTCGTGGAGGGAACCTGCGATGAGCTAGGGCGCAGGGCGGCCTGGGTGCTTCTCAGCGCCGCCGGTCCACGCACGCTGACCCTCGCCTGGGATCCCTTCGACGTTCAGCGCCCCAGCGATATCGCGGAGCGCCTGCCCAAGATCCTCATCCACCGCAACGTGCCGGGTGAGCCAATCCATGAACTCCTGCAAGCGGCCGATGCCGCCTGGGACCGCGCCGCCGGCTGGTCTCCTTATGGACCGCGGGTGCGCTGGCGCATGGCGCGTAAAGAACTCCGACAGACAGTGCCCATCCATCCGGTGAACCGCCGCCTGCGGGATAACGTGCTCACAGTGGATTGGGAACTCGTAGTTGGCCAACTTTAAGCCCGTGCGCCACACTAGTAGTCATGGCTTCTTCTAAATCTCCCGCCTCAACGGCCTGGAAAATTTTCATCGGCGTGCTCGTTGCACTCCTGCTCATCATCTTGGTAGCTGAGCTCGGTATACGCTGGTTCTTGGGCTCACAGATGAAGAGCGAATTCACCCAGTCCGCCAAGGAGCAAGGCGTGGAGACCTCCGAGGAACCGGAGGTGAGCTTTGGTGCCAGCCCCATGGTCTTTGGCATGCTCAACGGCAAGATTCCGCAGATGGATATGAAGACCCCGTCCACGCTACAGATTGAGGGCACTAACATCATCGGCCAACCGGCCGCTGATATTCACGTCGAAGACATGACGCTGTCCCAGGAGCCGGTCGCGGGCACGCTGCGGGCTTCGACGACGGTCCCGGATCAATTCCTACTGGCCAGCTTCCAAAAGGCTATTGCTGAGCAGTCTGGCTATGACGCGCTGGGCAACCTCGTGGTGACCGCGATTACCGCCAACGATGCCGAGGATGACCTCGAAGTGGAATTTGCCGGTGGCCTGGCCACGCTCTCACTCAAGCCGGAAGCTCGCGACGGCAAGCTCGCCATCGATGCGAAGGAAGCATCGCTCTTCGGCTTCGACCTGCCCGAGCAGGCCACCTCCGCGATTTCGAATGCCTTGGCCGAAGGCATGGAGGAACAGCTCGCGGGCCAGCAGCTGACCTTCGAATCCGTGGATGTTGGGGCTGGCGAACTCACGCTCACCCTCATTGGCCACGACGTTCCGATGAGCGAGCTCGATTCTGCCACCGCACCAGCACAGCAGGCACCGGCTAATTAAGAATTAAGACTCTCCACGGAGAGCTGCGTATCCAGGGCTTCGTCGTCTGACACGACGGAGCCCGTTTCAATGAGGCACTGATAGCCCGCCTGTTCGGCAGCACGCACATACTCCGGCAACGGCAGAGCTGGATGCTCAGGAAGAATGAGCCCCAAGCGCACGGGCAACGGGCAGGCTTCGCGGAGGGTGACGAGCTCGGAGAGCAGCGAGGTGGCATCCCCTAGCAGCGCATCCACCGCAACCCATACCTCTGCGGCACCTGATTGCACGGCCAGCCGCGCTTCTGCCGCCTTCACCAAAGAGTGGTGGCGCCCGGTGGGATAGCCGGCAACTGCAATGACGTGCTCGGCGCCCTCGGCGGCAAGCACGTGGTGCGGGGAGACAAGCACTCGCTGCTGCCCCGCCGATTGGTCCCGCACCTCCTCCACGGAGGCCTCAAGCAGATTCAGCATTAGTAGGAATAATCGCCGTTGATGATGGCCTTGAGCTGCGGGCGCACATCGAACCAGTACACACCGGTGATGATGGCGCCAATCCAGCTGACAAAGGGCAGCGGCAGGTTCATCAACAGGGCAGAGCCGACGAGCAGCCCCACCCATACCCACTTGTTCTGGCGGTCACCGGCGCGGAAGGCGTCCTCCCGCGTCATCGCTGCCAGAACGGCACCAACGAGGGCGAAGAGGGATACCGCCATGAAAATGTACTGCGGTATCGACGCAATAATGTTCAGAAAAGTGTGCATCAAGAAAGACTAACTAGTTCTCGTCAACTACTTCGCCGTCAATGACATCGTCATTCGGCTTCGGGGCATAAGGGTTGCGCGGGCTCTGCGGCTCCTGCGGCTGCTGGGCATGCTTGCCCTCCGCGCGCTGCTCCTTGGCATTGTTGATAGCGCCCTGCACACCCTCACGGGTTTCGGTGAAAGCGGTGTTGAAATCCTCGCGAGCCTTCTCGAAGGACTCCGAGTTGCGGGTCTCACGCGCTGCGGAAGAAACGGATTCCCCGAGGTTCTTCGCCGTGGAGGTCACGCGATCAAAGAAAGACTCCTCCTTCGCGGTGCCATCTCCCATGCCCGCCTCATCGGCGGCGCGGGCGATGCGATCCGCCTGCGCACTCTGAGCTTGGTTCTGGCGCTCTTCCTTGAAACGGCCACCAAAATCCTTGGCCACATCAAAAGCAGAGGAACCGGCATTCTTGATTGAGTCAAATACGGACATGGTCGTCACTCCTTGTTAGACGCCAAAAAGCAGATGATTAACAGTGTAGATAACCAACCCAGCCAGCGCACCCACGACCGTGCCGTTGAGGCGAATGAACTGCAGGTCCTTGCCCACCATCAGCTCGATATTCTCGGAAGCCTCCTGGGCATCCCAGCGCTTAATGGTCTCTGGAATAATCGCGATGATCTCCGGCGCGAACTTCTCCACCGCGTAGCGCGCGGCCTTATCCACCAGCTCGTTGGCTTGAGCCAGGAACTCCGAATCCTCCAACAGACGGTGCGCCAATTCCTTCACCTTGGCGGTGATCTTCTGACGCAGGAAGGACTCTGAGTCGGTGAGCTGCTCAATGAGCGTGGAGGAGACCGTCGCCCACATCGCCGCCGGGGCTTTCTGCGCCTGATCGGAGGCCAACATCTCCTGCTTGATTCCTTCGATGCGCCCACGCATATCCTCATCCCACTGCAGGTCCGAAGCCAGCTTGGACAGGTTGCGGCGAATGGCTAGGCGGGCTTCGTGGTTGCCGTTGCGGCGGACCTCATCAGCGAACTCCACGAGCTCGGCATAGACCTTCTCCCCCACCATCTCGCGGGCAAAGCGCGGCGCCCAGCCTGGCATGCGTTCATCGATGGCGGTGACCACAGTGGATTCCATGCCAAGGATCTTGCCGTGCGCCCACTCGATGAGGTCATCCTCCAGCGGGCGAGCCTTGCCGTCTGCAATATAGCCCTCCAGCAGGCGCCCCAGCGGCGGGCCCCACTCCGGCTCTGCCAGACGGTCCATGACTTGGGTGCGAATGAACTGCTCCGCCTCCGCCGGGTCTAGGTCTGCGACCACACTGGCTGCGCGCTCACCAATCCACGCGGAGACCTCCTCCGCCCGCCCAGGCTCCACGCCCTGGCGCGCCAGCCACAGCGGTATCTCCGCCTCCCGCACCTTGGCGCTGAGTGCATCCGCGGTGAGGAAGTTCTCCTCCACGAAGTCCTTGAGTGCATCACCCACGCGGTCCTTGTTGTTGGGGATGAGTGCTGTGTGCGGGATGGGCAGCCCCATGGGGCGGCGGAACAGCGCGGTCACGGCAAACCAGTCCGCCAGTCCACCGACCATGCCTGCCTCCGCTGCCGCACGCACGTAGCCCACCCAGACCGGAGCCCCGCTTGCCGACGCCTGCCACCACGAGCACCCCAAAAAGATCACCGCCGCACCAATCAGGAAGGACAACGCAATCGCCTTCCAGCGGCGCAGGTCCGCCCGGCGCGCCTCCTGGTTTCCTGGCTGCGGTACAAACGACGTCTGCGACGCCGACGTTTCCTGAGCCGGCTCAAGCCCTGCGTCCGCACGGTGCGTCATGGGTTGGTTCTCCTTGGGGTAGCAAAGACGAAGTGAAGCTTCGCCTTATAACACTAGTGTGCGTAGGAGACGCACTCGGCCGCCGCATCAGAACTACCGCTGAATTCTTTCTGAAGTCCTCACCAGCATGCTGGAAACACCAGATATAGCGTTCTGAGGATGACGAACTGTGAAACAATCAGAGAATTAGTAGATAGAACAATTCACACAAATTGGTAATGCTTTATGTCTAGCACTTCAGAAATTCTCGACTCTATTACGCCGAAACAAAACTCCAAGGTCAACAGCCTTAATGCTGCAATCTGGCAGACCGCCGACGACTACCTACGCCTTATCGTCCCCGCGGAAAATTACGGTGACTACATCATCCCGTTCACAGTGCTTCGCCGACTCGAAGGGCGCTTGGAATCCACCAAACAGGGCGTACTTGACCTCGTTCACCGTGAAAACACGAAGGGGACAGACCCCGCAATCGTTGCTCTCAAGATCGAGAATCTGTTCAAGCTCCGCTTCTGGAACACATCTGAACTGTCACTGGAGCGCTTGGCAACATCAGATGACGCTCTCAAGCCAGGATTGAAGCAATATCTCAACACCTTCTCCCCGAACATTCTTGAGGTTTGGGATGCGTTCGAGTTTGACAAACTCATCGATTTCCTCGACCGCAACAATCAACTCTGGAATGTGGTTAACCACTTCGCGTCCATCGACATGTCTGATGAAGCGCTCCAGGACCAGACGATGGGTGACATCTTTGAGAACCTGATGTATCGCTCCTTCGCCCGCAAAGCGAAGGATGCCGGTGAGTTCTACACCCCACGCGACGCGATCCGTCTCATGACTTCCATCTTGTTTACCTCTGATGACACCGAGTTAGAGGAAGACGGCATCATCCGTTCCGTCTATGACCCAACTGCCGGTACATGCGGCATGTTGATCGCTGCTCGTGATGCGCTGCGTGCAATCAACCCCGGCATTGAGGTTGTTATTGCTGGACAAGAGTTGAAGGAATCTTCCTTCGCAATGGGTAAGTCCGACCTACTCATGCAGGGTTTCAAAGACCCGGAGGTGCTCAAATTTGGTAACTCACTGACCAACGATCAGTTCTCAGGAGATACGTTCGACTACATCATGGCGAACCCTCCCTACGGCTCGTCCTGGAAGGCATTCCAAAAGGACGTTAAGGAACTGCAAGACCAGGGCGATCCCCGTTTTGCTGAAGGGCTACCCGCTGTCAGTGACGGACAGATGCTGTTTTTGATGCACATCGCGCACAAACTTGCGCCAGCTGATGGAGCCACGAAGGGCGGGCGTGCTGCGGTGGTTACGAATGGCTCTCCGCTGTTCACCGGAGATGCCGAAAGTGGTCCGGATAGTATCCGCAAATACCTCATCGGTGCACAAGGCGGGACTGAAGTTCTTGACGCAATCATTGCGCTACCAAATGACATGTTCTACAACACCGGCATTGCCACCTACATTTGGATTCTTGATCAGAACAAGGAACCGCGTCGCCGTGGCAAGATCCAGTTCATCGATGCAACTGAGATTTACGCTCCTATGCGCAAGAACATGGGACAAAAGCGCGTCGAATTTTCCGAGGCCAATATTCGCGAAATCACCAAGATTTACAGGGATTTCGAGGAATCTGAGCGCTCCATCATCGTCACCGCTGATGAACTCACGTACCGCGACGTGCCGATGTTTAAGGTGGCGCACTACGCCGTAAACATGACTGATGAGACGGTTACAGAAGCCATGAAGCACAAGTCTGCTTTCCCCGCGCACGAGGACGTTGTCCGCGAGATGAAAGGACGCGATTACAACGATCTACCGAAGGCGCTAAAAGCATCTGCCAAGGTACACGGCGTGAAGATGGGCGCACCGCTTCTCAGACACATCATGAAATCACTTGCAGTTGAAGACGAGAACGCGCCCGCTTCCCTCGATGAGAAGGGACTTCCCGTTGTGGATGCATCCTCGAAGGTGATTGAGCGTGTGCCGTACCTGGAGGACGTATCCGAGCACATGGAGCGTGAAGTGTTGCCGTTCGTCCCGGATATGCAGTGGGATGAATCCTTGGCAAAGGTGGGCACAGAACTGCCGTTGACGCGTCTGTTCTACAAGCCGGAAGAGTCCCGCTCCTTGGAAGAGTTGGACGCAGATATTGCTGCCTCCCTGGAACGTATTTACGCAATGTTTGGGGAGGTACGTTCAGATGACTGAGTTCCAGCCAAGCAAGTTGGGGTTAATCTCCGCAATCTTGCAATCGAATGTCGATAAGAAATCAAAGCCGGATGAACCCGCTGTCGAACTGTGCAACTACACGGACGTTTACTACAACGACACGATCACAGCGGATTTAGATTTCATGAAAGCAACCGCTTCTCCGGATCAGATTGAGAGGCTCCGGTTGTCGGAGGGTGATGTCATTATCACAAAGGACTCCGAAACAGCGGATGATATCGGCATCCCGGCATACGTAGAATCAACTCATGATTCGCTCATCTGCGGTTATCACTTGACAATTCTTCGTGCTCATCCCCAAAAAGCTTTCCCAAAGTTTCTCTACTATTCGATGCTCGCTAGGGAAACCGGCGAATACTGGGAAAAACGAGCAAACGGAGTTACTCGTGTCTCGATTCCTCAGCAAGTAGTTTCGTCATTGACAATTCCACTTCCCGATCTCGAGACCCAGCACCGTATCGCGGATTACCTCGATAAGGAAATCAGCGAGATGGACGCGCTGATTGCCGAGCTGGAAGCGCTGGTGACTAACCTTCAGTCTCGAAAAGTGCTTCTAACTGCAAGAATCACGTCTCAAGACGAGAGCGGGAAAAAGTACCCAACGTATCCAATTGGTCTTCTCTTTGGAAATATAGGAAGCGGAACTACTCCTAGGGGAGATGAGTGGTACACGGAGCCATCAAAGAACGGAATTCCATGGGTAACCACCTCTGAGCTTCGAGAGATTAGTATTACTGAAACAAAGAAATACGTCACCCAAGAAGCGATTGAAAAAGTTCCGGGATTACGCACACACCCTGCGGGATCGATTTTGATTGCGATGTATGGCGCGACCATCGGTCGATTTGGAAGGTTGAGTGTACCCGCTAGTTGCAATCAGGCATGCTGCGTTCTCTCAAATCCCTATAAGATTGATCCGGACTTCTTCTATTCAAGTTTATGGGCGAAGAGGGGTGAGCTCATACTGCTTGGTAGTGGTGGGGGACAGCCCAACATCAGTCAGGACGTAATTAGACGTTTCGAGATGCCAGTTCCACCTATTGAAGAGCAACGAAGAAAAGCGAAAAGGCTTGAACAGGAAACTTCCGAGATGGACTCCCTCATCGAGGAATCCACTCAACTCATCGAGAACCTGAAAGCACGTAAGACAGCTCTGATCACTGAAGTCGTTACCGGGCGGAAAGAGGTCTAATCATGGTGAACCCAGTCCACGAAGAAGCAATGGAAGAGACTATTTGCCGAGCCCTCAACGACCAGGGCTGGATCTGGAATAAGGGAGCCAACGACAAGGGCTTCTCCCCCGAACTTGGGTTGTTTCCTGAGGACGTACTCCATTGGCTGAAAACCCAGTACCCCGAGCAATATGAGCGCGCAATCCCGCCGACTGCGAACGATGTGGAACGTCGATCCCGCGAACACCGACTGCTCAATCGCCTGACAAAAGAACTCGATTCCACTCCGCTGTTGGACGGAATCACCAAAAAGGTCAATGGTGGACTACTCGGCACTTTGCGAGATGGCTTCTCGTTCACCCAAACAGATCTTGGCACCGTCAATTTCCCGGACATGGCGGGATTCTTCCCTTACGACCCGGCGAAAACGGACGTGATTGAGAAGGCGAAAAACAACCGCCTACGTGTGCTCCAACAAGTACACTTCGAAAAAGGTGACGGTAGTGAAATTGACCTTGTTTTGTTGGTCAATGGAATTCCCGTCATCACGATGGAGCTCAAGACAGACAACACTCAAACCATCGATGATGCTGTTCGTCAGTACAGGCAAGATCGTAAGCCGAATAAGGCGAAGCGCCCGCTGCTCAATCCCGGACGCTGCCTAGTCCACTTCGCGGTGTCTTCTCGCGAGGTCATGATGACCACCGAGTTGAAGGGTGCGGAGACGGTTTTCCTCCCGTTCAACCAGGGAACTGAAGAAGGGCGCGCGGGCAATCCCGATAACCCGAATGGCTATAACGTTTCCTACCTCTGGGAGTGGGTCTGCTCGCCGGATTTACTGTTGCGCATCCTAAAAGATTACGCCCTGTGGGAGCCGTCCTCTAAAGGAAATGAAGGGCGCTTAATCTTCCCGCGTTTCCACCAGTTGCGCTCTGTAGAGCGAGTCACCGCCGATGTTGTCGCAAACGGCACGGGCAAGCGCTACCTCATTCAGCACTCTGCCGGTTCGGGAAAGACGAAGACGATTGCGTGGATGGCGCACCGCGCGAACAAGATGATCCACACTGACGGCACGAAACTGTTTGATTGTGTGATCGTCGTGACTGACCGCACTGTACTGGACAAGAACGTCGCTGATGGGCTTTCGCTGCTCCAGGCTTCCGAGGGAATGGTCATCAACATCACCAACGATGCCACGTCCAAGTCGGAGAAGCTGAATCATTACCTCACCCAAGGCAAGCGGATTTTGTCTTGTACGCTGCAAACCTTCCCCGCGCTGGCGCAGACGATTGATCGTTCTCCGAAATTGCGTAACCGCCGTTGGCTGGTGATTATCGATGAAGCGCATTCATCCCAGCACGGTAAAGCTTCGCGCACGCTTTTGGAGACTCTTTCGGATACACCTGATGAGATCGTGAACGCAGCGTCGCGGGCCGCTGCAGCTTCCGAACCTGGGGAGGTCTCGTCAGCGGATGATGAGTCCCACAAGGACGCGCTAATCCCACCCCCGCCAGCCATGCTTAGCCGCGCCGAAAAGGACAAACTCCAGCAACAGCGCGACTCTGCTGTGGCGCGCTCTTCCAATGTCACCATTGTGGCGCTCACCGCCACCCCGAAAGCAAAAACTCTTGCGGTGTTTGGTGAACCCGATACGGATAATCCGGACAAGCGCGTGGCATTTGATCTCTACTCCATGGCGCAAGCAATCGATGAACACTTCATTCTGGATGTGCTCCAGAACTACATCTCGCTGAACCTGTACGCCAAGATTGAAGACAAGCTCGGGCGCGAAGATGAGGTCAATCTTGGAGAAGCCAAGTCCGCTCTCAAGCAGTTCGTTCGCTCCCACGAGAAGTCCATCCATTCCAAAGCACAAGTTGCCGTCGAACACTTCCACAACAACGTGCGTAACCTGCTTGGCTCCACCGCCAAAGCGATGGTGGTCTGTGATGACCGCATGAGTGCATACACCTGGTTTAGAGCGGTTCAAGATGTAATCCAGGCTGACCCTGCATACCGGGGAATGGAAGCACTCGTGGCGTTTTCCGGATCATTGGATGTTTCGAAAGACCCAGACGTTGAAGAACTTGTCACCGAATCCTCGCTCAATAATGAGAACGCACCTGAGGGTAATCGCCGTATGGAGACCACCAAGATGTTTGATGGTGAGTCCTACAAATTCTTGATCGTGGCGAATAAGTACCAAACCGGATTTGATGAGCCTCGTCTTTCCGCTATGTACGTGGATAAGCCACTATCCGGGGTTATGGCGGTACAGACGCTGTCTCGACTTAACCGCACACTTCCGGCGAAGAAGAAGTCCAAAACCTACGTGGTCGATTTCATCAATGACCCCGAGACGATCCTGCACGCATTCCAGCCGTACTACTCACAAGCGTCTATCGATACTGACGTTGATCCCAACGTGCTTAGCGATTTGGCTCGTATATTGGATACCTCTCAGTTCTATGACGTGAGAGAAATGGAAGCCCTCGCCAACGTGGTCATGGATCCAGAGGTGGATGTGAAGAAGAAGGACAGCCTCATTCGGATCGGCATTGACCCAATAGTGACGCGCTGGACGGATTTCTATCTAGGTGCTCTCTCCTCAGGAGACAAGGAGAACGAAGCCGTAGCCACAGATTTTCGCGCTAACTTGGTCAAGTACGTTCACGCTTGGGACTTTTTAAGCCAGTTCATTGACTTCCAGGATGTGCGTTTACATAAACGCGCGATCTTCGCTGATCTCCTCGTTCGCAACCTCAAGCTCGGTAAGAAGGAACACGTGGGCGATTACGTCACCGGCGTGGATGTTGTCGCCACAGCGGTGACTGGGGATCTAGATAAAACAGCAGATTTGGAACTCAAAACTGAGGATTCTCGAACACCACTGCCAGTGCCTGGGTTCGACGGGCGTGTGTCTACCGGTGGCGCGGCTGACCCGTTGCAAGGGGCATTTCACCAAGCGGTGGAGCAGGTTAATGAGTTATTCGCTGCTGCTGGGATTGACATGTCGAATTCGGCGAATACCCGCATGGTCCATGGTGTGTGGGAGGCCCTCGCCAAGGACGATGAAGTGGAAGTACTCGCCACAAAGAATCCGATGGAAGCGCTCGCGAAATCTCCGAAAATGCGCGATAAAGTGCTTGCTGCTGTTCTGGGCGTGGGTGCTGACAGCGACAAGTTCACCAACCTTGTTCTTGGTGGTGAGGACGCACTGAGTGTGCTCACTGCTGCTATGGCGCGCTTGGCGGTGGCTGCTATGGAGGATAAGGCGGACGGTATTGCGCTTCCGGAAAATGGACTTGCTAGTGGCGCCGAGATTGTCCCCGATGAATCGCCCGTGGATCGTCGTCTCCAGGAGCTGCTTGACGTGATGTTGATTCACGCGGGCAACTCACAAGTTGAGGATCAGTTTGCACAAGTGTTAGATGATGCACTTATCTCGCGCGGGAGCTCAAATGTTTTCGAGGTCGTGCGTACAGAGTTCATGGAAAGGTCGCTGCCTGTGGACGGGGAACTCTATCAAAGCGTGGTGATGTACGCAGTGGAGAACTATTAGGCAAACACCAAGTGACCTAAAGACGTCATTCTGAGCACTTCCCTCCCTCTCATTGTGGCGGGAGGCGGGAGGCGTCGCCAAGCGCCGGCGCCTCAGTCATCCACTCCCCGTTGTGCTTCGCTGTGCTCCCTCTACCCCACCCCTCAAACACCAACAACCCCCACCTCCTCACATGGTCTCCCATGTGTTTGTGTGGAAGTGGGGGTTGTTGTGGTGTCAGTACAGAAACTCAGGCGTTCAACGGCCTAGGAGGTGCCTAGTTGATGCGGCCGGTTTCCTTGCGGTACTGGCGGTAGTAGCGGCGGCCATACTTGACGGCGGCGATAGCCAGGATGGCTACGACGACGCTGGCGATGGCGCCCACGATCAGGTTGATCTGGTAGTCAGCACCCGCGGTGCCGTCCGGGTAGAGCCAGGTGCCGAGGCCCCAGATCAGGATGCCCAGCGGCGGCAGAATCGAGAGAGTCAGACCCATGCCCACCCAGGTGGAGGTGCGCAGCAAAGAAGAGTGCGGTGCGCCGTAAGAAACGGGGTCATATCCCTCGATGTAGGAGTCCTGAATCTTACCGGAGAACTCCGGGTAGGTCTCGCTGTGGTGATCAGCAACTGCCGGGTTGAGGTCGCTCATGGCTGAAACTTTCTCTCGTTCCTGTTAATCCTGTGAATGACTATAGCTTAGTCGTCCTTGCCGCGGAAAGCAGCACGTGCGCGTTCGCGGGTAACCGCGGAAACCGCGGTCAGCGGCACACCAGCCGGGCAGACGTCGGCACACTCGCCATAGAGCGAGCAGTGGCCGAAGTTCTGCTCCAGATCGTCCACCATGTTGCGTGCGCGGCGGCCACGCTCTTCCTTGCCCAGCGGCATGAGGGAGAGGTGAACCAGCTTGGCGCCGGTGAACAGGTGGGCAGCACCGTTGGGGCAGGATGCCACGCAGGCACCGCAGCCGATGCAGGCAGCGTGATCCAGAGCGTACTCGGAGGTCTCGTGGTTGACGTGCAGGGTGTCAGCGTCCGGAGCGGTACCCGCATCCATGGACACGTAGCCGCCCTGCTCCATGACGTGGTCCAGCTTGGCGCGGTCCACGATCATGTCCTTGATAACCGGGTAGGCAGCGGAGCGGAAAGGCTCCAGCTTGATGGTGTCGCCATCCTTGAACTGGAAGAGGCGCTGCTGGCAGGCCGGGGTGTTCTGACCCGGGCCATGCGGGCGACCGTTGACCAGGAGGCCACAGGTACCACAGATGCCCTCGCGGCAGTCAGAAGCGAATGCGAAAGGCTCGGTGCCTTCCTCAATGAGGCGGTCGTTGACGTGGTCGAGCAACTCCAGGATGGACATCTGCTCGGCGGCGTCGTCAACCTGCACGGTCTCGAACTTGCCTTCTTGCGTCGGTCCGGCTTGACGCCAGATCTCAAGTGTCAGTTTCATTACTTGTAGTTCCTTGTCATCAGCGGGATCGAATCAAAGTACAGCGGCTCAGCGTGGCGGATGAACTCGCCCTCAGCAGCGCCCGGCTCCCAAGCGGAAACAAAGCACCAGTTCTCGTCATCACGCTCGGCCTCGCCGTCCTCGGAGAGGTGGTCCTCGCGGAAGTGAGCACCACAGGACTCGTCGCGGTCAAGGGCGTCAATACACATGAGCTCACCCAGGTCGATGTAGTCAGCAACGCGCAGACCGTACTCGAGGACCTGGTTCATGTCGTTGGCCTCACCAGTGATGCGGACGTTAGCCCAGAAGTCCTTGCGCAGCTCGCGAACCTTCTCGATGGCAACCTTGAGGTCCTCAACGTTACGGGACACGCCGCAACCCCAGTAGAGGATGTCACCCAGCTGGCGGTGGTAGTACGCCGGACCGTGCGGGTCCTGGCCCTGGATGGACATGAGGCGGTCGATGCGAGCCTGAGCGCGAGCGACAGTCTCGTTGGCCTCAGCAGAATCCTCAGCCAGTTTGGCCTCACCCAGGTGGTGAGCCAGGTAGTTCGGGATGGTGAACGGAAGGGTAAACCAGCCATCGACGGAAGCGGACAGCAGGGAGTTAGCACCCAGGCGGTTCGCACCGTGGTAGGTCCAGGAGCACTCACCGGCGGCGAAGAGACCGTCGATGGTGGTCATCTCGTTGAAGTCCGTCCACAGACCACCCATGGTGAAGTGGCAGGTCGGAGCGATACGCATTGGGGTCTCATAAGCGGACTCGCCAATGGCCTCTTCGTACATTTCGATGAGGTTGGAGTAACGCTCGCGGATCTTGTCCTTGCCCAGACGCTCGATGGCGTCGCGGAAATCCAGGTACACGGAGTTGTGCAGCGGACCAACACCCAGGCCCTTGTTGATCTGCTGGGAGATGGCACGGGACGCCACGTCACGCGGGACGAGGTTACCGAAGGCCGGGTAGCGGCGCTCCAGGAAGTAGTCGCGCTCCTCTTCCGGAATCTCGTTGGCAGGGCGGTCATCCTTCTCCTTGATCGGAGACCAGATGCGGCCGTCATTACGCAGTGACTCGGACATGAGGATGGTCTTGGACTGCCACTCGGAGTTCACCGGCAGGCCAGTCGGGTGGAACTGGATGAATGCCGGGGAAGCCAGGTAAGCACCGTTCTCGTACGCACGCATCATGGCGCCAGCGTTCGAGTTCTTAGCCAGCGTGGACATGTGGTAGACGTTGCCGTAACCGCCGGTACCGAGGATGACCGCGTGGCCGGTGAAGGCCTTCAGCTCGCCGGTGATGAGGTTACGGGTCACGATGCCGCCGGCGCGCTTCTTGCCACCGTCGGTGTAGGTGATGATGTCCTGCAGGTCGTGGTGAGCGAAGAGCTCCACGTTGCCCAGGCCAATCTGGCGGTAGAGCGCAGACGTGGTGGACAGCTGCAGCTGCTGGCCTGTTTGGCCACGGGTGTAGTAGGTGCGGGAGACCTGCACGCCACCGAAGGAACGGGTAGCCAGGGTGCCGCCGTACTCGCGAGCGAACGGAGCACCGATGGCGTTCATGTGGTCGATGACGCGGATGGACTCATAAGCCAAGCGCCAGCAGTCGGACTCGCGGCAGCGGTAGTCGCCACCCTTGACGGTGTCCTTGGTGTGGCGGTAAGCGGAGTCGTTATCCACCTTCTTGTGGCGGGAGGAGTTCACACCACCCTGCGCAGCAATGGAGTGCGCACGGCGCGGGGAGTCGTGGTAGGTGAAGACCTTTACCTTGTAGCCCAGCTCGCCAAGGGCAGCCGCAGCGGAACCAGCAGCCAGACCGGTGCCGACAACGATGATTTCAAACTTGCGGCGGTTCAGCGGGGAGACCAACTCCATGTGGTCCTTCTGGTAGCTCCACATGTCTTTCATCGGGACGCCGTGCGGCTCGTGGGACTCCAGAATGCGGCCCGGCTTAACGCCCGGGACGACGGACTGCGGGTGCGAGAAGTTCGGGTGCTCGCGCTTGAGTTCAGTGTTCGCGTTCGACACAGGATTCGCGTTAGTCATGGGTTCAAAACTCCTTTAGCTGACCCAGCCCAGGGCGACGGACAACGGCATGACGATGTTTGCCAGGCACACGACGGCCGGGACAACGTACGCCAGGATGACAAATACCTCGCGCCACTTTGCACCGGTAATACCCAGGTCGGAAGCCGCAAGGCGGATGCCGTGGGTCAGGTGCAGGAAGAGGCAGAGCATGGCGACGATGTAAATGATGGTCACCGGCCAGCGGGAGAAGGTAGCGATCATGTTGGCCTTCACGGCACCATGAGCGAAAGCCTCCGGAGCGATCGGCTGAACACCCATCGTCAGATCCAGGATGTGGAAGACGATGAACAGGAGCAGCACGACGCCGGTCACCAGCATGGTCTTCGTCGCGAAGGAATCCATGCCGCCCATCAGGTTGGTGCGCTTGAACTTACCGCGGGATGCCTTGGAGCGAGCGGTCAGCGCGAAGGCACCGTAAATGTGGGCGATCACGCACGCCAGCAAAACGATGCGGATGATCCACAGAAGGTGGCCGCTCGGAATCAGCGGATCACCCATGCTGCGCAGGAATGCACCGTAGGCATCGAGGGCTTCCTGGCCGTCATGAGCCGGCAGGTAAAGCTTCAAGTTGCCGGCCATGTGTCCCACAACGAAGAGTGCGAAGAACAGACCGGTAATTGCCATCGTCAGTTTCAAAGCCCAGGACGGAATTCCCGGCTTAGGACGAATCGTTTCATTAGTAATGCGGCCGTGAGCGAGAGCTTCACGGTCAGGATTTTTTACAGACATGACACCTCCATAGTCGTCCTTACCTTACGCAGAACTTCACGCTGACCACTAGTTATCTCTTTGCTTTGCAGGCCCCTTGCCCCTCCTACAGCCCGCCGAAAGATTTGAGATAAGGCAAGGGTTGCCTTAAGTGCCCCACCCCTTTTGCCGCTCTACCTTGATCACTTCCCTTTACGCAATATTGACCTTGCGAAAACATTTCGCCGATGAGACTTTTGTCACAGGGTGTGGCGTGAGTGACGACCCTACCCCTTTAGGTGTCAAACTTTCGCTTGGTATCCGCCTTTCATTTCCCGCCCAGCACCTTGCCAACACCCCCACTTCGCAGCGGAGTTAAAATACTTCACACATTCCTTGCAAAAATATTGTTATGAGTGAAAGGCACTAGGTAACCTAGCTCACATGAGCAAGACATACGTGGGTTCGCGCCTGCGCCAGCTGCGCCGCGAACGTGATCTCAGCCAAGCCTCCCTCGCCGCTACGCTGGGGCTTTCAGCGAGCTACGTCAACCAGATTGAGCATGACGTGCGCCCGCTTACCGTCCCGGTCTTGCTGAAAATCACTGAAGCATTTGGCGTTGATGCCACGTTCTTCTCCCGCGATGATGACTCACGCCTGCTGGCAGAAATCCAGGATGTCGTACAAGACCAGGAAATCTGCCCCTCCCCCGTGGAGCTTCAGGAATTGTCCGAGTTGGTTTATAACCACCCCACCGTTGCCCGCACGCTCGTGGATATCCACCGTCGCTACCGCAACATTCGCGACAAGCTTTCGCTTGCCACCGACACCCGCCGCTCGGATGGCAGCCAGGCGCTATCCATGCCTCACGACGAGGTGCGGGACTTCTTCTATGCCCGGCAGAATTACCTCGATGAATTGGATATTCATGCGGAGGGAATTGCCGCGGAGCTCAGCGTCACCCCCTTCCACATCCGCGATATCGAGCAGGCGCTGAATGACAGGCTCACATCCCAGCACGGCGTGGAGATTCTTACCACCGATCGCATGGATGGCACACTGCACCGCTTTGACAAGAACACCGGCACCCTTCGCCTAGCCAGCCGCCTGAGCGTGGGCCAGCGCGCCTTCCGCATGGCGGCGGAGCTGGGGTTCCTGGAAGCGGGTGAGCTTATTAGCCACCTCGTGGACGAAGAACCCTTCACCTCGGATGCCTCGATCAACTTGGCCAAGCGGGGAATCGCCAACTACTACGCTGCAGCCATCCTTTTGCCCTACAACCTCATCCATAGTGAGGCCGAGCAATCCGGGTATGACGTGGAGTACCTCTGCAATGTTTTCGGCGTGGGCTATGAAACCATTGCCTCCCGCCTTTCCACGCTGCAGCGACCCAACAAGCGCGGCATCCCCTTTACCTTTGTACGGGTGGACCGCGCCGGCAACATGTCCAAGCGCCAATCAGCCACGGGCGTGCACTTTTCCAACTCCGGCGGCACCTGCCCGCTGTGGAATGTCTACGAGTCCTTCTCACGCCCCAACACCATTTCCCGCCAGCTGGCGCAGATGCCGGATGGGCGCAATTACCTCTGGGTTTCGCGCACGGTGAGCTACCCGCAAGGCCGTTTCGGGGATACCAACAAGCTCTTCTCCATCGGCTTGGGCTGCGAGGCCCGCCACGCCAACCGCACTGTCTACGCCCAGGGCCTGAACCTCGATGCCCTTTCTTCCGCGACCCCGATTGGCGCTGGCTGCCGCACCTGCCCGCGACAGAACTGTTCGCAGCGAGCTTTCCCCGCTATCAACGAGCAGTTAGTCATTGATGCCCACCGCTCCGCGGTTGCGCCGTACTAACCAGATCTCGCGACACGCGCAGTAGGGACTAGCCAAAAGGAACGCTTTTACACCACAAATAACGTTTTATTGTCTTTTATGGGGAGCGCTCTCCAGAGTCGGGATGAATTTTTCCGGGGACAGATCCGCCCCCAGGAATCCTGTTATACATCTTGAACTGGACATTTAAGCTTCCGCCAGCCCATATACATTGACCTTAAAAAGCTTTCTCATGATTTTTCCTATCAAAATACATAGATTTTCCATGGTCGAATTTCTTATAATGGAACATGACCGATATCCCCTATCGAAAGGATCACTATCATGAGCAGCTTTGCTAACGGTTTCCTTGGCCAGATTCAGGGCCTTCTCGTAACCATCGTTAATGCACCGTTCGTTCTGTCCTCCAAGCTCTTCGGCTAAAGGCAGGCGCGCTACGGCGCTAAAACCAACTCTCCCCCTCAAACCCTTTCTGGGTTTGAGGGGGAGAGTTCTTGTTTTGGCTTCTTGCCGTGGCCTTAGAGGTTGATCATATGGCCGCCGATACCCTCGGCTGCTTCCTTCATGGCCTCAGACAGGGTCGGGTGCGTGTGAACATTGCGTCCGATCTCCTCAGCGGTGAGGTCAAAGCGCTGTGCCAGGGTCAGTTCCGGCAGCAGCTCGGAAACGTTGGAGCCCACCATGTGTCCACCAATGAGCTCACCGAACTCACCGTCAGCGATGAGCTTGACGAAGCCCGCGGTCTCATTGAGACCAGCTGCCTTACCGTTAGCGGAGAACGGGAAGGTGGCAACCTTGATGTCGCGGTCGGCGAACTTCTCACGAGCCTGCTCCTCGGTGTAACCGAAGGAGGCAACCTGCGGGTTGCAGAAGGTAGCGCGCGGCATGTTCATGTAGTCACCCAGCAGCTGGGTCTCAGCGCCGGCGATGACCTCGGCGGCCACGACGCCCTGCGCCTCAGCCACGTGGGCGAGCTGCAGCTTCGCGGTGACG
Organism: Corynebacterium sp. HMSC066C02; assembly: GCF_001814945.1. Lineage (NCBI taxonomy): Bacteria > Bacillati > Actinomycetota > Actinomycetes > Mycobacteriales > Corynebacteriaceae > Corynebacterium > Corynebacterium sp. HMSC066C02. The sequence continues at coordinate 39,751 of NZ_KV818474.1, read as the reverse complement.
TCACCGATGGCGTAGATGCCTTCAACGTTGGTGCGCATGTAGTCATCGATAGCGATAGCACCGCGCTCGGTGAGCTCGACACCGGTGTTCTCCAGGCCGTAACCCTCGGTGCGCGGGGCGAAGCCGATGGAGACCATGCAGCGGTCCACGGTCAGCGTATCGGTCTTGGAGCCGTCCTTGGACTCGACCTCAACGGTGACATTGTCGCCGTTGTCCTTGATGGCGGTGGTCTTGTAACCGGTCAGGAGCTTCACTCCAAGCTTCTTGTATTCCTTGGCAATAGCCTTGGAAACATCCTTATCCTCGTTTGGCAGGACGCGGTCCATAAACTCCACGATGGTCACGTCCACGCCGTAGTTGGCTAGAACGTAAGCAAACTCCATACCGATGGCGCCTGCGCCGACGATAACCATGGAATCCGGGGCATCATCGTTGAGAATCTGCTCCTCGAAGGACACGATGTTGCCGCCGATTTCCACGCCCGGAAGGGAACGGACAACGGAGCCGGTGGCGATAATGCAGTTATCAAAGGTAACGGTCTTACCCTTGTCATCACCTTCAGTAATCTCGATGGTCTTGACGTCCTTGAAGGAGCCGAGACCATTGATCTCCGTAATCTTGTTCTTCTTCATCAGGTAGTGCACGCCCTTGACGATGCCCTCCGAAACCTTGCGGGAGCGCTTGTGCGCAACACCGAAGTCAAAAGAAACATCGCCGGAAATACCAAAGGCCTTTGCCTCATGGTTGAAGGTGTGTGCAACCTCAGCGTTCTTAAGAAGAGCCTTGGACGGGATGCAGCCCACGTTGAGGCAGACACCGCCCCAGTACTGCTTCTCAATAACGGCAACCTTCTTGCCCAGCTGGGCAGCGCGGATGGCGGACACGTAGCCGCCGGGGCCCGCGCCGAGTACTACAACGTCAAAATGTTCATTAGTCACGCTCTATAGGATACGTAACTTTAGGCTCGCTGTCCCACCACCCCCGAGCATGTACCCACTGGACGTTCATAGCCGTCCCGATGCAGGCCTAACGCGCGGGATGCAAACTGGCACAAATAAACCCCCAACCCCCAATGAAGGGGATTAGGGGAAGGAAAGCGGGGCACTACCCCCTGCAGATTTCTTAGAACAGACCCCAGTCCAGGGCAGCCTTCGAGGACGTGGAGGAGCCGAAGTGAGCGATCTGGCCCAGCACCTGGTTGATGGAAACGAGGATGGTGTCAAAAAAGTTCATTCTTCTTCTTTCTGTTGGTATTTGAGCGGCGTGCGCGACTTTACGCGGCACCCCTCCCGCGAGGTCACAGCGATGCAGGCGGCCGCCGCCGGAGGCGGTCTCGGTACCTAGCTCCACTAACGAACGAGACTGTCGTTGCGTTACATAACCCAGGAATAGGCGCGGAAAGATTATGACACGGTTTCAACTTCAATACCACCATTCACTCTAATAACTTGGTATGTTTAATCTCGCTACCCTTATCTTCGGGGGTACTGAATCACCCGTCTATCAGTACTTTTGCCCATTTCAAGGGTGGTTTGTCCGGAGCATCTTTTAAACTTGCCCCTACACTTCCGCTCATCATCAAGAAAGCGAGATTCCATGAAGATTGCGCGCTCTCTCACGACGCTGGCAGCGGCATCAGCCTTAGCCCTCGGCGCCGTTGTATCCCCTATCGCCAGCGCATCCGACATTGACCCGGATGAAATCCGCGGTAACGCTGAAAAATCCCAGATTTCCGATATCGACCTTTACGACGAGCTCGAGGAATACCTGCCCAAGGATGATGCCGGCAACCCGTTGCCATCTCGAGAGGAATATGAAGCTGCTCTTAACGACAGAAACACCAATTTCAGCGAGCCCAAGATCAACAAGCTTCCGGAAAAAAAGAAGTGGATGGGCTACGTCTTCAGGTACGGGGAATACCGTCAATTGGTGAAGCCCCTTAAGGCCACCGCACCCGCAATGGACCGCGACGTCCCCCTCGCAGTGCTCACCCCGGACGGCACCTTTGATGCCTCCCGCCCCACCATTTACTTGCTCAACGGTGCCGGCGGCGCCGAGCAGGGAATGGACTGGATTAGTTCCACCTTTGGCAAGGATCTTGATCCGAAGGCAAAGGGTGTGCAGCACCTTCCTTACTTCTACGCTAACCGCAACGTAAACGTCGTCATCCCGCAGGCGGGTGCTTTCTCCTACTACACCGACTGGCTGAGCACCCCGGACCGCGGCTACCTCAAGGGCCCACAGAAGTGGGAGACCTTCCTGACCAAGGAGCTGCCGGGACCGCTGGAGAAGCGCATTAACGGCAACGGCAAGCGCGGCATCGCCGGCATGTCCATGTCCGCAACCTCCTCGCTCGTGCTGGCCCAGCACAACCCGAACTTCTACGATGCCATCGGCTCCTACTCCGGATGCGCTGCTACCTCGACGCCGCTGCCGAACTTCTACGCGCAGCTCACGGTAAACCGCGGCGGCGGAAGCACCGAGCAGATGTGGGGCGCAAAGGGCGGCGATTACAACCGCTACAACGATGGCCTCATTAACGCCACGAAGCACAACATGGGCAACTCCAAGGTCTACGTTTCCGCCAACTCCGGTTTGGCTGGGGCAACTGACTTGGGTTCTTCCAAGATTGCAAACTCGGGCTCATCCCAGGCTTTCAAGTCTTCTTCCACCCTCGTGGTTGAAGGTGGCGTCATCGAGGCTGCTATGAACGCCTGCACGCATGATCTGAAGGCAAAGATGGAGCGCGAGGGCGTCGACGCCGTATTCAACCTGCGCAACACCGGTACCCACTCTTGGCCGGGCTGGTACGACGACGTCAACTCCTCGTGGCCTACCTTCGCGCAAGCCTTCTTTCCCGAGAATCCTTCCGCGCCGGTAGCGGCAACTTATGCAGCAGATGAGGAGCCGGGCGCTAACGAAATGGATGCCGAGGCCGATAGTCAGGATGCGAAACTGGATGAGGCAGAGGCAGACACCGAGGCCCCCGCTGATTCCCTGCCAGTAGATACTGAGGCGACCGAGCACTAAGCTCTATTCGCCGTACCAATTATTGAATAAGGAACGTTATGAAGCGTCTTAGCTCTCTCCTCACCGCCGGCGCGCTGTGTGCCGCCGCGCTGGTCAGCCCCGTTGCGGGTGCTGCCACCCTCACCGCGCAGCAGGTTGCGGGTGACACTGCCCTATCCACCATCTCGGACCTGCAGGTCACCCCGGAGGTGGAGAGCCAGAAGTGGTATGACCACTACAAGGATGACGCCCGCGTTCTGAAGCTGCAGGCTACCTCGCCGGCGATGAACGGCCGCGCCATTCCGCTTGCTGTCATCCCGGCCAAGAACCCGGACCGCCCGACGGTCTACCTGCTCAACGGCGCTGGTTCCGCCGAGCAAGATTCTGACTGGCTGTACATGTCCGATGCCGTGGACTTCTACGCTGACAAAGACGTCAACGTGGTGGTCCCGCAGGCAGGTGCCTTCTCCTACTACACCGACTGGCTGGAGGATCCCAACGGCAAGTACCTCAAGGGCCCGCAGAAGTGGGAGACCTTCCTGACCAAGGAGCT
>NZ_KV818474.1:0-36089 GCF_001814945.1 Corynebacterium sp. HMSC066C02 | reverse complement strand
AAGTGGGAGACCTTCCTGACCAAGGAGCTGCCTGGCCCGCTGGAGGAGCGTCTGAACGCAAGCAATAAGCGCGCTATCGCCGGTATGTCCATGTCCGCGACGTCCTCGCTGCTGCTTGCTCAGCACAACCAGGGATTCTATGACGCAGTTGGTTCCTTCGCCGGCTGTGCTGCGACCGCCTACCCCACTGAGTACGAGTTCCTGCGCCTCACCGTGAACCGCGGTGGCGGCCAGCCGGAGCAGATGTGGGGACCGATGGGTTCTGCCTACAACCGCTACAACGACGCCCTGATGAACTCCGAGAAGCTGCGCGGCACCAAGCTGTACATCTCCTCCGCATCAGGCTTCGCCGGTGAGCAGGATACCCCGTCCTACTACATCAACAAGGGCTACAGCCCGTTGACCGCCTACCTGGGCTCGGCGCAGCTGCAGGTGGAAGGCGGCGTCATCGAAGCGGCCGTTAACCACTGCACCCACATGCTCAAGGCAAAGCTGGATAAGCAGAACATTCCAGCAACCTACAACTTCCGCAACGTAGGCACGCACTCTTGGCCGGGCTGGCGCGAGGACCTAGTGAAGTCCTGGCCCACCTTTGAGGAAGCCTTCAGCTCCTAGATCGTAAGCGGAGCACGTCGCGGTGCGGCGTGCCTGCTCCCCTGGCTTCGGATAAACCAGGCAGGGCGGTAGGATAGCGGCATTATGAAGCTGCTTTCTACCGCCCTTTCGCATATCTCGTCCGCCCGCGGCCACGCCGCGCTTACCCGGGATAGCTACACGGGGGTGGACTTCAACCTCGGCTTCGAAGTCACCCACTATGACTTGGATCTGGCCTACCGCGTGGAGCCCAACATGCTCCAAGGCGAAGCTGTGCTCCATATTCGCGCGTTGGAGGACTTGGACAAGCTCACCCTCGACCTCGGCGGCGCCATGGTCGCTCGTCGCATCACGGCGAAGCATGCACCGCGCGTGGCCAAGTTCCGCCTATCCGGTGGGAAGCTGCGCTTGAACTTCGCCGACACAATCGTGGAAGGCCAAGAGTTTGAACTGCTGATTCGCTATGGCGGATCACCCCGCCCGCTGCGCACGCCATGGGGTGAGATCGGCTGGGAGGAGACGGATTCCGGCTCTTTGGTAGCTAGCCAGCCCAATGGCGCGCCCAGCTGGTTCCCGTGTGATGACACCCCGTCCGCAAAGGCCACCTACGATATTCGCATTACCGCCGACGATCCTTTCGTGGTCATCTCCAACGGCAAGCTGGTCTCCCGCCGTAGCGCGGGTGGTTCCATGACGCGCTGGCACTACCGCGTCAAGCACCCCATGGCCACCTACCTCGCCACGGTCCAAGTTGGTGAGTACATCGAGATCCCGCTCGGGGCCAACGTCCGCGCGTGGGCACCGGCCCGCCTCAAGCAGGTAGTGCTCGAAGAATTCGCCCAGCAGCAGGAGATGCTGGATTTCTATTCCACGCTCTTTGGCCACTATCCTTTCGCCGATTACCAGGTAGTCATTACCGATGATGAGCTGGAAATCCCGCTCGAAGCCCAGGGCCTGTCTATCTTTGGCTCCAACCACGTCAAGGGGGATCACGTCTTCGAGCGGCTCATCGCGCACGAGCTCTCCCACCAGTGGTTCGGCAACTCCGTGGGGCTCACAGAGTGGAAGGATATCTGGCTCAACGAAGGTTTCGCCTGCTACTGCGAGTGGCTGTGGTTTGAGCACGCGCATGGCCGCCCGGCACATGAATCGGCACGCTCGCATTATCAGGTGCTGGCCCGCAAGAAGCAGGACATTCTGCTCAGCGATCCTGGTACGCGCGATATGTTCGATGACCGCGTCTACAAGCGCGGTGCGCTGACCGTCCACGCACTGCGCCGCCTCGTGGGTGATGAGGCCTTCTTCCGCACGGTGCGCGAGTACCTCACCGCAGCACAGCACTCGGTGGTAACCCCGGAGGATCTCATCAGCCGCATGCGCGAGGCAGCGGAGAACCCGGGTGACGTCGACCAGCTCCTAGCCCAGTGGTTGGATAAGCCGGAGCTGCCGCGCTTCCCGCTATAAAAATCGGCCGCTTCATCCCGGCAGTACCGTGAGCACTGCATGCTCTAAACTGGGAGACCATGCGCAGACTGCTTGTTACCGGCGGCGCCGGCTTTATTGGTGCAAACTTCGTGAGGCTCGTGGCCCAGCAGCGCCCGGAGGTGGAGATCACCGTCCTAGATAAGCTCACCTACGCGGGCAATCGCGCCAATCTCGACGGCGTGGACGCCGAGCTCGTGGTGGGGGACGTGGCGGATGAGGGGGTCGTCGACAAGCTCGTGTCCCAGGCGGATACCGTGGTGCACTTCGCAGCGGAATCCCACAATGACAACTCTTTGCGGGATCCTTCACCCTTCCTCCACACCAACATCATGGGCACCTTCGTGCTGCTGGAGGCCTGCCGCCGCCACGATGTGCGCCTCCACCACGTCTCCACCGATGAGGTTTTTGGTGATTTGGAGATTGGCGCCGATACCTACTTCACCGAGGAGACTCCCTATAACCCCTCTTCGCCCTATTCGGCCACGAAGGCCGGCTCGGATCACCTGGTGCGTGCGTGGGTGCGCAGTTTTGGGCTGCGGGCAACCATTTCGAATTGCTCCAATAATTATGGCCCGTATCAGCACATTGAGAAGTTCATTCCACGGCAAATCACCAACCTGCTTCTAGGCCAGCCCGCCAAGCTTTATGGCACCGGCGAGCAGGTGCGGGATTGGATTCACGTGGATGATCACAACGAGGCGGTGCTGGCCATCCTGGACCGCGGGCGCATCGGTGAGACCTATAACATCGGCGCCGACCAGGAGGATACGAACAACCGCCAGGTCATCGAGATGATTTGTGAGCTCATGGGGGCGACGGATAATGGCCGGGCGCGCTTTGAGCACGTGGCGGACCGCCCGGGCCATGACCAGCGCTATGCCATGGATGCCAGCAAGCTGCGCCGCGAGCTGGGCTGGAGCCCGCGCTATACGGATCTACGGGAGGGCCTGGCCGCCACTATTGAGTGGTACCGCGCACACGAGGACTGGTGGCGCCCAGGCAAGGAAGAAGTCGAAGCCAACTACGCAAAGCAAGGACAGTAAAGAAACCATGAAGGTGCAGTCAACGGCCATTGAGGGCCTGCTCATTGTGGAGCTCGACGTCCACGGCGATAACCGCGGCTGGTTCAAGGAGAACTGGCAGCGTGAGAAGATGGTGGCGGCAGGTTTGCCTGACTTCCAACCGGTGCAAAACAACGTTTCCTTCAATGCGGAGAAGGGGGTTACGCGCGGGTTGCACGCGGAGCCCTGGGACAAGCTCGTCTCCGTAGCCTCCGGCCGGGCCTTCGGCGCGTGGTGCGATCTGCGTGAGGGCTCTTCTACCTTTGGCCAACTGGTAACCCACGAGCTGCGCGAGGACGTGGCCGTCTTCGTGCCGCGGGGCGTGGCTAATGGTTTCCAGGCTCTGGAGGCCTGCGCCTACTCCTACCTGGTCAATGACCACTGGTCCCCGGATGCGGAGTACACCTGCGTCAACCTGGACATGGTGGACTGGCCGCTGGAACCGACGGAGATCTCCGACAAAGACAAGGAGCACCCCGCGCTTGCCGCCGTTACCCCCATGCCACCTCGCCGCATCCTAGTCACCGGCGCCAACGGGCAGCTGGGTCGCGCATTAAAGAAGTTCTTGCCCTCCGCTGGCTTGGGCGCGGTGGAGTTCTGTGGGCACTTAGACTTCGATATCACCAACCCGCCTGCACGCGCGTGGAAGCAGTACTCCGCCATCATCAACTGTGCGGCATACAACGATGTCAACGGCGCGGAGGACGATCGCGCCGCGGCCTGGGCAGTCAACGCTTCTGCACCGGCGAAGCTCGCGCGCATTGCGGCGGAGAATAACCTGACCTTGGTGCACGTTTCCAGCGACTATATCTTCGACGGCTCTAACGAGGTTCACTCCGAGGAGGAAATGCCCTCCCCACTGTCGGCCTACGGGGCGTCGAAAACCGCGGGCGATACCGCCGCGCAAACCGCGCCGCGCCACTATGTCATCCGTACCTCGTGGGTATTCGGCGACGGTGCCAACTTCATGGCCACGATGCGCTCGCTGGCGAATAAGGGAGTCAAGCCCTCCGTCATCCACGATCAACGCGGGCGCCCCACTTTTGCCGAGGACCTGGCCAAGGGCATCATCCACCTGCTCAAGACCAACGCCGCATACGGCGTGTACAACATCTCTAACTCGGGCGATGTGGTGGGCCGCGATGAGATCGCCATGGCCGTCTTCACCGGTGTGGGCCAGGATCCCGCCAATGTCACGCCGGTCAGCACCGAGCAGTACCGCGAGATCGCCGGGCCCGAGGCTCCTCGCCCGAAGGAGTCCACCTTCGACCTGTCCAAGATTGAAGCCACTGGCTTTAAACCGATGAATTGGCGGGCCGCTTTGGCGGTTTACCTGGGCCTTTACCCGGCATAACACTTAACTTCCCACTTAACATAACACCTGGGAAGTTAAGTGGTATGTTGAGTGTTATGTTGGGTCGTACCAAGAGAAAAGCCTGCTCATGACCCCTACAACACTCTCCGAACTGATCGCACAGCTCCGCGTCATTGGAAGCGATAAACAGTCTGTAGAGGTCAAATCTTCTGTCGGCAAAAAAGTACTCTCCACCCTCAGCGCCTTCGCAAACGGAAACGGCGGAACCCTTATCATCGGCCTGTCAGAGCAGGACGACTTCACCCCGATTAAGAAATTCTCCGCCTCCACCGCCCAAGACCAATTGGAAACACGCTGCCAACAGCTCATCCCACCGGTCTGCCCGCGGATCGACGTCATCGAGTTTGAAAGCAGCCACATACTCGTCGCAGAGATCGATGAGCTTCCCGCACGCGATAAGCCCTGCTATGTGGCCGAAAGGGGACTATACAAAGGGAGCTACATTCGCACCGGTGATGGTGACACACGCCTGCCCCAGTACGAGGTTAATCGACTCGTTGAAGAGCATGCACAACCGACCTGGGATGAAGATGCCATCCCGGATGCCACATTGGAAGACATTGAGGGCGCCACTCTTGATGACTTCCTCCAAGTGCAGAAAGAGCGCCGCCCCAAGACCTTTGCGAATGGACAGGACACAACACTCAAACGCCTGCGAGTCCTCAAGGACGGCCACCCCACGCTGGCCTCACTTCTTGTCATGGGGGACTATCCGCAGGAATTCTTCCCCCGATTAACGGTCACCTTCGCTCTCTTCCCTGGTACGTCGAAAGGCGATGTCACAACGGGGATTCGCTTACTCGATAGCGCTACCCTTCACGGGACAATTCCGGAACTAGTGAGCGCAGGCATCGACATCGTAAAGAAGAACATGCGCACCGCCGGCTTTATCGGCGACAAATCCCGGACCGCACTTCCGGATTACCCCCTCGTCGCTGTCCGTGAAGCATTAGTGAATGCGCTCATGCACCGCGACTACTCCCCGACAGCTCGCGGCAGCCAAGTTCAGATCAACATGTTTGTTGACCGCTTGGAAATCACTAACCCCGGCGGCCTTTATGGCGGGGTTACGCTCCGTAATCTTGGAGAAGCTGGCGTCAGCTCTACCCGCAATCAGCGCCTTACCACGTTCCTCGAGGACATTCCCTTGCCTGAAGGCGGCGTTGCCGCAGAGAACCGCGGCACGGGCATCGCCACCATCCACCAGGCCTTGGCTGATGCACTCATGCCTAAGCCAGAAATGATCAATCGGCTCGACAGCTTTACCATCATTTTCCACCGGCGCAGGGTAGCCAGCCAGGAACGCTATGGCACCGCCCGCGATCACGTGGAACACCTACTCCACGGCAGTCCGTCCGTATCCACAACGGAGCTAGTTGAGGCTACAAAGCTCAGCCGCACAGCAGTCCAGAACGCACTGAATGAGCTCATTCGCGATAACATCGCAGAGAAGACGGAGCCCGGACGCAGCCCCAAACAGCGTTACAGGCTGCGCAAATAGAACATAACACTCGACATAACACTTAACTTCCCAGGTGTTATGTTAAGTGGGAAGTTAAGTGTTATGTTCACCAGTCCGCGCCGCCGTACGCCAGCGCGGGCATCTCCTCCGTTAAGCTTGAAGCCCATGAAGGGCATCATCCTCGCTGGCGGTTCTGGGACCCGCCTCTACCCCATCACCAAGGGCATCTCGAAGCAGCTCATGCCCATCTATGACAAGCCGATGGTCTACTATCCCCTGACCACCCTGATCCAGGCCGGTATCCGCGAGATCCTCATCATCACCACCCCGGAGGACCAAGCAGCCTTCCAGCGCCTGCTCGGTGATGGCTCGCAGCTCGGCCTCATGCTGCACTACGCGGTCCAACCCCGGCCCGAAGGTTTGGCGCAGGCCTTCCTCATCGCCGAAGACTTCATCGGTGACGACGACGTAGCCCTCGTTTTGGGCGACAACATCTTTGATGGCCACGGCTTTTCCACTGCGCTGAATGAGTGCAGCCACCCAGGCGGCGGCATCATCTTTGCCTACGAGGTCTCCGATCCGCAGCGCTATGGCGTCGTGGACTTTGATGACTCCGGCCAAGCCCTGTCCATCGAGGAAAAGCCCGCCGCCCCCAAATCCAACCATGCGGTGGTGGGCTTATACTTCTACGACAATTCCGTGGTGGAGATTGCCAAGTCAATCACGCCCAGCGCACGCGGGGAGTTAGAAATCACCGCCGTCAACGAGGAATACCTGCGCCGCGGGCAGCTGCGCGTCAAGCGCATGCAGCGCGGTGATGTCTGGCTGGATACCGGCACGGTGGACTCCATGAGTGAGGCCTCGGCTTACGTCGAAGTGATGCAGAAGCGTACCGGCACCGTCATTGGTTCGCCGGAGGTGGCTGCCTTCGAAGAGGGCTTCATCGATGCCGCAGCACTCACCAAGCTGGCCGAGCCCCTTCTGAAGTCCGGCTATGGCCGTTATCTCCTCGCCGCCGCCCACGAAGATTGAGCCCAAGGTACCGATCGATCAAATAAGTGTCGAAACCTGCCGGCGGTATCTGAGCCCTTATTTGATCGATCCGTACGTGCTTAAGCCTCGCCGCTCAGTGTCAAGACGTACATAAGCGTCCCTCGCCCTGTGTCAGGAGCCGCCATCACCCAAACGGGCCCAGACGCGTTAAGGTAATCGCATGCCTAGTTCATCCTCTCGCCCCACCAGTGATTCGAAGAAATCAGCGCTATCCACCATCAGCCCCGTGGCGTGGGGATTGTTGGTGATCATTGTAATTCTGGCCATCATCATTGGTTTCCTGCTGGCGGAACGTGCTTCTTCCAACGATGAAGGAACTCACGCAGCGCAGGAGACCGCGACGAGCACGGCACCCACCGAAGACCTAGCGAAGGACGCTGACAAGGCCACACCCGGCACGAAATTCTCCGACGGCAAGGGTGACCCGATGATCTTCGGCCCCGGCGGCGATACCAAGAGCGGGGATATCACGGTGGTGCACCGCAAGAAGGAGAATGATCCTTTCGCCGTGGGCGCGGTGGATGCGCCTGTGGTGATTTCGGAGTTCTCTGATTTCGAGTGCCCATTCTGCTCCCGCCACGCTAATGCCACCGAGCCGGATATCCTTAAAAAGTACGTGGAAAAGGGCTTGGTGCGCATCGAGTGGAATGACTTCCCCGTGAACGGCCCCGCCGCCGTCGAGGCTGCTAAGGCTGGGCGCGCGGCCGCGGCACAGGGTAAGTTCCAGGAGTTCAAGCACGAGCTCTACACCGCTAGCAAGGACATCAGTGGTCACCCCGAGTTCGGCATCGAGGACTTCATGAAGTTTGCTGAGAAGGCCGGCGTTGCGGACTTGGATAAGTTCCGCCAGCAGGCCACGGACGATACCTACACCGAAGTCATCGAGACAGCCACCAGCTACGCTTCCCAGATCGGTATTACGGGCACCCCGGCCTTCGTGGTGGGAGATCAGTTCGTCAGTGGTGCTCAGCCCCTAGAGGTTTTTGAGCAGGCCATCCAGGAGCAGCTGGGAAAGGCGGCCAATGCCTAAACCACCACTGATTGTGTGGGTCTTCATCGCACTGGTTATCTTGACCGCATTCTTAGGCGGTTATGCACTAGGGGTGAGCGTATGAGCATCGGAATTTTTGGCGCCGTCATCGCCGGTGTGCTGACCTTGATCAGCCCCTGTTCAGCGCTGTTGGTGCCGGCCTTCTTTGCCTATGCCTTTGAGTCGCAGCGCCAGCTGCTGCTAAAGACTGTGGTGTTTTTCTTAGGCCTGTGCACCACGCTCGTGCCCATCGGCATGGGGCTGGCTGCCTTGCTTGCACAATACCGCGGCCAGGTCATCACAGTGGCGGGCTGGATCATCATTGCGCTGGGAATCTTTACCGCCTTGGGAGGCGGTTTCCGCATCCCCGGCATGGATTCCCTGTCCGGTAAAGCGCGGGGCAGGGTATTTCTGCTCGGCGCGGTCTATGGCTTCGCGGGCTTTTGCGCAGGCCCACTCTTGGGTGCTGTTCTCACCACGGCCGCAGCGTCCGGCAGCGCGCTCTATGGCGGGCTCATCATGGTGGCTTATGCCGCAGGAATGGCCGCACCGCTCTTTGTGCTGGCTGCGCTGTGGGAGCGCCTCGATGTAGGTTCGTGGTCCTGGCTGCGCGGGCGCGAGGTGGTACTCGGCCCCGTGCGCACGAATACTCTCTCCATTGTCTCGGGCGCGTTCTTCGTACTCATCGGCGTGCTGTTCATTGTGAGCTATGGCAGCGCGACCCTGCCCGCGGTCTTAAGCACGGATGCGCAGTTCGCGGTGCAAGAAAAAGCCCGCGCCTTCAGCGCGGGCGTAGCGGATGCGTGGGTCTGGTTTGGACTCTCACTCGCTGCCACAGTAGCCGTGGGAGTGAAAGCAGCCCGCACGCCGGCCTAGGGCCGGCCGAGGACGGCCTAGAGCTTAGCTCTAGGCCAAGGTTTAAGGGTTAGTAACCGCGCGCGATGTACTCGTCAATGCGCGCGGCCTCCGCACCAATGGTGGTTTCATCGCCGTGGCCCGGCAGGACGCGGGTCTCCGCCGGAAGGTTTAGCACGCGGTTGCGCAGGGACTCGATGATGACGTCGAAGTCGGAGTACTTGCGGCCGGTGGCACCCGGCCCGCCATTGAAGAGGGTATCTCCCGACAGCAGCGTGGCCTCGTCCGCGATATAAAGCACCACGCATCCTGGCGAGTGACCCGGCGTGTGAAAGACCACGAAGTCGCTATCGCCCACGGTAAAGAGCTGGTTATCCTCCAGCGGCACGAAGGTCGCATCCTCGTGCGTTTCCTCCCACAGGGGGCGGTCATCCGGGTACAGGTACACGGACACACCGAAGTGCTCAGCCACCTGGGGTGCGAGCTCGCAGTGGTCGTTGTGCGCGTGGGTGAGGATAACGCCTTTGACGGTGCGCTGTCCCACCTCTTCGATGACGCGCTCGGCGTCGTGGGAAGGATCGATGATATAGCACTCGGCGTCGCTTGATGCGCCACCAGCGGCCAGGATGTAGACGTTATTGTCCACGTCCCACTCACCGCCATCCAGACGGAACTTTCCTGAGGTTACAAACTGTTCAATGATCATTTACAGCTCCACTACGGATCGAAGTACCTTTCCGGCCTTCATGGTAGCGAAGGCTTCCTCGACGTCGTCGAGACCAATGCGCTCGGTGACGAAGTCCTGCAGCGGGAAGCGGCCCTGCAGGGAGAGGTCGACGTACATGGGGAAGTCACGCTCCGGCAGGCAATCGCCGTACCAGGAGGACTTCAGCGATCCGCCGCGTCCGAAGAAATCGATAGCCGGGATGTCGAAGCGGCTGGTGAGGTTCGGCACGCCCACCATGACCATGCGGCCGGCTAGGTCGCGGGAGTAGAAGGCCTGGCGGGTGGTGACCGGGATGCCCACGGCATCGATTGCCACATCGGTGCCGAAGCCCTCGGTGAGTTCGCGCACTGCCTCGATGACCTCGTCCTCAGACTTATCCTTCGCCGCAACGGTGTGGGTAGCGCCGAACTTCTTGGCCAGCTCCAGCTTGTCTGGGTCGAGGTCCACGGCGATAACCTTGGAGGCACCCGCCAGCACCGCGCCGGCGATAGCCGCCATGCCCACGCCACCGCAGCCGAAAACCGCGACAGACTCGCCGCGCTTAACGTCCGCGGTATTAACAGCAGCGCCCAAACCGGCCATCACGCCACAGCCCAGCAGGCCCGCGGCCGCCGGGTCTGCCTCCGGGTTGACCTTGGTGCACTGGCCTTCGTGGACCAGGGTCTTCTCGGCGAAGGAGCCGATGCCGAGCGCTGGGGTGAGCTCGGTGCCGGCGTCCTTATCTCCGTCCGCGAGCGTCATCTTCGCGGAGGCATTGTGGGTGTTGAAGCAGTACTTCGGCTCGCCCTTCTTGCAGGCGCGGCACTCGCCGCACACCGCGCGCCAGTTGAGTACCACGAAGTCACCGACCTCGACGTGGGTGACGGCATCGCCCACGCGCTCGACGACGCCCGCCGCCTCATGCCCGAGCAGGAACGGGAAGGCATCCTCGATATCGCCATCGCGATAAGCCAAGTCGGTGTGGCAGACGCCGCAGGCCTGAATTTTGACCACGACATCGTGCTCGCCTGGAGCGGGCACGACGATGTTAACGGTCTCGACAGGCTCTCCCTTGGCGCGCGCAATCACGCCGCGGACAATCTCCGAGCCTTGCTGAGAGTTATTTTCATTTAGGTTTTCATTAACAGTCATGTCCGCGAGGGTACGCGAAAGGCCCAGGCAATGTAGCCCGGGCCTAAAAGTCAGAAGAACACGTTTCTAGAAGCTCGCGAGGTGGTTGGCCACAAACTCGTGACCGCGCGCATTAATGTGCAGCGGCAGGTTGCCCGGCCCCGCGGAGAAGTCCACCAGACCCGCCCACAGGCGCTTGTCGGCGCCGGCACACATGCCACGATCCCAGGTCATCGGCTTCATGTCCACGAACTCAACTCCGGTAGCGTGCGCCAGGTCCACCTGCATCCACTGCGCGACGTTTTCATAGCGCTGCACCATCGGCAGGGCCGTGGCATCGGCCGGCTTCGGACCAAAGTGGAGGAGGCAGTAGCGGTCGCCCGAGCCAATGGTCGGGTAACCCACGATCTGGATGCGGGCATTGGGCGCTGCCGCACGGATCTTGTGAATCAGCGGTGCATTGGCGCCGACCCAGCGGGCGCGCAGGTCACCGTCGGAAAGCCCGGCGTTGTTATACGTATCGTTGAACCCGCTAGAAAAGAGCACGCGCTGGGTGTCCGCACTGAGCGCGCCACGGCGAATGGCATCGTCGATCTGCGCATTCACCTGCGGCCCCTGGGACATGGACACAGCACCCGAGCAGGAGAAGTCCGCCACCGGCATGCCCAGCTTGGCGGCGGTGCGCTTGGCGTAGTTATTGCCGGACGGGCAGTTCAAGCTCGGGTTGCGCTGAGAAGAGCCCAATCGCGAGGACAGATACACATCCAGTTGCGGATCCGCGAGCACGGAATCACCGAAGGCAACGAGGTTACGCTCGCCGGCAACAGCCTGGGGAGCTTGGGCCAATCCAACCGCCACGAGGAGGGCGGCGCAGAGGGTGGCAATGCGCTGAGTAGACTTCACGTGACTAATGTCCTTCCAAGAGAGTATGTTCTAGACCGAAACCATAATAGACTACGCTAGCGGTTGCAGCTTATGTAACAATAGCAACACCTGTAACAGGTTGTCGTTTTTATTGCGGCTCCCCCGCCGCCCCGTAACCTCTTTTCCCCTCTTTTCGATGAGAACCTTATGAAGCTTTCTGATGTAACCTTTCACGCCGCTGCCCTCGGGCGTTTTATCCCCTCGCTGTTCCGCGCAGGCCTCATTAGCCCCGCCGGCGGCCCGCGGGCGGTGGCCTTGACGGCACCGGTTCTCGCGCGCTACCGCTTCACCACCGCCCGCGAAGTGGAGCAGGCATACATGACCTGCCCAGAACGCCTAGCGCTTATCGACGATGACGGGGCACTCACCTACCGCCAACTGCGCGATCATTCCCGTACCTTTGCGCGCTGGTTGCGCTCCCTAGGCCTCGACGAGATCCGCCTCGGTGTTATGGCACGCAACGGCCGTGGCATCATCACCCCGTTGGCCGCCAAGGGCTATGCGGGGGCACACATCTTTTTGCTCAACGTTGGATCTTCCCCCGAACAGCTTGCCGGATGCATCGAGGAAAACCGCATCAACGTGCTGGTCATTGACGATGAATTCGTTGACCGCCTCGCCCCCGCCGACGACTCTAATCCCACCAATAGCGCTAGCCCCATTGATGGCCTGCACGTGGTCATTGGCCACGAGTCCGGTGCGGAAATTCCCGCTGAGCTGGCGCAGGCGGCATCGCTGCGCAAGATCGTGGAGAACCCGCGGGACGTCGAGAAGCACAAGCTTCCCACCTGGCCCAAGCACGGGCATATCGTGCTGATGTCCTCCGGCACCACGGGTATTCCCAAGGGAATCATGCGCCCGGAGCCCACGCTGCCAGTGGTGGTTGCCTCCATCGTGGATGCGGTGCCGTGGCGCGGGGACCAAAAGGTGCAGATGACCGCCTCCATCTTCCACACGTGGGGCTGGGCCTGCCTTAACATCGCTCTGGGCCTGCGCAATACCATTGTCACCCGCCGTGTCTTTGACCCGGCGGCCGCGCTCGATGATATCCAGCGCTACCAGCTCGATGGCCTGCTTTCCTCCCCCGTCTTCTTCCGCCAGATGGTTAAGGTTGACCCGGATTCGGCGCATGACACCTCAAGCCTGAAGTTCATTGCCTCCGCCGGGCACGCGCTGACCCCGGAGATTGTCAAGGAAACCCACGAGCGCTTCGGCCCGATTCTCTGCAATGTTTATGGCTCCACGGAGCTAGCACTGGCATCGACGGCCACCATGGAAGAGGTGGCTAAGGACCCGACCATCGGCGGCAAGATTGCCTCCGGCACCAAGCTGCGCATCCTCGATGAGGAAGGCAATGAGGTCCCGCGCGGCGAGGTCGGCGAGATTTACCTGACTAATTCCACCGCGCTCATTGGCTATACGAACCCGAAGATTCCGCTCAACAAGGTTGATGGCCTCATCTCCATCGGGGACTTGGGCTATATCGACCCCGACGGCTACCTGCACGTGGTGGGCCGCGCCGATGACATGATCATCGTCGGTGGTGAGAACGTGCACCCGCAGTCGGTGACGGAGGTTCTTGAGGCCATGCCGGGCATCGCGGAGGTGCACGCCGGCGGCGTGGAGGATGAGACCACCTTCCAGCGCATCGCCGTGTGGGCAGTAACCACGCGGGATGCCCTGGGCAACACCGTGACTGCCGATAGCATCCGCACCTGGGTCCGCGAGAACCTCGCCGACCACTCCGTGCCGCGCGACGTCCACTTCCTAGACAAGCTGCCGCGCAACGCCACGGGCAAAGTGGTGCCGCGCCTGCTAAGCCACACCGACTAGCCCACGCTCATTTTTCTCTGCTTGTTTTCTCAAGGCATAGAACCCACCAAGCCAAAACTGCCCTAGTTGCCAAAACCTTCGCTCCTCACCGCATGAAGCAGCATGGGTTTTGTCAACTAGGGCAGTTTTATGTCTGGGCTGAACCGAATCAGATTAGTTGCTGCGCTTGACGGTTGCGGCGACCTCGCCTGGCAGGGCATGGCCCTCGCGAGCAATGTCGACTCCGGCAACCTGCTTGGCCGTCGGGCACACCACCGGGGTGATGAGGTTGACGCCGCGCTCGCGCAGCTTGCTCGCCTCCACCGCGATGATCGGCGTGCCGGCAGTGACGGTATCGCCCTTCTTGGCCAAGGCCGTGAAGCCTTCACCCTTCAACTCCACGGTGTCGATACCGATGTGGATGAGCAGGTCCAGCCCGTCCGCAGTCTGCATACCGAAGGCATGGCGCGTCTTGAAGACCATGGTGATGGTGCCGTCTACTGGGGCGCAGACGTCGAAGGCATCGACGGCATCAGGCATAACGGCGAAGCCTTCGCCCACCATGCCCTGGGCAAAGGAGGCATCCGGGACCTGGGAGAGCTCAACGACGTCACCCGCGAACGGGGCGCGCACGTCGACATCCGCGTCATCGCTGCTGACGCGATTAGCGGAAGCGGCACCGGCGCTGGCTGCAGCCCCCGCAGCTCCAGCCGCGCTCGCTGCACCAGTCGTGGCCAGGGCCGGGGAACCGTGGCGCAGCTGGTGGCTGACCTCGTCATACATGAACTGTACGGCCGGGCCCACGATGACCTGAACACTCTTCTCGGAGGGGTGGATGACACCGGAGACGGCGGCGCGTTTGATCACGGAGTCGCGAACAAGCGCGCGGTCCTTCACACCCACGCGCAGGCGCGTGGTGCAGTAGTCCAGAGAGTCGATGTTGTCCTTGCCGCCGAGGCCCTCGATGATGCGGGCGGCATCGGCTGCGGTCTTGTCATCGCCGGTAGCAGAATCCTCCACGTTGTCGGCTTCGTCCTCGCCGCGGCCCGGGGTCTTGAGGTTAAGCCAGCCGATGAGGAAGTAGAAGATGATGAAGTAGAGGAAGAAGAAGCCCACGCCCATCACCAGCAGCATGTACCACTTGTTGGCCAGCGGGTTCTGCGAGGAAAGCAGCATATCCACGAAGCCGGCAGAGAAGCCGAAGCCAGCGGTCCACTCCATGGTGGAAGCGATGAAGACGGACAGGCCCATCAACAGCGCGTGCACCACATAGAGCAACGGGGCAACGAACATGAAGGAGAACTCTAGCGGCTCGGTCACACCGGTGAAGAAGGAAGCCAGGGCACCAGCAGCCATCAAGGAGCCGACCACCTTGCGCTTCTTCTTATCCGCACGCAGGTACATCGCGAGTGCCGCGCCCGGCAGACCGAACATCATGACCGGGAAGAAGCCCGCCTGGTAGCGGCCCACAACGCCCTCGACCGTGCACTGTCCATTCGCCCAGATGCCCGGGCAGTCCGCGGCGGAGGTGGCGGCTGCGGCTGCTTCGATGGTCTTTTGGCCCGCCTGGAAGTTGCCAATGTCGTTGATACCGATGACGTCGAACCAGAAGACGGAGTTCAACGCGTGGTGCAGGCCAGTCGGGATGAGCAGGCGGTTAGCCACACCATAGATACCGGCACCCGCCGCACCCAGGCCCTGGATGGAGGTACCGAAGTTGAAGAGCGCGTTGTAGATGAACGGCCACACGAAGTAGAGGACGCCGGAAATCACCATGGCGATGATGGCGGTAAGAATCGGCACGAGGCGCCGGCCTGAGAAGAAGGCCAAAAAGTCCGGCAGCTTGGTGCCGTGGAAGCGGTTATAGACCCAGGCCGCCATGATGCCGGCGAGGATGCCAAAGAGGACGTTTCCGCCGCCCACGGCGTTCCAGCCCTCCGATGCCCAGTGCAGAGCCTCATCGCCGGTCAGCGCGGTGGGGTCTTCGATGCCGCGGTAGCCGGCCACGGCGTCGGGGCCGAGCAGCTTCATGAAGGTGGCGAAGGCCAAGAAACCAGAGAGTGCCGCAGCACCGTTGGAATCCTTGGCCAGGCCGAAAGCAATGGCGATGGCGAAGATCCAGCCCAGGTTGGCCAGGACCGCGTCACCGGAGCTAATCAGCAGCTGGGCGGCGAGGTTATCCGGGCCGGCGGCGCTGGAAATCCAGTAGCCAAGGCCACTGAGGATCGCCGCGACGGGCAGCACCGCCACGGCGCCCATGAGGGCTTTCCCGAGCCGCTGTAGCGGCCCCATGACATCTATTTTCATGTCTGAAACGTCCTTTCGAGCGGAAGAAGGTGGAAGGAAGAGCTTTAGTGCAGCCTGTTCTGGTCCGCGAAGAGGTAGTACTCGCGGTCCTCCAGGAGAGCGGCGGCGGCTTCATCAACGATCACGGTCGCGCGCGGGTGCAGCTGCAGCACCGAGCCAGGGCAGCGCGCGGAGAGCGGCCCCTCGATCATCGCCTGTACCGCATTGGCCTTGTTGGTGCCGGTGGCGATGAGGAGCAGGTGGCGGGCCTCGCTAATCGTGCCCAAGCCCTGCGTCAGTGCGTGGCGCGGAACCTCCTCCAGGTTGTCGAAGAAGCGGGAGTTATCCTGCACGGTCTGCGGATGTAGGGCCACCACGCGGGTGCGAGACGTCAGGGAGCTCGAGGGCTCGTTGAAGCCAATGTGGCCATTCGCGCCAATGCCGAGCAACTGGACATCGATGCCGCCGGCATTCCGGATGGCCTGGTCATAGGCGGCGGTGGCTGCCACGGGGTCGGCAGCGCTGCCCTCTGGGCTCTTGACCAGGGCATCATCAAAATCGACGTGGCTGGTGAAGTCACGGCGGATGGTGGCGTAGTAGGACTGCTCGTGCTCGGGGGCGAGGCCTAGGTATTCGTCGAGAAGAAAAGCGCGGCTGCCCGCGAAGCTGACCTCGCCGCGCTCGTGGCGGGCGATGAGCTCCTTGTACGTGGCCACCGGGGTGGAACCGGTGGCCAGTCCCATGGTGGCTGAGGTGTTGGCGTAGCTTGCGAGGATATCGGCGGCGGCGACGGCCACGTCGGCAGGGGTGGAGCGGATGAGGATTTCCATGATGTGCCTTTCTGATGCGAGTGAGAGTGCTCTTTAGGAGTTTATAAATTCGGTGCCACCGACAATGACGCGCACCGGTTCCAGCTGGGCATTGAGGCCCACCAGGTTGGCACGTGCGCCAACCGCGATGCGGCCCAGCTCCGCCTGCCCCAGCACGCCGGCGGCAGTGGTGGAGGTAAAGCGAACCGCCTCGCCCAGACCATGGCGCGCGGCGAAGCTGGCGAATTGCTGGGCCAAGGTGGACGTGCCACCCGCGATGGCGCCGCTGGGCACGCGGGCTACTCCCCCGCTCACGGTGACGGGCAGGGAGCCCAATTCATAGTCACCGTCGGCCATGCCAGCCGCCGCCATGGCATCCGTCACCGCGAAGGAGCGGGGGTTGTGAGCCATGTCCACGGTGCCGTCCACAAGATGCACGCCATCGGCGATGAGCTCGACAGCCACGTCCCCCGCCTTCGCCGCGGTGAGCAAGGCGGCCACCGTGCCCGGCGCGCGGTGGTGGATGGGCGGCATGGCGTTGAAGAGGTGCGTGCCGGTCACGGTGACGCCGAGCTCTTTGGCCTGGGCGATAACCTTCAGCGTGGTGTCGTAATCGGCCTCGGTGTGGCCCAGGCTGGCGATGATGCCGTGCTCCGCGCAGACTTCGAGCAGCTTGTCAGCGTTGTCCGTTTCCGGCGCAAAGGTAATCGAACGCAGGTGGCCGCGGGCCGCGGCGATGACCGCGCGGAAGAAGTCCGGGTCACCGGGCACGATGCGCGAAGGGTCCTGCGCGCCACACTTAGCCGCCGCGATGAAGGGGCCCTCCATGTGGATGCCGGCGATTTCGCCTTCCTCAGCCAGCTGGGCCAAAAGCTCAGCTCGGGCGCAGAGCTCTTCTTGCGTGCCGGAGACCAAGCTGGCCAGCAGCGTCGTGGTGCCGTGCGCGCGGTGGAAGCGGGCGGCGGCCAGGCACTGCTCGTAGCTGCCGTTGGGGAATCCCCCGCCGTTGCCTCCGTGGTTGTGCAGGTCCACGAAACCGGGTACCCACAGCAACGCATCCGGGTCCCCGGCGCGCCAGGCGGCCTCGGCTGCGGGGGCATCGCAAAGCGCTATGCCCTCAATGCTCTCCCCGAATGTGACGGCCCCGGCGCGCAGCTCGAAGTTCTCATCGATGTAGAGGCCCTCGACGTGGCCTTTCGCCTCTGTCTGCATGACTCATTCGATTCTGCTTGTACAGGCTGGCGTGGCGCAGCCCGGCTGACAATTCACTTGAAATTTATCAGGGCTGCTGATTTTTGTGAATCACGCCTCCGCCGAAGGGGGTGTGTGAGCACAGGTGACTTTTAGCGTGTTAGGTGCACCGCGTGGGATGTCGAAAGGCCCGGCGAGCTACCAGCCGCGGGTGGCCACTCGGTCCCAGAGCTCGTTGTTCGCCAGCTCGCCAGCACCCGCAGGCGAAGTGCCAACGAACACGTCTCGTGCATCAGGATCATCAGCAAGAATGTAGCGGAACCACGCGGTGGCATAGCCGTCCCCGAACTCTAAGACGTCCTTGTGGTCCGCGCCCAGGCGGCGGGCAATGATTGCCGGACCACCGGCTGATTCAAAGTTCTCCTCTAGGTCTGACCACGGGCTGACAAGCCAGCGGTCTGAACGGCCATCGCTCGTCATCAAGAACAACGGTGCCTTGACGTCCGCGGTGGTGTAATCCCAGTCATTGGACTGTGCCACTTTGTGGGAGGCCGGGCTCGCCGCATACACAGCTGCTACCTCCGTGTGGGCCGCAGCGTTGATAGCGCCCGCGCCGCCCTGTGAGTGTCCGAAAATACCGACCCGCGATCGGTCCACACGGGATTCCAGTTCCGGCAAGCGCTCGATCAAGTGCACGACATTCTCCCCGGTTCCGGTTTGGGGCGTCTCATCACCGACGACCACGAAGCCCCAACTGGCCAGGTGTTCCGCCACGGGCAGGTAACTGCTCAACGGCGTGTTCGTGCCATTAGCCATGACCACCGCCGGAAATGGTCCCGCGCCCGTCGGTGCCGCGATGGTCACGTCACCATCACGCCGCACGTCGACCTCGTGCGGCCCCTCGCCCGCAAACGACGCTTCCAGCGGGCCACCTGTCTCAGCGCTGTAACCGGCAGCCACGCCGTCATCACCGGTCACACTATCGGCGTCTACCCACTGCATGAATCCCACAAACCCGACAAACGCCACCACAATCACGGCCACCACGGCAATCATGCCAACCACAAGCTTTTTCATGCTCTATATTGTGTTTCCCACGAGAGCGAAGGTCACTAGCGCTAGCACTACTTTTTCCTGTACACAGTGCATGACCTGGCACCACCTACAAAAAGACGATACGGCGAATCAAAGCGCGAGCACTCCCCACCCCACAACGGTAGAGTTGAGGCCATTTAGCCCACCTGACCCGCCACTTGCACGGAGCTATCCTCATGGCCCACTTTTCTGCACGCCAGCTCAAGCGCTTTATGGGATTCTGGCCGCCCTTTTTAGGCGCTGGCATTAAGGTCAAGGAATTCGCTGATGATGGTACCCGCGTCGTGGTCAGCCACAAGCCAAACATGCTGACCAAGAACGCCATGGGCGTGGCCTTCGGCGGCACACTCTCCGCCATGACGGATCCCTTCTTCATGCTTGCCTCCATGCACCGTCTGGGCAAGGAGTACCGCATCTGGGATGCCGCGGGAGAAATTAAGTACCTCAAGCCCGGCCGCGGCACGGTCACCGCCGATATGCGCATCCCCGAGGAGACCTACGCGCTCATCGAAGAAAAGACGGCCAACGGCGAGAAGTACCTGCATTGGTTCGACGTGGACATTCTTGATGAGGAAGGCGATGTCGTCGCCCATGTGCGCCGCCAGGTGTACTACCGGCGCAAGCAGAAGTAAGCGCTGAGTGAGCAAGTCCCACCCGGTTTTAGACACAGTGGATCAAATTTGGATCATATGAAGCCAAAATGTAGCCACGGAGGCCGATATTGCACTGGATGAAACAATCCCCCGCAACCATTCATACTGGTCACGGGGGATTTTATGTGGAGCCGCCTGCGAGAATCGAACTCGCGACCTTCTCATTACGAGTGAGATGCTCTACCGACTGAGCTAAGGCGGCACGATGCAGTGTGTATATGCACCGCGTGAGAGTCTAGCCTAGGCCAGGGCTGAGAAAGAAATCGGGCTGCTTGATGTGGGGCACGCACAGCAAATGCTGCAAGTTAGCGCGCACCGCAGGCTAGGCGCAGGCGACCCACCATACCGTCGAAAGCCACCTGCGGGGTGACGTTCTGCGGTAGCTGCTCGCGGCAGGTGCGGATGGCGGACTGGGCGGCCAGCAAGCCATCTTCGCTCACACGCTGGGCAAGTTCGCCGGCCAGGCCGGCGAAATCCGGGTGGGTCATCTCCACCTCGGCACCAACTTTGAGCATGAGTGCATCACGGTAGATGCCGGCGAGATCCACGAGGGCGATGTCGAGGCCGTCGGCGATGCGGCGCTTAGCGCGCTTCTTGTGAAGCTCCTCCATATCCTTCAGGGCACTGCGGGCGTCGCGCTGCGCCTTCGTCGCGCCCTTACCCTTGGCACCAACGCCGAAGGATTGTTCAATCTTGGATCGCTCCGCCTCCTCCGCCGCCGCGTGGGAGTCCTTGGCCTCCTTCTCAATGAATTTCAGCAGCGCTGTGACGGATTGAAAGGCCTGGGAGCCGTGAAAGACATCCTCGGCCAGGTTGATGGCCATGGCGCGGCGCTTCTGCGCGGCGGGTTCGTTGACCAGGTGTCGCGCGCGGCCCACATGACGCAGGGTGGTCACGGCGGCCAGGCGCGCGTCATCTTCACTAGCCCCCTCGGCGACGAGCTGCTTGACCACACCCTCCACGCTCGGCGCCGGGATATAAAGGTGGCGGCAGCGGGAACGCAGAGTGACCGAGAAGTCCTCCGGATCCTCCGAGGGCGCGACCATAATGATGACGGTGCGCTCCGGGGGTTCCTCTACGGTCTTCAATAGTGCGTTGGCGGCCTCGTTGCGGAGGCGATCTGCCTTGTTGAAGATGACCACGCGCCAGGGTGCAACACTCGGCAGGCTGGCCGCGCGCCCAATGACCTCGCGGGCCTCGCCGACCGTAATGAACTGCTCCTGCGGGTCCACGTAGACCAAGTCGGTGTGCTCTTGATTGTCCAGGACGCTTTGGCAGGAGGGACAGCGCCCGCATCCGGGGTTGCCGTTCTCGTCGGCAGAAGTGCACATGAGTGCTGCGGCGAAACACTGCGCCGCCAGCGAGCGGCCGGCACCGGGAGGACCGGTAAAGAGCCAGGAATGGCTCATCGCCCGCGGGTCACCTTCGCCCCGTGCCGCGCGGGCAGCACTGAGGATGGTGTGGGCGACGGAGGGGGCGTCGGCAAGCCTTTCTGCAACGCTTGATGTATTCACTCGCCCTAGCCTACTGGGATAACTAAAGTGAGTAACCATGAATAGACTGATGCGTGGCGCCCGCTGGTTATGGGGTACTCAATGGCCGATGTACGCCGCGCTCGTCCTTGGCTCCAACATCATCGGTGCCATTGCGATCATGACCTTCGTGGTCTTCTTTCTCCCCATGCCGGAGATCTCCGACTTCATCGCCCACACGCCCCACCTGTGGACCTATGGCACGTTGTTCGTAACCTTCGCCGTCATCATCGGCATCGCGGTGACCCTGCGGCTGTTCCGGCCGGTCTTGGACTGGCAGCGCAGTCCCGATGACCATGATCCCAATATGGTGCGCAACTTGGTCCTGCGCATCCCGCTCTACCAATCTGGCGTGGCCGCAGGTGTCTGGCTGCTGGGCATTCTTTTGGCGGTGATATTAGCGGGCCAGCACTCGGCACGGCTGGCCGTGGTCGTCGGTGTTTCTGCTGCGCTGGCTGGAGGCCTCATCGTTCTCCTGACATACCTGCAGGCGGAGCGCCTCGTGCGCCCCGTGGCGGCGGAGGCCGTGGCCCGGCGCTTTGAGGATTCCACCCTGGAACCGCCGATTAAGTACCGTCTGCTTTCCACGTGGCTCATGACCTCCGGCATCCCGCTCATCGGCATCATCCTGGTGCACCTGGGACAGAAAATGGGGATGTTCACCGCCGATACCGCCGATATCATCCCCGCCATCATCGCGCTGAGCATCACGGCGCTGGGTACGGGGCTTATCGGCACCATGTTCGCCATGATGAGCGTGGTGGACCCCATCCTGGAGCTACAGGACGCCATCAACCGCGTGCGCCGCGGCGAGAACGACGTCCAGGTAGACATCTACGACGGCTCTGAGCTCGGTGTTCTTCAAGCTGGTTTCAACGAAATGATGCGCGGCCTGCGTGAGCGCCAGCGCGTGCGCGACATCTTCGGCCGCTATGTCGGCACTGAGGTGGCACAGCGCGCCTTGGAGGAGCGCCCGGAGTTGGGCGGTGAGGACCGCAAGGTGGCCGTGCTGTTTATCGACGTCATCGGCTCCACCACCTTCGCCGTCAACCACACCCCGGAGGAGGTCGTGGAGGAGCTCAACAAGTTCTTCGAGCACGTCGTTGAGGTGGTACACCGCAATAAGGGCATCATCAACAAGTTCCAGGGTGATGCTGCTCTGGCCGTGTTCGGTGCCCCACTGACGGTCTACGATGCCAACTCCATGGCCCTGCAGGCTGCCCGCGAACTGCGCCAGGAACTGCGCGGGCTGCGACTGCAGGCA
This sequence comes from Corynebacterium sp. HMSC066C02, assembly GCF_001814945.1. Lineage (NCBI taxonomy): Bacteria > Bacillati > Actinomycetota > Actinomycetes > Mycobacteriales > Corynebacteriaceae > Corynebacterium > Corynebacterium sp. HMSC066C02. The sequence continues at coordinate 13,771 of NZ_KV818474.1, read as the reverse complement.
GGCATCGGCGTGGCCGCGGGCCACGTGGTGGCCGGCCACATTGGTGGTGCGGATCGCTTCGAGTACACCGTTATTGGTGATGCCGTCAATGAGGCCGCACGCCTTACCGAGCTGGCCAAGGACACGCCCGGCCAAGTGCTCACCAACTCCGCCACGCTGCGCGGCGCTAACGAGGCCGAGCAAGCGCGCTGGACACTGATGAAGTCTATCGAGCTGCGCGGGCGTCGCCGCATGACGCAACTGGCGCGCCCTATCCGCCCGACGCTGGCGGAGCGCGCCCTCGGATAAATAAGTCTTTGTGATTCTGGTAGTTTCGGGGCCATGCCCCATCAGCCACACCAGCCCCATCCGCCACGCCAGACCTCGAGTCCTCGCCTTCTCGTCCCCGACGTCGCCCGCGGCATGGCTCTGCTAGGCATTGCGCTGGCAAACGTCTGCACCGCGTGGATTATGAACGACGGCAATGGCCCCGATGCTTATTTCGGCGGCGTCGACTCCCTCGCAGACAAAATCTACGTGGTCTTTGCCGCCATGTTCATTCACGTGCGCGGCCTGCCGATGTTCTCCACGCTCTTAGGTTTCGGCGTGGGGCTTATCGCAATGAGCTTATGGCGGCGCGGCTTCCCGCTTCTCCGCGCACAAGCCGTGCTGGCAAAACGCTATGGCTTTCTCGCCCTGTTCGGCGTCTTGCACTGCCTCTTTCTCTTTTCCGGCGACATCATGATCCTCTATGGCGCGATGGGCATGCTCATCGCACTGCTGCTTTCTTTAACTGACAAGCTCCTCATGCGCGTGGCCTACGGGCTTTGTTCGCTGCTGGTTGTGTCGGGCATCGGAATGGGTATTGGGGCCGCATTCATCGATACTTCAGATTTCGATTTCAGCGGCTTTACTGCCGCCGACTCCTATTGGGAGCTGCTGGGTGAGCAGGCCATCATGGTCAGCGCCCAACTGATGTCCATCCCCCTAACCGGCGCCATGGTCCTGCCTGTCATGCTCGTGGGCTTCGTGTGGGCGCGCCGCGGCACTCTGGCCGGGGGCCATCATCGCGAGCTATGGGCGTGGACACTGGTGGCTGTAGCCATCATTCTCTTCCTCGGCCTGCCTTGGGGCTTGTCGACGATTGGGGTGCTGGATCCAGCGCTGGCAGATCCCCTCAACGCAGCAAATAGCTGCATCGGAATGCTCACCGGGCCGGGCATCGTGGCGGCGGCGACACTTGCCCTGGAACCCCTGCAGCGCCGTGGTGCGCGCCCGTGGTTCCTGTGGCCGCTCATCGCACTCGGCAAGCGTTCCATGACCGGCTATGTGCTACAGTCCGTGTTCTTCCTGGCGCTGGTCTACCCCTTCACCCTCAACATTGGACCGGAGTTCAGCGCCGCAGGCCAAGCAACGTTGGCCGCCGGGGTATGGCTAGCAACGCTTATCATCGCCTGCGCGCTCGAGGCCGCAGGCAAGCCTGGGCCCTTCGAGTGGGTGCACCGCCGCTTGTCCTACGGCAAGACAATGCGCCCGGAATTAGGTGCGGCGTCTAATCCCGGCCCTTCCGCGCCAACCCATCCACCAGCAGTACCAGGCCTACCGTCTGCGCCGCCGACTGCGCCGCATCCAGGGCTCGGCCACGCAGGCCCGCATCCTGGCGCTGCTCAACCGGGTTCAGGACCGTCAGCGCCTCAGAGGCCAGAAGCAGGTTAGCGCCATGGCTCAGCCCTTGCGTGGCTTCGTCGGCGCGGAACTTCTCATCACCGGCTAGCGCGGAGAGAGCGGCCGCCGGGATTCCGGCGACGGCCGTGGCGAGGCGCTCACTCCGGGTGCGCGAGAGCGCAATGCCTGCGGCCCACGCTCCGGCGCGCAGACCCCAGCCCACCGCATCATTGCGCGCGCCGCGCAGCGCCCACGCGAAGGATGCGTATTGTGCGCTCACACACGTCACGCCGAACGTCGTTGGTGCACCGCGCTTGGCGGCCTGCCCCAGGGATGCGGCGATGAGCCCCACGCGGGTCTCCGGTGCGCAGTCCGGGCGCAGGGCCAGCAGCACGGGTACAGCGGCCGTCGTGGCCACACCGAGCGTGCGCCACTTAAACAGGCGTGACCAGACAGCAGTCTCCCCCGCAGCAAGCGCGCCGAGGGTGAAGTGATCGCGGCCAGTAAAGGCCGGGCCCGCCGCGCGCAGGAGAGCCTCCGTGCCTTCCTGGGTGCGGGCCACCATATCGCGGGCGAAGCTGGTCTTCATGTCCTGCTACTTCCTGCGCGAGCCGGCCTTGACCACGTTCTTGGTGCCCGGCGAAGGCTTCTTCGTGGCCTTCTTGGTCGACTTCTTCGTGGCCTTCTTCGTCGATTTCTTGGTCGACTTCTTGGTGCTCTTCTTCGTCGACTTCTTCGCACCACCGTTCGCGGCATCCTTGGCGCGGCGCTCGGAGAGGAGCTCGTTGGCGCGGGCGTCGGTAAGCTGCTCCGGGTCGTCACCACGGCGCAGCGAGGCATTCGTCGTGCCGTCGGTGACGTACGGGCCAAAGCGGCCATCCTTGACCGTCATCGGCTTACCGGACACGTCGTTATCACCCAGCTGCTTAATCGGCGGCTGCGCCGCCGCACGGCCGCGGCGCTTCGGCTCCGCGTAGATGCGGCGCGCCTCATCCAAGGTGATGGAGAAGATTTGCTCCTCCTTCGCCAGGGAGCGAGAGTCCTTGCCCTTCTTTAGGTACGGGCCATAGCGGCCGTTCTGCGCGGTGATGACCTCGCCATCCGAGGGGTCCACGCCCACCTCACGCGGCAGACTCAGCAGCTTCAGTGCTTCCTCGAGGGTGACGCTGGCCGGCTCCATCGAGGCAAAAAGCGAGGCCGTGCCTGGCTTGAGCTTCTCCTCGACGTACTCAGCAATGCGCTTTTCCTTCTGCTTCGCCGCGGTCTTGGTCTCCCAGTTCTTGGCGCGCTTGCCCTCGGCGGCGCGCTGGGCGTCCTCCGCGGCGCGCTCTTCCTTGACGATCTCCTCGGCTTCGGCCTCGGCCTTCTCGCGCTCGTCGTCACGCACCTGCTCGGTCACGTACGGTCCGAAGCGGCCTTCCTTGGCCACGATGGTGCGGCCATTCTCCGGGTTCTGGCCCAGCTCGCGCCCGCCCTGCGGGGTGGCGAAAAGCTTCTCCGCCAAAGCTTCATTGAGCTCATCCGGGGTGACCGTCTCCGAGAGGTTAGCGCGCTGGTACTCCACCGTGCCATCCTCGTTGGTACCCACGGCGCGCTCAATATACGGCCCGTAACGGCCCACGCGCACGAAGACATCGCGGCCCTCAGCGTCGGTGTAGAGACGCAGCGAGTTGACCTGGCGGGCATCGATAGCCTCCAGGTTGATGTCCACCAGGGACTTCAGGCCGCCGTGGCGGGCAATGGATGCGGCCTTGCGCTCGCCGGCCTCCGTGTTGCCGAAATAGAAGTTATTCAGCCAGTCCGTACCGTTCTCCGAACCGGCAGCAATGGCATCGAGCTCGTCCTCCATGGAGGAGGTGAAATCATAATCCACCAGCTCGGTGAAATTATTCTCCAGCAGGCCCACCACCGCGAAGGCAACCCACGAAGGCACCAGCGCGTTGCCGCGGGAGAGCACGTAGCCGCGGTCCTGGATGGTCTTGATGATGGAGGCGTACGTCGACGGGCGCCCAATGCCCAGGTCTTCCATCTTCTTGACCAAGCTGGCCTCGGTATAGCGCGCCGGCGGGTTGGTGGAGTGGCCGTCGGCAGTAACCGCAGCGGTCTTCAGCGTGTCGCCCTCGTTGAGGTGCGGCAGGCGCGACTCTTCCTTCGAGCCCTTCGCCGCCACGTCCTCATAGGCCTTGAGGAAGCCCGGGAAGGTAATCGTGCGGCCGGTCGCAGAAAAGTCCGCGTCGTGACCACCAACGCTCACGGCCGCGGTCACCTTCATCGAGGTTCCCTTGGCATCGGCCATCTGGGAGGCCACGGTGCGCTTCCAGATTAGCTCGTAGAGCTTATACTCCTCAGCGTCGAGCTGCCCGGCCAGTTGGCCCGGGGTGGCGAAACGTTCGCCGGCGGGGCGGATGGCCTCGTGGGCCTCCTGGGAGTTCTTCACCTTGCGGTCATACGTGCGCGGCCCATCCGAAACAAACTCCGCACCGAAGATGGAGGTGGCGGCCTCACGCGCGGCGCCTAGGCCCTGCTTGGACAGGGAGGTCGAGTCGGTACGCATATAGGTAATGTGACCGTTCTCGTAAAGACGCTGCGCAATGCGCATCGTGCGCTCCGAGGTGTAGTGCAGGCGGCGGCCTGCCTCTTGCTGCAGCGTCGAGGTCATAAACGGTGCGGAAGGTTTGCGCGAATAAGGCTTGTGCTCAACGCTGGCCACGGTCATGGTGGAGCCTTCCAGCGCGCTGGCCAGCTGCTCCGCCTGGGCCTGCTTGACGACGACCACCTCGTCGCTCTTCAGCTGCCCCTTATCGTTGAAGTCGCGGCCCGCGGCCACGCGCTTGCCATCAAGGGCGCTCAAGCGTGCGTCAAAGTCCGGTGTGGACTTGAGCGTTGCCGTGAGATCCCAGTACTCGGCGGGGATGAACGCCATGCGCTCGCGCTCGCGCTCGACGATGACGCGGGTAGCCACCGACTGCACGCGGCCAGCCGACAGGCGCGGCATGACCTTCTTCCACAGCACCGGGGAGACCTCGTAGCCGTAGAGGCGGTCGAGGATGCGGCGGGTTTCCTGGGCGTCGATGAGGTTCTCATCGAGCTCACGAGTATTTTCCGCCGCCTCCAGGATGGCGGACTTGGTGATCTCGTTGAAGACCATGCGGCGCACCGGCACCTTGGGCTTGAGCACCTCGAGCAGGTGCCATGCAATGGCCTCGCCCTCGCGGTCGGGGTCTGTTGCGAGATACAGCTGGTCGCATTCCTTCAGCTTGGCTTTAAGGTCGGCGACCTTCTTCTTCTTGTCCTGGCTAATGACGTACAGCGGGGTGAAGTTATCCTCCGGGTTAACACCGAGGCGCGCCCAAGATTCCTTCTTGTACTTGGCGGGGACGTCGGCAGCACCGCGGGGAAGGTCCCGGATGTGGCCGACGGAGGCCTCAACAATGTACTTATCGCCGAGATAAGGCTGAATCTTCTTCGCCTTGGTTGCTGACTCGACGATGACCAGGGTCTTCCCCGGGCCGGTAGCTTCTGCCACTTCGACTTCATCCCTTCCGATGGTTAGTCCTCTGCTGGGCAATTGCCCCTAGAGTACACAGATAGAGGTTCACTCTAGTTATTCAGGCCAGTACGCGTCCACACAACAGGGGGTCTATACTGGCCGTCCGAGGATTCGCCTCACAGTACACAACCGGGAGACAGCGTGATTGCGTCTATTACTGCATGGTTCGAGGTCATCATGGCCACCCAGTGGATTTATCCGCTGGTGGGTTCGCTGATTTTCCTCGACTGCTTCTTCCCCGTGTTGCCTTCAGAGGTTCCCCTCAACATGGTTGGCGCTTGGTCTGGTTCCCAAGGTTTTCCCCACCTTCCCACCATGTTTTTTGTCGCGCTGGTTGCCGCCATTGTGGGGGATAACTTGTGCTTCTTTCTGGGAACGCGGCTCATTACCCTTATTAATAGAGCCCAAAAAGGCACGAAGGCCTACGATGCCTTAACGTGGGTTAAACGCAACATTCGGCGCAGCGGCGGCGCGGCGATCATCATTGCGCGTTTCATCCCCTCGGCCCGGCTCTTCATGACGATTCTGCTCGGCTCGATGCGCTACCCGTGGCCGCTGTTTTTCTTCTTCGACACCTTCGGGGTGCTGCTGTGGGTAGCGCAGGCGCTAGCCATTGGTTACCTCGGCGGCGTGGCCTTCTCCGGCTCGCCCGCGATAGCCATGCTCATTTCCATCATCGCCGCGGTCATCATCGGCTTCGGCCTGCAAAAGGGGCAGAATAAGCTGCTGGAATGGTGGGATACCCGGCGCGGCTATGCCGAATCCCCCTAAACCACCTCGACGTTGGTGGCCTGCTGGCCCTTAGCGTCTTCCCCAATCTCAAAGGAAACGCGCTGGTTATCTTCGAGAGTGCGGAAGCCGGTTCCTTGGATCTCGGTGTAGTGCACGAAGATATCGCCGGAGCCGTCCTCCTGCTCAATGAAGCCGTAGCCTTTTTCGGCGTTGAAGAACTTGACGGTACCGTATGCCATGATGAGTTGTCCTTTGCGGAAATAAAGTAGTGCAAACTAGTGCACCAGTGTGCCACGTTTGGACACCTACAGCAGATTAGTGGAGGCAAGCGTGAGTGAGAACCCTCTGGGTGAGGAGCTCGTCGAGCACCTTGTTGAGCGTTTCCCCGAGTCCGAGCTAACGCACTCCACCACCGTGCCCGCCCAGCCAGCGAGCTATGCCGCGTGGCCGGAGTGGGTCCTGCCGGAGCTGCGGGCGACGTTGGAGGAGCAAGGTGTGGCCAAGCTCTATGCCCACCAGGTCGCCGTGGCACAGGCCGCGTGGGAGGGGCGCGACGTGGTGGTGTCCACCGGGACGAGTTCCGGAAAGTCGCTGGGCTACCGTTTGCCCATCCTGTCCCGCCTGGCGCAGGATTCGACCGCGTGCGCGCTCTACATCACGCCGACGAAGGCGCTGGGTTCGGACCAGCTGCGCGCGGTGCTGGAGCTCACGCAGGATATCGCCGTGCTTCGCGACGTCCACCCCGCCCCCTACGACGGCGACACCCCCACCGAAGCGCGCGCCGGCATCCGGGATCAAGCGCGGTTCATCTTTTCCAACCCGGACATGATTCATTCTTCTCTGCTGGGGGCGCATCAGCGGTGGGCGCGGGTGCTGAGGCACTTGAAATTCATCGTCATCGATGAGGCGCATGCCTACCGCGGGGTTTTCGGGGCGAACGTGGCGCTGGTGGTGCGGCGTTTGCTGCGGCTGTGCGAGCACTATGGCTCGCGGCCGGTGGTAATTGCGGCTTCGGCGACCATGCGGGATCCGGCGCGGCATACCGCGCGGCTGACGGGGCGCGAGGTGCTCGCGGTGACTGAGGACGGCGCGCCGACGGGTGCGCGGACCGTAGCGCTGTGGGAGCCGGGTTTCATGGAGGGCATCGAAGGCCAGAACGGTGCCCCCGTTCGCCGCGCCGCCACGACAGAAGCGGCGTGGATGATGGCCGCGCTCGTGGCGCAAGGTGCGCGGACGTTGACCTTTGTGCGCTCGCGGCGCGCGGCAGAGACCACCGCGCTACGGGCAGCGGAGGAGCTCTCCGGGAGGCTGGGCCGGCCGGATTTTGCGCGCCGGATTGCGGCCTACCGTGCGGGGTACTTGGCTGAAGACCGCCGCGCGCTGGAGCAGGCACTGGATGATGGTTCACTGCTCGGTGTGTCCACTACCTCGGCTTTGGAACTGGGCATTGACGTCGGCGGGCTGGATGCCGTGGTCACCGCTGGGTTCCCGGGTACGGTCGCCAGCTTTTGGCAACAGGCAGGACGCGCGGGCCGCCGCGGGCAGGGCTCTCTGGTGGTGTTGGTAGCCCGCGATGAACCGATGGATACCTACCTGGTTCACCACCCGGAAGCGCTGTTGGGCCGGCCGGTCGAGGCCAGCGTGTTCAACCCCGCTAACCCTTATATTCTGGGCGGACACGTGTACTGCGCGGCGGTGGAAAAACCGCTGAGCGACGCCGACGTGGCCGCCTTCCACGCCGAGGACGTGGTCCACGACTTAGCCCAGCAGGGCTTGCTGCGCCGGCGCCCGCAGGGCTGGTTCGCCGCTCCCCTGCCTGCTGGCTCCAGCGAGCTCACCCCGGAGACCGCGCACACGGCCGTCTCGCTGCGCGGCGGCTCAGGCGAGGAGGTCATGATTGTCGATTCTTCCGACGGCCGCCTGCTCGGCACCATCGATGCAGCCCGCGCGGTCAGCCAGGTACATCCCGGCGCGGTGTACCTGCACCGCGGTGAAAGTTTCGTGATCGAGGAACTTCACCTCGGCGGAGGCGATGGTGGCGCAGCTCCCGCCGAGCCAGGCGTAGCCCTCGCCGTACCGAAGACGCCGGACTACACCACGCAGCCGAAGTCCACGACGGATATCCGCATCCTGCGCGAGGCCGATGACTTGGTGAACTACGCCCCCGGCCTGTGGGTGGCCAGCTTGGAGGTGGAGGTGACCGACAAGGTCACCGGCTACCAGGTTCAGCTTCCCGATGGCTCCGTGGGCGAGGATATCCCCCTTGACCTGCCGGAACAGCGCCTGGTGACCCGGGCGGTGGCCTATACCATCGATCCGCTGGCACTCGCAGCGATGGGAGTCACCGCCGGGCGCACGCCCGGCACCCTCCATGCGGCCGAGCACGCCGCCATTGGGTTGCTGCCGCTCATAGCCACCTGCGACCGCTGGGATATTGGCGGCGTGTCCACTGCCCAGCACGCCGATACGGGCTTGCCCACGGTCTTCGTCTACGACGGCCACCCCGGCGGCGCCGGCTTCGCCGAGGAAGGATTCCGCCGCTTCCCCGAGTGGATCAAGGCCACCTTTGAGGCCGTGCGCTCCTGCCCCTGTGAATCCGGCTGCCCGTCATGCGTGCAATCCCCCAAGTGCGGCAACGGCAATAACCCTCTGGACAAGGCGGGCGCTATAGCTCTCCTCGGCGCACTGGTCACCATGACCTCTTAGACCGGACCAGCACGGGCGATGGCGCTGCGCCCGCGCAGCCGAGCAGTGACCTCGACATCGCGACCATCCATGACGCAGGAGCCGAGCTCCGCGCCGTTAAGCGCGGCAATCTCTGTGGCCTTCGTGCAGGCGTCCCTGCCCTTAGCCGCCTCCCACGCGCCGGCCACGGCGGCGAGGTCTGCCGCCACCTGCGCTTCGTGCCGCGCCACCACCGCTGATCCGACCGCCGCGACTGCCAAGAGCAGCGATGTCACTGCGGCGATGATCCCGGCGGTGACGACGGTGGCATAGCCGTCCTCACCCGCGAGGTGTCTCGCCCAGCTGCGCTGACGACACCTCATGGCTGCGCCCCTGCGGCCCCACCGGCTGCCATCTCCGCGGGAAACACCGCCTGCGCACGCATGGTTCCCAAGGGTGCGGGCACGGCAGCCTCAGCGGTCATAAGGCCGGAGCCTTCGCTCACGGTGACCGTCACTCCTTCGCGCTGAAAGTCCACGCCGATGGCGGCGGAGCGAGCCGCAGCTCCCGCGGCGTCAACGGCAGCGAGGTGAGCCGACAGCGTGGCGATGCCACCCACGATTCCCGCCGCAACGATGACGAGTGCGGACAGCGACAGAGCCGCCTCGATGGTGACGGAGCCGGCGTCATCAAGCGCGCGCATTAGCCTGGAGAGTTGGACAGGGCGTCGGTGATGATGGACGTAATGGCGCTGGTAACTTCGCCGCCATTGACCACGGCATAGAGCACCGCGGCGAGGGCTGCCGCGGCTAAACTGCCCATGGCATATTCAATCGTGGACATCCCATCATCATTAGCTAATAGTGACTGGTAGTTTACCTTTTTCTGCATGGTTAACCTATCTTTCTTTCCTGTGTTTGTGTAGGTTGCGTGTGCTGAGTTGGTGAGTGGTTAGTTGAACGGTTGGTTGTATGTGCTGACTTAGAAGAGTTGCTGGCCCAAGCTGATGAGGACAGGTATCAACCCAAGGACCAGGAATGCGGGAAGGAAACACACGGCCAGCGGTGCTGCAATGAACACGCCAGCGCGCTCTGCCCGCGCGGTAGCTTGTGCCGAGGCTTCGGCACGCAGCTGCGCCACCAACCGGTGGCACCCAGTAGCCATGGCCGCCCCCGATTCGCCAGACAGCTGCGCAAGCCGCACCAGCTCTTCCAAATGCGGCTGACTGGCCAGCGCCGACCACGCGGTACCCATGGGAACCCCCACCCCGATAAGCGCCGCTGCCTCTGACCACCGCGGCGAGGCTTCAGCGACAGCTAGCACGGCACTGCGCGTGGAGAGACCGGCCTCCAGGCATGCGGCGAAGAGCTCCAGGTCGCTGGCTGCATCAAGCGCACTGTAGTCCGTGTCTGGACCATCGCGCGGCGTCTTCGGGCGCGGCGTGCGCGAGCCCGACTGGGCTATCCGCCCAGCTGGTGCGGAAGCGGTAACAGCGAGTGCCGCGGCCATTAATGCAGCGGAGATATAGGTCAAGACCATCACTGCGCCGCCTTCCGCAGAATGAGGCGCGACCAGGCAAAGCCGGCGCAGACGAGTGCCACGCCGACGTCGAGAAGCACGCCCCCTAAGCCACCACCCAACAAGAACCCCAGAGAATCCGCACCCATCGCCCCACCCATGAGAATGCCCGCCAGCGGCAAGCACGCCAGGATAACCGCGGTGGCCTGCGGACCCTGCAAAGAGGCAGCGGTCTCACCGGCGTGGCGGCGCGCGGTATCCAGCTGGCTTTGGGCCTGCTCAATGAGGTTCGCCAGCGCCACACCATGGCGCCCAGACAGGGTGAGCAGCGCTGCATAGCGCGCAACCTCCGGTGCATTGAGAGCAACCGCGGGTGAGCCCCCTTGCGCCGCGAGTCCCGCCGCTGTGCTCAACGCGTCGCGGAGACTCTCCGGAGTGGAGTCAGGAAGGGCATCTGCACCCCGACGCAGCGCGCCCGCCGTTGTCGAGCCCGCCCGCAGCTCAGCGGCAATAGAACCAAAATAGGAGGCGAGTGCCTCAGCACCGCGGCGCTGGCGCCGGGCGGCTGCCAGGTCATTGGCAAACCACAGCGCACAGGCCACAATGCAGCCCACCGCCACCACAACAGTGGGCCTGCCGAAAAAGACACAGCACCCGACCCCGAGGAAGACAGCCGCGGGTGCCAGCGAGCGAGGCTTCGGAGATTCCAGCCGCGTCACCGAAGCAGGCTGCGAGAGCAAACACGCCGCTGCAAGGAACAGCCACATCATGGTTCCACCCCCAACCGCGAACACAGCTGCGCAAACCCGGGAAGCGGGCCCTCTTCGGCCGTCCACACCAGCTGAGGCGTGACCGGGTTTCCCTCCAGCACGCCGAGGTGTGCGAGGCGTCGACCCTGCGGGGTACGCTCCATCCCAAGAACCACGTGCACTGCGGCCGCTAGCTGCGAGTGCAGCGCCACGCGGTCGAGTCCTCCCAGCGCGGCGAGGGCCTCCATGCGGGCGGGTACTTCATCAACAGAGTTGGCATGCACGGTGCCAGCCCCACCATCGTGCCCAGTGTTGAGCGCGGCAAGCAGTTCCACTACCTCCGCGCCGCGGATTTCACCGACGACGATGCGGTCTGGGCGCATGCGCAGCGCTTGGCGGAGCAGGAGCGACATAGAAATCTCGCCGCGCCCTTCCGCGTTGGCCCGGCGCGATACCAAGGTCACCACGTGCGGGTGATTCGGGGAAAGCTCCGGGGTGTCCTCGATGATGAGCAAGCGCTCGGTGACGGGCACGCACCCCAACAAGGCAGCGAGCAACGTCGTCTTGCCGGAGCCGGTCCCACCAGTGACCAGGAAGGATGCCCGGCACTCAACGACGGCCCGCAAGACATGCTCCAAGCTGGAATCAATGCTGCCATTGGCTATTAACTCCTCCAGGCTGGTTTGCGCCTGGCGCAACACACGAAGGCTGATGCAAGTTCCGCTTGCTGAAGGAGGCGCAAGCAACGCGTGAAGTCGGATCCTCGTGCCATCGGGGCGGGTCAAGCGTCCATCGGCAAAAGGTTGCGCATCATCCAGCCGCACGCCCGCCACCGCAGCCAGCCGGGTAGCAAGCTGGCGTACTTCGGCGTCATCGGCAAAGCCGATATCACGCGGCTGCAGGCCCTGCCCGCAATCGACGAAACAGGAATCGGGGCCATTAACAACAACATCGGTCAGCCCCGGCAGCGATAGGACCGGTTCCAATAATCCTAAGCCCACGGAATCGTGGCGCAAGCGCTGCAGAAGGTCGAGCACATCGACATCGCTGATGACTCCGGCCTCCTGGCGAATACGCCGCGCCAAGGCCGGTGCATCGTGGGCCAGCTGCGGCTCGGCGGCCACGATAGTGCGCATCGTATCGATCAGGTTCATGCCACGGCCTCCCACATCTGGCGCGCGGCACGCACAAGGGCTCGGGGCAGCTGACGCGGCAGCCCACTGGTTTCCACTGTGCGGGTCAAACCACGGATCGTCGGCAACTCAGCGATGGGTTCTGCATGAGTCACCGTGGCAATATCGCTGGCGTCCAGACCCGCCCACTGCCGGTTGCGCACGACGACGGAGCACTCCTGCGGCCGGGCGCGAAGCTCTGCCACCAGCTGCGCGCAGGCGGCGGCTGCCCGCACCTCAGCGGCGGTCAGCACCACCACGTGATCCGCCGCATCGGGGATATCCCACGGCGGGCAATCCACCACCACGGTCCCCGGGTATAAACACGCAGCTTGCATAATGGCCGCGCGCCGGGTCGCGGTCATCTCAACCACCTCTGCGCTGGCAGACCTCGCCGCTGAGAGAACCGCGATGCCATCCGGGGTGGCGGGCAGAGCACGGACAAGGTCTGCTGCATCAACCGAACCGGTCCCCGCAGCGAGATCCGGCCACCGCGCGCCGGGCTTGTTCTCAATGCCGGTGAGCAAGTCGAGGCCGCCGGAATACGGGCTCGCATCAACCAGAAGGTCCGCGCCCGCCTCGCGGGCCAGCGCCACCGCCACGGTCGAGGCACCCAATCCCCCAGCGGAACCGGTCACCGCCAGGGTTATACCGGTGGACACGGTGGTCTCCGGAGTGGCGTCCGCAGCTAATGCGCCCAGGAGCTCTTTTGATTGGGCAGGAACGATGAAGGCGGCAGTCGCGCGGCAACAGAGTGCGGCCTCATAATCAATCGGCCCCGGATCCAGCGCCAGGAAATACACACGCGGATGCCCCGCCACGAGACGGGCCGTCAGCGAATCAGCTAAGACAGCATCCGCCTTCGGCAGGTGGCGGGAAAAGTCCCGCGGATCCTCGACGGTGCTCACTTCCGCAGTACTGGCAGCAGCCGCGGAAGCTGCTTCTGCTCGCAGTGCGGCATCCCCGACTGCGATAACTAGGTGAAACGTGCTCATGCCCGAAGCATGCGCGAGCACACCTACCACGCGCTAGGGCTTCCTAGCCGCCTGTGGATAACTCCGCAGTTTTCATCTATAGACGCCGGTTTTGATGACGTTTAAACAAATTTAACGGGGTTTAAAGCCTACAATTCACAGGGAACCCGCCACGTCGTGGCTTAAGGGACATTTCGTGTGGATAAACCGATACGGATTCCTGGGGCAGCCTGGGATAATGCGGTGATCTTGATTTTGGATCGGTTCCAACGGCCCGATCTGTGAAATCAACACTGGATAGTCCTAGGTCTGTGATAGGAGGACTGCTGCTGGTGCGGTAAGGCCAATTCCTATGGTTAATAGGAATCGGCCGTCGTGTGACGTGTGCGGCCATGGACTGGTTAAGAACGGCAAAACCGCGGCAGGAACCCAACGCTGGCTATGTCCTAAATGCAACGTTTCATCGATTAATACCCGCGCACACACCAGCGAGATTCGGCATTTCAAAATCTTTATTGACTGGATTCTTTCCGGCGAATCTGCAGACCATTTAGCCAAGCGCCTTGGGGTAACAAGGCGGACTTTGACCCGGTGGTTCAAGCTGCTGTGGTTTATCACCGTGCCCACTTCTTCTGACCCCTATCGTGTTTACGATCAGGTCTTTATCGACGGCACCTACTTTCACAAGAAATGCCTGCTGGTAGCCTGCACCGACACACACGTCATCGCCTGGCACTTGAAGCGTCCTGGGTTTAGTTCCGCTTCTTT
>NZ_KV818473.1:0-518 GCF_001814945.1 Corynebacterium sp. HMSC066C02 | reverse complement strand
AGAAGCGGAACTAAACCCAGGACGCTTCAGCCGAGCTTCCACCTGCATGACACCGGCGGCACTTACTATGTGGTTGCCGATGTCTCCTCTACCGGCTTAAGCGGCATTGATTTCTGCATGCAGCTACCCGAAACGAAGGGCGCGGCCGCCATCCCGCTGGCCGCCTTTACGGACAACCCGGAACCGTGACGGCACAAGGTGCGCTTTGCGTTCTGCAAGCGCCCTGAGGTCATCCGGGAGGCAGTCTGCCGCCTCACGGCTGCCTCTTAGAGGCTTAGGTGCAGCAGCACGTAAAGAGCGCAGGCCCCTACCTGTACTTTCGGGTCTGTATTTTTGGGTGTCTTTGGAGGTGGGGTTCGGTCGGCTGCTAGCGCAGCACCGTAGATGGTTTAAAGGTGCCATCAACGGGTTAATGCTGGGCCCGCCCCTCTTTTGTTGTTGTGGGGGGACGGTGAAAACCGGCTCTTCCGGTTTCGGGGTGCGTAGCGGGGTGAGGTAGAAAACGACGGGTTCAGCGG
>NZ_KV818472.1:0-1216 GCF_001814945.1 Corynebacterium sp. HMSC066C02 | reverse complement strand
CTGGCTATTGGCCTTATCGCTGATGCTTGTGCACCGGGTGCAGGTTCCTCTAACGGTTCCTCTTCCTCCAAGTAATCCGCACAGCGTAGGGACGTGTTCCCTCAAATAACACCGCCACGGGAGGCGCGTTAACCTCCCACCCAACTTGAGAGTTGATGAATCGGGACATTGCTGCCGGGCTTCATAGCCCGGTGGCGTGGCCCGGCTCATGGCTCGATTTTGTTTGTTCAATAGTTCCGAAATACCATTTGTTATTTCTCATTAGTCTTGGGTCTCTACCGAAGCTTTTCCTTTCCTTAAGCTCCAGGTGTGGAGGCTCATGGCCACGGGCTTTTTAAAGCCGGTGTGCACGTGCCCCGTCGCGTAGGTCAGAGGACGCGACGGGGTACTTTCGTTTTTCTTCTGAGTGTGCCTCTCGGTGGTGTTTCTCTTTTGTTTGAAGCAGAGGCAAATGTGCTCTTGTGAGGGACATCTTGCTAAGCTGACAGTGCTTTTTGAGCGTGCTTAGCTGGTGCTCTATTGGGTGCTGGCGGCTTCTAATTACACATCGTCACGGGTGCTTCCTTGTTTGCCTTGAATGCGCTTAGCCCGATTCCGTTTCTTCTGTCTTATTGGGTTTTGTATGGATTGGCTGAGGAGGCTGAGATGCCGCGATGCAGCGGCGAACCGTCGAACCTGATCCGGATAATGCCGGCGAAAGGGAGGAATCATGAACTCTGTATCTCATGGTGGATTTGTTAATAGCGGCGCACCTGCGAATGGAGTTGCACCGCGCAGTTTGAACTGGCGCGTCGTTGACATCGTGGTGGCATCCGTGCTGGGTGTTGCGTGCGGAATTGTGTTCCTAGCGTGGAACACGGTGGGCTACGCCTGGTTCCAGGCCATGGATGCGCTCACGCCGGGCTTGGGCGGTATTGCCACTGGTATTTGGCTGCTGGGTGGTGTTGTCGGTGGCCTGATTATCCGCAAGCCGGGTGCAGCACTCTACGTGGAGCTGTTAGCAGCCATCGTGTCCGCGGTGCTGGGCTCCCAATGGGGCATTAGTACGTTGTACTCCGGAATTGCGCAGGGCATTGGTGTGGAGATTGTCCTGGCAATCTTCCTCTACCGCCGCTTTGGTCTGGGCATTGCGATGCTTGGCGGCATGGCTGCGGGCTGGGGCGCTTTTGTGCTGGAGCTGTTTACGGGCCTGACCCCCGGAAAGTAGACACGTCGG
>NZ_KV818471.1:10832-11427 GCF_001814945.1 Corynebacterium sp. HMSC066C02 | reverse complement strand
AAAGAAGCGGAACTAAACCCAGGACGCTTCATGCCTTTGTCCCAGTGACTACAATCCAAGCCAAGCGTAAGTCAACTCTTCCTGACCTGGTCAAGCGCATGTTTGATACTGGTGAGCTCAACCGAGTGTGGATGTCAGATATTACCTACTTGCGCACCGGTGAGGGCTGGTTGTATTTGTGCGCGGTCCGCGACGGTCATTCCCGCAGAGTGCTGGGCTGGGCTATGGATAGCGTTCAAGACACACACCTGGTCGAACGGGCCCTGCGGATGGCGCATACACTGCGCGGTGATGTTCCTGATGGGCTGGTGTTTCACGCTGACCGTGGAACGCAATTTACCAGTGAGAAGCTCTGGGAGGTCTGCAGCAGACTGGGCATTGCTCAGTCTGTGGGGCGTACTGGTGTGTGCTTCGATAACGCGATGGCTGAGTCGTTCTGGTCGACGCTAAAGACTGAATTCTACGACCGTAAGCGATGGACAACCCGTGATGCTGCACGCAAGGCCGTTGCCTACTGGATTGAAGTCGTCTACAACCGTCGGCGCCGGCACTCTGCACTCGGAATGGTCAGCCCCGTCGACTTCGAGAACCACAC
>NZ_KV818471.1:0-10732 GCF_001814945.1 Corynebacterium sp. HMSC066C02 | reverse complement strand
CACTACGTGTCCACGATTTGCGGGCAACCCCAACCTGGGCTTGCTCGTTAGTGAGCTTCGGTTTCGGCCCGGCGACCCTGCCCTGGGCGCGGGCGTGCGCTACGCCTTCACGGGTGCGCTGGATCAGCAGGTCTCTTTCCCACTCAGCGAGAGAGGCCATGACGTTAATGACCACTTTGTCAGCAGGACGCGACGTGTCCAGCGCGGGTTCGAGCACTTTCACGTTGATATCACGTTCCGCCAAGTCAGCGATAGTATTCACCGTCTCAGCGAGGCTGCGACCAAGACGGTCGAGCCTGGTCACAACCAGCGTGTCGTCGGGGCGCATATACGCCAGCGCGTCATCAAGGCCGGGGCGCTGCCACTTCGTGCCCGAGATCGTATCTGTGTAGATGTGGTTTTCATCGCAGCCAGCGTCGATGAGCGCCTCACGCTGGGTGTCGAGAGACTGCCCTTGTTTCGACGTGGAGACACGTGCGTAGCCGATGAGCATTAAACATCCACCCCGTCAGCAAGCGCAGCTGAAAACGGCAACCCCTTCATGAAGCGCTCCATGTAGTCCCAGTTAGGGTCGCCGGTTGGTGTAGCTGGTAGCCGAATAGTCGTCTTCTTCATACGAGTGAGATTCCATTTGTACCCGTATGAAAAACGCCATTTTTCGAATCGGATCGCCGTCACAAGAAACAGTCCTTGCCAGACTGAAATCGATTGACGCGGGATTAAGGCGTTGACGCTTCCACAGCAGCCTGCCCCACAGTGATGCTTGCCGACGCCGGACGCCCACCCTTCGACTGCGCCCGCACCCGAATATCCACACCAGTAATGCGGCCCGTACCACGACCAATGCCATGAAAAGCCTGAATATCGCCCGTGACAGTCAGCGCAGGAGACGGCACCGTTGCGCCAACCATCATCAGTGCTGCCCGACCTTTGCGCAGCTTGCCCAACAGTGGACGGCACCGCACCGGAGAGAGAGCAAGCGCCACTGGCGAGCGATACACAACCAAGTCCAGCCCCTCCGTGAGCACCGCGGCAACACCCAAAGGGTCCACCCCTGGATCCGGCACAGCGATAATGCGGCCCAGATACTTCGGGTCAATTCCGGCATAAGACAATTCCGGCCACCCCACCACACCGGCGTGACCACCTGCTTCCACAACGTGGAGAAGCATCTCCGCAACCAGCGCCGGTGTATCGCTCATATGTGTGACAGCATGGCGCGGTAGACCACCGCCAGGAAGCAGAAATCGAAACTGCTCACCGAGCGAAACCACATCTTCGCTGCCTGCGATCTTCTGTGCGAAGCCGGTACCATCCCCATCACCACCAGGGACAGCACCGCCGATCTGCGCCATTTTGGAGCGGAGCTGGGCGATCTGTTCAGCGTGCGCAGAACCACTGGAGCCCGTCGATACCGTCGATGCCGCCAGGTCCACCTCCGCGACCGTCTTGCGAACACTTGTTCCACTCACGGAAGCTGATTATGCTCCGCGGGCGAACCAAGGTCAATTGAAATTATCGAACATATTTTCTATCGCAGGTCATATGGTAGCGTCCACCTCCATATACGCCTACGACGTCCGCACCCGGACCACCCCAATCCCCACTCCGCTCATCGTCAGAGTCATGGGAACTGTGGGCGTCGCCGGATCCATCGCAGTCATGGTCTCCCAGCTCGCGATCGGCCCCAAACTCCTCATCGCGCTCGGATGCGTTGCCCTTGCTGTCGCCATCACTTTGCTCCACCCCTACCGGGGCGAGATGAGGGCATTCGCGGAAGAGAAGCGGGTAAGTACGGTGCCGTCGATAAGCATGCTCGTGCCGTTAATGCTTTGGTGGCTGGCGCTCATGCTCGCACCTCTCGCGCAATGGCCAGCCTGGGGAGTCACGCTCACATTCGCGCTCGTTGCTGGCGCTGCGTGGGTACTGTACCCGCATGTCGACGGCTCCCGTCGCCTCGCATACGCCGACTAGCAACGCACGCTGGCTAGCAACGCACGCCGACTAGCAACGCACGCCGACTAGCAACGCACGCTGGCTAGCAGCGCTCCCCGACTAGTAGTTCTCGCCGACTAGTAGTTCTTGCTGCGTTGCACGAAACCTGAATCCACAGGCCCTGGATAAGCTAATCCAGGGCCTTAAGTGCACAAACCAGTACACAAGCAGTGCCGATATTCAGGTTTTAGGAAGAAACCTGAAATCACAACGAGGCTACTCGACGCGCTGACGAAGATCGAAGGCGGCGAAACCTCCCTGAACAGGGACTTCAAAGAGGCCAGCGGCATTGTCTACGCCAGCGAATTCAGGTTTCATGCAAGGATCTCTCGATCCTCCCCCTAGACCCGTGCCATTTAGCCAGCGAGCTTTGCCCGCCAAATGCATACTTGAGCCATGGACACCAACAGCTCGTTTCAGGCCATGTGGGACACGCGCCCGCCACGGATCCCCAAAGAACAAGGTGGCAACCCACTAGTCGGTGGCATCTGTGAGGGCATCGGTGCGCGTTATAACGTCGATGTGACCTTCGTCCGCGTCGTTTTTGCTGTGCTGGCGCTCATCATCGGCGGCGGCATTTTCCTGTACCTGCTGTGCTGGTTCACCATGCCGCGTTTTGGCACGCAGACATCCCCCGCACAGGCGATCTTCACACCGAAAGAACGTCTGAGTCCTGTTGTGCTCAGAGACCGCAGCACAGGCTGGCTGTTGTTGATCGGATTGCTGATCTTCTTCCCGTCCGTCACGCTGGGCACGGATCCCAGGGCAGTATTAGCGCCGCTGGCAGGAATCTTCACCGGGTTTGTCGCGTGGTGGCTTCTGCATCAGCGCACGCCAACGCCGCCACCTTCGCTTGGAGTGCATTACAAATAAAACGAGTGGATCTCGATTACATCGGGGCCTTAGCTTCGCTCCAAAAGCCCAGGTAAAAATTCTCACCTGAGGCAGCTATGTAATCGAGATCCACTGACTATTTAGCATCAACTATTTAGCACTAACTATTTAGCGCTGGCACTTAAATCCTGGGTGTCAGCGCTAAAAGCTGGTTACTCCCACTCGATCGTGGCTGGCGGCTTGGACGTGATGTCCAGCACGACGCGGTTGACGTCCTCAACCTCATTGGTGATGCGGGTGGAAATGGTCTCCAGCACCTCGTACGGGATGCGGACCCAGTCAGCGGTCATGGCATCCTCGGAAGCAACTGGACGCAGGACGATCGGGTGGCCGTAGGTGCGGCCGTCGCCTTGGACGCCGACGGAGCGAACGTCGGCAAGCAGGACGACCGGGCACTGCCAGATCTGGTCGTCGAGGCCAGCCTTGGTTAGCTCCTCACGAGCGATCGCATCGGCTGCGCGAAGGGTTTCCAGGCGCTCCTCAGTAACCTCACCGATGATGCGAATACCCAGGCCAGGGCCCGGGAAAGGTTGACGGTTCACGATCACCTCGGGCAGGCCGAGTTCACGGCCAACGGCGCGGACCTCGTCCTTGAACAGCAGGCGGAGGGGTTCGACGAGTTCGAATTCGACATCGTCAGGCAGGCCACCGACGTTGTGGTGGCTCTTGATGTTGGCGGTGCCGGATCCGCCGCCGGACTCGACAACGTCCGGGTACAGGGTGCCCTGAACGAGGAAGTCGACGGGTGCGTCGTCACCAGATTCGGTGAGCACACCAGCAACGGCACGCTCAAAGGAGCGGATGAATTCTGCACCGATAGCCTTGCGCTTGGCTTCCGGCTCGGTGACACCAGCGAGCTTGCCCAGGAAGGCTTCGCGCTCGTCGACGGTGACCAGCTTCGCGCCTGTAGCAGCCACGAAGTCGGACAGGCCGCAGATGGCGCGGCCGTTGGGGCCGACTTGTTGCTTGACTGCGTCGATAAGCTGTTCCGCAATATTGGAGGCGGTCCAGGTCTGCTCGAGGCCTGCGATCTCGGTGAGGAAGCGCGTGAGCACCTCTTGGCCGTGCGGCGAGTGCATGACCTCCGGGTGGTACTGGACGCCGGCCATGCATAGATCAGCGTTTTCGAATGCGGCGACTGGTGCGCCTTCCGATGAAGCGGTGACCTCGAAGCCAGCTGGTGCCTCGGTGACGGAATCGCCGTGGCTCATCCATACCGGGTGGTTGGTCTGCAGGCCGTGGTGAAGTACGCCGCCGCGCACGTTCATTGCGGTGCGACCGTACTCGCGGGAGCCGGTCTTGGCCACGGTGCCGCCGAGCGCCTGAGTCATCACCTGGAAGCCGTAGCAAATGCCGAAGGTGGGCAGCCCCAGCTCGAAAATTGCCGGGTCGAGCTGCGGAGCACCGTCCTCGTAGACGGATGAGGGACCACCGGAGAGCACGAGAGCCACCGGGTCCTTGGCTTTCAATTCTTCTGCGGAAATCGTGTGCGGAACGACCTCCGAATAGATCCGGGCCTCACGCACGCGTCGTGCGATGAGCTGCGCATATTGCGCGCCGAAGTCCACGACGAGGACGGGGCGCGGGTGAGCGTTTGCGGGTGGGGTCTGCTCTGGTGCATTCGAGGTGGTAGTCACGGATTCAGAGTCTAACTCATGGCCTGGATAGACTGAACAGTCGCGACTGTGCAGGGCGGATTAGCGGTTCAGGGCGGCGTCGATAAGCGTGCTCCCGGAAGGTAAGTAGAGTTGAACGCATGTCGGTGAGCGAATTATCCACTTCGACCCAGAACTATTTGAAGGTCATCTGGAGTCTCACGGAATGGTCAGCGGAACCCGTGACGGCAACCCTGATTTCGAAGCAGACGGGGCTGCGGATGTCGTCGGTCTCGGATGCTGTGCGCAAGCTCGCCGCACAGGGGTTGATCGTGCACGCCCCGTACGGCTCGGTGGAATTGACCGAGAAGGGCCGCGGGTACGCAGTGGACATGATTCGGCGCCACCGGCTCATCGAGACGTTCTTGGTGGAGACTCTCGGGTACACGTGGGACGAAGTGCACGATGAAGCGGAGCACTTAGAGCACGCAGTCTCTGACTACCTGGTGGACAGGCTGGACAAGCTGCTCGGCCACCCCACCCGCGACCCGCACGGGGATCCGATCCCGACCGCCGACGGTACGGTGCCCGCTTTGGACGCATGCCGCCTCACGGATGCTGGGGCGGGCGCCGGTGCAGCGGGGACGACGGTCACTGTCGAGCGGATCTCCGATTCGGACCCGACCCTGCTGAAGTTTTTCGAGGAGAATGGCATCGTTGTCGGCGCCGTCCTCACGGTCACTGAAGGCGCACCGTTTTCCGAGTCGCTCGATGTGAAGGTGGACGGGGCAAAGAACTCAGTTCCGCTCGGCCGCACCGCTACCGATGCGCTGTTCGTCTCCAATTAGCCGTGCCGTTCCGCCCCGGCGCGCACGCGCTGTGACGATCCCTTGGCTCGGGCTGAACAGGTACACCAGCAGGAATGCGATCCCCTGCGCCATGACCACGAGTCCGCCAGGCGAAGCGTCGAGGTAGTAGCTCGCGTACAGCCCCGCGACGGAGCATACGGTGGCCACCGCAGGAGCGATCAGCAGCATGCGGCCGAAACTGTCGGTCAAAAGGTGCGCGGTCGCACCCGGAATGATCAGCATCGCCACCACGAGGATCACCCCGACGGCTTGCAGCCCCACCACGCAGGTGAGCGCGAGCAGGGCGAGCAACACTGCCCCAATCAGCTTCGGCCACAGACCAATCGCGTGAGCATGCACGGGATCGAAAGCGAAAAGCGTGAAATCGCGGCGCTTGAGCACGAGCACGGCCAGCGTGGCCACGCCCAAAACGAGGATCTGCACGAGATCAGCTTTGGAGACGCCGAGCAGGTTACCGAAGATAATGTGATTGAGGTCGGTGTGCGAGGGCGTGACGGAGATGAGCACGAGCCCGAACGCGAAGAGCGTCGTGAAGACGATTCCGATCGCAGCGTCTTCTTTGACCCGGCTCGTATCACGCACGACACCGATCAATCCCACGGCGAGGAAGCCGAAGACCACTGCCCCGAGAGCGAAGGGAACGCCCGCGATATACGCCAGCACCACGCCGGGGAACACTGCGTGGGACACGGCATCGCCCATCAGCGACCAGCCGACGAGGACCAGCCAGCACGACAGCACCGCGCACACGATGGAGGAAATCAGGCTCGTGGCGAACGCGCGGACCATGAAGTCGTAGGCGAACGGGTCGACAAGAAAAGAGATCATCGTTTCATCACATCCAGTCCAAAGGCAGCGGCGAGATTATCGGGTTGCAGGACATCCTTGGGCGAGCCGTGCATGAGCACATGCCGGTTGAGCAGCATCGCTTCATCAGCCAGCTCAGGTAACGCAGGGAGGTCGTGCGTGGACACGAAGACGGTGGCACCGCCGTCTGCAAGCTCGCGGAACAGCCGGGTCATTGTCGCTTCGCTGCGCTTATCGACGCCCGCGAAAGGCTCGTCCAGCAGCATGATCCTCGCCCCCTGGGCAATGCACCGGGCAACAAAGGCGCGTTTCCGCTGGCCGCCGGAAAGTTGACCGATCTGACGTGAGGCATAGTCCGTGAGCTCCACACGCTCGAGTGCATGGTTGACGGCTTCGATATCAGCCCGGCGAGGCCGGCGCGTGAAACCGAGTTGTCCGTAGCGACCCATCATGACCACCTCCCGCACGCTGACCGGGAAATCCCAGTCCACTGCCTCGCGCTGAGGCACGTACCCGAGCACACCGGTGCGGCGGGCAACCGCGGGGTCATCTCCGTTGACGGCGACGGTCCCGGAATCCGGCCGGGTCTGCCCCATGATCGTTTTGAATAGCGTAGATTTCCCGGATCCATTCATTCCGACGAGTCCGCACACGCGTCCCGGCGCAATCTCGAGGGATGCACCGTCGAGCGCGAGCACGCTCCCATAGTGAACGGTGACATCGTGCACGGATATCGCGGGAGTCGCATTCGACGAAACGGCCGCCGCGGCTGATGACGTTTCCTGTTGCACCGTGACACCTACTTCTTACCCGTCAACGCCTGCGTGATCACGTCGGCGTCGTGCTTGATCAAGTCGAGGTAGGTCGGAACCGGACCGTCTTTCTCCGAAAGGGAGTCGACGTACAGAGTGCCGCCGAAGGTGGCGTCGGTTGCATCAACTACCTGCTGCATCGGTGCGTCCGAGACCGTGGACTCGCAGAATACGGCCGGCACGTCGTTCTCCTTGACGAATTCGATGGCACGGGTGATCTGCTGCGGAGTTGCCTCATTCTCGGAGTTCACGGCCCAAATGAACCGTTCCTCCAGACCAGCGTCGCGTGCCATGTAGGAGAATGCGCCCTCGCACGTCACCAGTGCGCGATGCTGCTCAGGCAGGTTCGCCAACTCAGTGACCATGCCGTCCTGGACCTCTTGCAGCTCCTTTTTGTACTGCTCGCCGTTCTGCTTGAAGTCCTCAGCATGGTCCGGATCGAGTTCGCTGAAGGCGGTGACCATATTGTCCACGTACTTCTCCACCTCGACCGGGCTCATCCACGCGTGCGGGTTCGGTTTGCCCGCGCCCTCGTCCTCGGTGATGTCGATCGGGTCCACGCCGTCGCTGACGGTGACGTGGGGCGCGTCGACGTCCTCGACGAATTGCGCGAACCAGTTCTCCAGGTTCAGGCCGTTATCCAGAATGAGGTCGGCATCCGACGCGCGGCGGATATCAGCCGGCGTGGGCTCGTAGCCGTGGATCTCCGCCCCCGGCTTCGTCAAAGAATCCACAGTCAAGTGTTCCCCCGCGACATTCTGGGCGATGTCCTGGATCACAGTGAAAGTGGTCAGCACTTTCGGCTTTCCGCCGTCTGCACGATCCTCCTCCGGCGCGCACGCTGTGAGCGCCGCCGCGAGAATCATCGCCATCATCGCGGCTGCTGCCACGAACAGTGCTGATCGCGACTCCCGCTTTTCCGACCGAACCATTGAGTTTTCCTTTCCTGAAAATGCATTCGCCAAGGCTGTTCCATAAGTTACGCCTAGACGTACTTTTTATTCTGGACAAACTTTAGTCGGACTTACAGGAGAGTCAAGATGAATCGGCTGTGACATACGCCTCACCCCGTAGACATGAAAAACGCCCGGGGGATCATTGAAGTTCCACCGGGCGTTGTCGGCCGCGAAAGTGCGCAGCTAGCTCGAGAGGGTGATATCCACCTTCTGGAAGCTCTTGATATCGGTGTAGCCACACTTCGCCATGACGCGGCGCAGACCGCCGGCGAGGTTGTGCCCACCCCAGGTACTGGTGCTCGGGCCGTGGAGGATGGTCTGCAGGCTCGGGCTGTTGTCGCGGAGGTGCTTCACAACATCCTCGGTAGAAACCGCGTCGTCGAGGCCCCAGCCGAAGCTGAATCCACCGAAATCGATGTGCAAAGAAATCCCGGATTTCTACACCAGTGAGGTGGACGGGCGCGAAGTAAAACGTCCGCGCTATGTCGCACGCGACTACGAGGAAGCGAAACAATACTTCGAAGAGGCAATGCGTTGGCTTGCCGAGAACTTCATCCCCGGCGGCATCGATGCTGTGGCCGGAGGGGATATGAATTTTGACGAGAGCACACCGCATAGCCAGTTCCAGGCCGATAGCTTCTCCCCGAAGCCCGATGATCCGTCAAAGCTCCGCTGTAGGCCAGGTATCGCGTACAACACTGACACCTCGGTCAGGTACAAATCTGGCCCAAAAAAGGGTAAACAGATCTCGGGTAATCAAAAAATGATCGACGCGCAGCGCGGACTCCGTGAACACATGCACGCGCTCGGCTACCCAGTAGAACTGGAAGTCTCCGAACGTCACGATGAATCCCTAAACCTCGACCGCTACACGGAGCAGCAGGATCGTGAACGCGACCTTGCCAACCGCGAGGATGAAGTAGAAGTCAAGCGCCGTTCCGTACACCGCGACATGGACGCGATTGATCGTGACCGCGAGCAAGCAGCAAAAGAACTGGAACAGGCCCAGGCGGACCGTGAAGCAGCGCGAAGTGTACAGGAGAACGCTGAACAGCAGGCTCGCGAGGTTGCAGAGCGTGTGTTGCGTGAAGCACGCGAGAAGGCTGAGCAGGACGTCGAGCAGATCCGTAGCGATGCACAGGCTGCGGCTGAGCAGGCAGTAGGGCTGGCCGAAGCTCAAGCAGATGAGCTGCTGGACCGTGCCGAAGAGGTCAACAGCGCTGCAGAGGCCAAGCTCAAGCGTGCAGAGCAGGAGGCTGAAACGATCCGCAGCGAAGCACGCAAGGAAGCCGAGCGAGACGCAGAAAAGACCCGTAGCGAGGCCACACGAGACGCTGAGAGCACTCGTAGCGAAGCACAACGTGATGCTGTGGCCATCCGCAGCGAGGCCACGCGTGAGCGTGAACAGCTGGCCAACGAACGTGCAGCCCTGGACAGTGAGCGTGAAGCCTTTGACACGGAGAAACGCGCATTCACCGAAAGCCTCGAAGCGCGCCGCGCAGCTGCAGAAGAGGAAGCCGCCATCATTATCGAGGAGGCAACGCAGTCTCTGCAAGAGATTTCCCACGTAGACCGGGTCTTCCTGCATGTCGAACTCGATAACGACCCTGAGATGAAGCAGCGGTATCGGGTTGCTGTTGAGCAGCGTATCCAGCAGGAACGGACCGCCGCACGCCGCCGTGCTCAGGAACGAACCAACAAGCGCCGCCAGCAGCAACAGCGCGACCGCGATGGTGGCATGGAGCTGTAGCAGCTCGCCACACGCCTTGTACGGCCCTGTAGCGGCCTAGCCGGGTGTCGCCGGGGTCAGTGCCCAGAGACAGCGCTAAAACCGCTCTAATTCAGCGAAAATCGAAGAATTAGAGCGGTTGTTTTGTGTAGCGGTAATCCTGTAGTGCTGTGAAATAGCGCGTGTAGTGGCGTGTTTGTTGTGCTGTTGATTGTGTAGTAGAGGTACGTGGCTACAGTGCCGTTAAGTGGACAGTAGATGAGTACGTAGAGAGTGCAGCGAAAGTGCCTGCAGAATGTGATGCAGAGTTACAGCGTCATTTAAGTAGTCAATAAACGTGCTAATGAAATGACATGTAATTTAACTGCGCAGTAAATGTGCCAATGAAGTGGCGCGCCACTACAGGGTGCAGTGAAGTGATTGATCCAGCGGCGTGTAGATGTGTCAGTGCAATGCGCAGCGAAATGGCGTGTTTGTTGCACGGTAAAACAGCGCGTGTCGTGGTGCGTGTATTGCGCTGTGAAATGACGGTGCCCCAGAGCAGGCGCGGTAGCGATCCCCTACCGGACGGCAACGGCGTCATGCGCGGTTTGTACTGAAAAAATAACCCCGCAGGGAATCCCTGCGGGGTGTTGTGGTTAGAACGGCACTTCTTCAGTGTCGTTGGCGGCGGTGCCAGCGCCGTTCTCACGGCGTGCAGCGCGGGCTGCAGACTCTTTCTTCGAGTCGATGAGCTGCACCGTATCGATGCGTGCGATCAGCGGGTAGTGCTTCACGCCATCCTTATCGGTGTAGTTGTCCGTCTTGAGCGAGTAGCTGACCGCGACCCGGTCACCAGCGCCGATGCAGCCGAAGACACCGAGGTTCTTAGCGTCCTGCACGTAGCCGGTGAGTTCCACGATCTCAGACTCCACCTTGCCGGTGTTCTTGTTCTTGAACGTATTACGCGCGTAGACGTTGAGCTTCACGGTAGCGCCGCCGTTTGCGTGCTCAAAGATCTTCGGCTCGCGAGCGGTGTTGCCAACAATGGTGCCGGAGTTGAAGGGCCTGACCCCCGGAAAGTAGACACGTCGGG
>NZ_KV818470.1:0-399 GCF_001814945.1 Corynebacterium sp. HMSC066C02 | reverse complement strand
GATGCTTCTGTGGTGACGGATAAGGTCACTGTTGTTGAGGGTCAGAAGGCTGATCCGTTTGATACCGCTAAGGATGTTCCGGAAAACGGCAAGGTTGAGGTCGATGGTCTGCCGGATGGTCTGACTGTTGATGAGAAGACCGGTGAGGTTTCTGGTACCCCAGACAAGATCACTGACTGGGGCAAGGATGAGGAAGAGCGTGACTTTGAGGTCACGGTCACCATCACCGACGAGGACGGCAACGAAGTCACTACGGGTGAGAAGACCATCACGGTTCAGCGTGACACTGATGGTGACGGCACGCCGGATAAGACTGACACCGATGATGATGGTGACGGTGCTACCGACGAGGAAGAGAAGGAAGCCGGTACCGATCCGAAGGACCCGAACTCCAAGCCT
>NZ_KV818469.1:106093-189332 GCF_001814945.1 Corynebacterium sp. HMSC066C02 | reverse complement strand
CCATAGTTAGCGCTAAATTCATGTCAAGTCGTCACTATAAACGGGGGTAGCCACCATGGGTTAGCCAGGACATTCGATGCCGAATGACTTGAGTGGTGTCGCCTGTGTCCGCAACGAAAGGAAGAAAATGCGTATTAAAGGCAGCCTTTTGAGCCCTGTCTGAAACCTCGCCGGTGTCAGGGATAGACTGGGCACAGTTAACCGCACGAACACGTATGAAGGGATTGTGAATGACTATCAAGGTAGGCGTCTTGGGGGCTAAAGGGCGCGTGGGCCAAGCAATCGTGGAAGGCGTTAATGCGGCAGAGGATTTGGAGCTAGTTGCTTCCATCGACCGCGGGACCCCGTTGGAGAAGCTGGTTGAATCGGGTGCCGAGGTCGCCGTCGACTTCACCCAGCCGGCATCGGTCATGGACAATCTAGAGTTTTGCATCGCACATGGCATCCACGCTGTTGTGGGGACCACGGGATTCGATTCAGAACGCCTAGCCAAGGTGGAGGGGTGGACTCAGAAAGAGGACGCCGGCAACGTTCTCATCGCCCCGAACTTCGCTATTTCAGCTGTACTGACCATGGTGTTTGCCGCGCAGGCGGCGAAGTTCTTTGACAGTGCCGAGGTAGTTGAATACCACCACCCGAACAAGCTCGATGCGCCGTCCGGTACCGCGGTTCACACTGCGCAGGGCATTGCAAAGGCTCGCCAGGAGGCAGGCTTGGACGCTATGCCGGACAAGACCGAGCAGTCTCTCGATGGAGCGCGCGGCGCAGACGTCGATGGTGTTCACGTCCACGCAGTCCGTATGCAGGGAATGGTGGCTCATGAAGAAGTTATCTTCGGCACTCAAGGCCAGTCCTTGACCATCCGTCAGGATTCCTATGACCGCTCTTCCTTTACCCCCGGTGTTCTGCTGGGTGTACGAGAAATTGCATCCCACCCAGGCTTGACCGTGGGACTTGAGAAGTACTTGGGGCTGTAATGGCAAAAGTCTCTGAGCTTGATGTCCAGCTCATTGCGGCAACCGCTTTCCATGCGCCGCGAGGAGTGGACTGGGAGGTTGATGAGGGGGCGTCGGAAAGCGAGGCTCTAGTCGAATTTGCCGGGCGCGCCTGTTATGAGTCCTTCGACAAGCCGAATCCCCGTACCGCCTCAAATCAGGCCTATCTGCACCACATTCTGGAGGTAGGCCACGATGCATTGCTGGAGCATGCCACGGCGACGCTCTATATACGGGGACTGTCGCGGTCGGCGTCGCATGAGCTGGTTCGCCACCGTCATTTCTCCTTCTCGCAGCTCTCGCAGCGCTTTGTGCATTCCGAGGAAGCAGAGGTAGTTCTGCCCAAATTCATTGCGGAGGATGAACAGCTAACGCGGTTGACCTTGCAGGTGGCCGACGAAGCGAGGTTTGTCTACGAGGAGCTCCTTGACGCTCTCGAGTCCAAGCTGGAAGAGGAGCCAAATGCATTGCTGCGCAAGAAACAGGCTCGACAAGCAGCGCGTGCGGTATTACCCAATCTCACGGAATCCCGCATCGTCGTGACGGGAAACTATCGCGCGTGGCGTCACTTTATTGGCGCGCGGGCGACTGAACAGGCCGATACAGAGATGCGCCAGCTCGCCGTCACGTGTTTAAAGCTCTTGCGGGAGCAATCGCCGGTGCTTTTCGACGACTTCCATATCACCACCCTGGCTGACGGTACCGAAATGGCCTCGAGTCCCTACGCTTAAAGCACTCAGTAGGAGACTCGCGCACGACCCCGATGCGGCCAATGGGGGCGAAAGCAGGTAATCTTGACGCCTATGAGCACAGGTATGACAGCACAGGCAGGCGTCGACACCTTCGGACGCGTAGGCGTAGCTATGGTCACTCCATTTGACCAGGACGGCGGCTTAGACGTGTCCGCTGGTCGTCGCCTAGCAGCTCATTTGGTTGATAGCGGCGTAGATTCGCTCATTTTGTCTGGGACCACGGGCGAATCACCGACGACGTCGTTGGATGAGAAACTGGAGCTGTTCGCAGCTGTAAAGGAAGAGGTAGGCGGCCGCGCTAAGTTGTGCGCTGGTGCGGGAACTAATAACACCGCCACCAGTATTGAGGCAGCGCGCGCTTTCGCTGATGCGGGAGCAGACAGCCTTCTGGTCGTGACCCCGTATTACTCCAAGCCTTCCCAGGCTGGTGTGTACGCGCACTTTAGCGCTGTGGCTGACGCCGTGGACCTCCCAATTTGTCTGTACGACATTCCTGGCCGCTCGGGCATTCCGATTGAGACGGAGACCCTTCTTCGCCTCGCGGAGGTGCCGAACATCAAGGCTGTTAAGGACGCCAAGGGCGACCTTGTAGCAGCCGCACCGCTTATCCAGGAAACCGGTTTGGCATGGTACTCCGGAGATGACGGACTGAACTTGCCGTGGCTGGCCCTCGGTGCTTCGGGCGTTATTTCCGTGATTGGCCATATTGCTCCGCGGGCCCTGGCTGATCTCTGCGTAGCCTTCGATGAAGGCGATATTGCACGTGCACGAGAGATTAACGCGAAAACTTTGTCCCCGCTCGTCGAGGCACAAGGTCGCCTCGGAGGAGTAACTCTTGTTAAAGCTGCCCTGCGCCTGCAGGGTATTGAAGTTGGAGAACCTCGTCTCCCAGTTACCGCGGCTGACGCGGAGGAGATCGAGGCTCTCCGCCACGATTTGGAAAAGGCTGGAGTCCTTTAAGAATGACTGAATCCCGTAATCGCTCCCGCAAGGTAACCCGTAAGGCGGGTCCGCCTTCGGAGACTGAGACCGCCTCGAATGAGGCGGCTTCGCCGGTTTTCCAAGCGCCGAACGAATCGGCTGCTTCCGGCGCCACCTCTAAGGAGTCTGGAAACTCTGACGACGGCAACCGTCGTTCCCGTTCTCGTGGTTCCCGTGGCGGCCGTGGTCGCGGCCGCGGCGGCAACAACAACCACAACAACGGCAATAGCAACAACGGTGGTCGTAACAACCGTAACCGCAACAACAACCGCGGTCGCCGCAATGTGCCCAAGTCCATGCAGGGCGCGGACTTGACCAAGCGTCTGCCAGAGCCGCCGAAGCAGCAGAAGGATTCGCTGCGTATTTATGCTCTGGGCGGTATTTCTGAGATCGGTCGAAACATGACCGTCTTCGAGTACCAGGACGAAATGCTCATCATCGACTGTGGTGTGCTCTTCCCGTCCTCCGGTGAGCCGGGCGTGGACCTGATTCTCCCGGACTTTGGCCCGATTGAGAAGAAGATTCACAAGGTCAAGGCGCTCGTCGTCACCCACGCACACGAGGACCACATCGGTGCGATTCCGTGGCTGCTGAAGCTGCGCCCGGATATCCCGATCGTGGCTTCGCGCTTCACCATTGCGCTGATCGCGGCCAAGTGTAAGGAGCACCGCCAGAAGCCGAAGTTCGTAGAGGTCAACGAGAAGTCCGATGTGAACTACGGTCCGTTCCGCTGCCGTTTCTGGGCAGTGAACCACTCCGTCCCGGATGCGCTTGGCGTCATGCTGGGTACCCCGGCCGGCAACATCATCCACACCGGTGATATCAAGCTGGACCAGACCCCACTGGATAATCGTCCGACGGATCTGCCGGCCCTGTCGCGTTACGGCGATGAGGGCGTGGACCTCATGCTGTGTGACTCCACCAACGCCAACATTCCGGGTGTGTCTGCCTCTGAGGGCGACATTCCGGCAACGTTTAAACGCCTGGTGTCTGGGGCCAAGCAACGTGTGATCATCGCCTCCTTCGCCTCCAACGTTTACCGCGTGCAGGCGGCTATCGACGCCGCCGTCGCCGCCGGCCGCAAGGTTGCCTTCAACGGTCGCTCCATGATGCGCAACATGGAAATTGCGGAGAAGATGGGCTTCCTCAAGGTGCCGCGCGGCACCATTATCCCGATCGATGAAGCAGCCAAGATGGCTCCGCACAAGGTGCTGCTCATTACCACCGGTACCCAGGGCGAGCCGATGGCGGCGCTGTCCCGCATGGCCCGCCGCGAGCACCGCCAGATCACGGTCCGCGATGGTGACCTCATCATCTTCTCCTCCTCCCTGATTCCGGGTAACGAGGAAGCCGTGTTTGGCGTTATCAACATGCTCTCTCAGATTGGTGCTGAAGTCATCACCAACAAGGAAGCTAAGGTTCACGCCTCCGGCCACGGCTACGGGGGCGAGCTGCTCTTCCTTTACAACGCTGCCCGCCCGAAGAACGCGATGCCGGTGCACGGTGAGTGGCGCCACCTCCGCGCGAACAAGGAGCTGGCTATTTCCACCGGTGTGGCCCGCGACCGCGTGGTCTTGGCTCAGAACGGTGTTGTCGTCGATCTGCGCAACGGCCGCGCTGAAGTTGTCGGCCAGATCCCTGTGGGCAACCTCTACGTCGATGGTGTGTCGATGGGTGATGTCGACGCAGATACCCTGGCGGACCGCACCAACCTGGGTGCTGGCGGCGTTGTTTCCATCACCTGCGTCATTGATAACCGCACCTCGCGCCTGCTCGAGCACCCGACGGTGTCCACAACGGGCTTCTCCGACGATGACCGCGGAATCGTGCCCGAGGTGGCTGAGATGGTGGAGAACACCATGAATGACCTCGCAGCGGAGGGTGAGAACGATACCTACCGCATGGTGCAGAAGCTGCGCCGCAAGGTGTCGAAGCTCATGGATTCCAAGTACAAGCGCGAGCCGGTGATTCTGCCGACCATTGTGCCGACGAACTCGGATATCTTGCTGCCTGACGACGACGAAGTTCACGCTTCCCGTGAATCGCTCTAGGCTTTAGGCCAACAGCGCCCCAGCGTTCCCGTCTTTGGTGGGTATGCTGGGGCGTATGTCGTTTTCCTCAAGCGAGCGCGCCAAAATGGTGGCGTTATTTCATGAACTTGGTCCCGACGCACCGACGTTGTGCGTGGGCTGGTCGGCCCATGACCTCATAACGCATTTGTGGGTTCGTGAGAACCGCCCTGATGCTGCGATCGGGGCTTTTATCCCGGCACTGTCTTCTCATGCTGATGACATCGCTAGGAAGATTCGTGCGCAGAAGGCATATGAGGAGCTTGTTGATTCCTGGGGTAGGGGAGCGGGCAGACTCAATCCTCTGCGCTATGCGGACCCAGTATTCAATGCTGCGGAGCACTTTGTCCATCATGAGGATCTTCGCCGCGCCAATGGTCACACTGAACCGCGGGATTTGTCACGAGCCGCACACGCCGAGCTTCGTGCGCCGTTGAAACTACTAGGCACACGGCTGTTATCACGTTCTCGCCGTCCTGTCGTGCTGGAACCACAGGGCTTTCCACCGATCGTGGCCGCGGATAAGCGGCACGTTTCGGAGCAAGGCGATGCAGTGGTGCGGGTGCGTGGCACCGTGGCCGAATTGCTTTTGTGGGCTTTCGGCCGCGAGGCCGCGCGGGTTGAGATCGAGGGCGATGCCTCCGCCATCGTTAGGTCAAGCCTGTAGGCTGAACTGCGAAAATTCTTTAGCATGCGCGTGTGGCGTATGTGGTTAATGGTGCGTTTGCTACTAGAGTGGCAGGCATGTCTGTCAAGAACGCTCCGTCTCGCGCCTCCGGTCGAGGTCGCACCGTAAATCGGGCGCGGCCGTCGGGCCGCACAAGCTACTCGCTGACGTCTGCAACCCGCGCTGCCGAGACCTCCGAGGAGAGGACCGGCAGCGCCTTTCGTGCCGTTGGCCGCGGACTCGGCAGCGTTTTTGGCGCCACCGCCAAGGGCATGGGA
The DNA here is from genome assembly GCF_001814945.1 of Corynebacterium sp. HMSC066C02. Lineage (NCBI taxonomy): Bacteria > Bacillati > Actinomycetota > Actinomycetes > Mycobacteriales > Corynebacteriaceae > Corynebacterium > Corynebacterium sp. HMSC066C02. The sequence continues at coordinate 183,590 of NZ_KV818469.1, read as the reverse complement.
AGCATGGCGCGGGGAGTCGGGCATGGCCTCGCTGGGCTTAAGCCAGCTGAAGCGGGAAGCCGGGACGAGGATCTCTACGATTCTGCTTATGATGCGCCCCATGATGAGGGGGCAATTGATGATTACGACGAGTTGAGGGAGCCAGGGGAAATTTCTGGACGCGCGAAGAATAAAAAAACTAGCAAGAGGGCAGAGGGCGCTGCTTCGTCGAAGAGCAAGGTGACCCGGGCCCATGACGTCGACGGTGATATGCCGACGACCGTTATGGAGCGCCCTACTCGCATGGAGAAGAGCATTCGTGTCTCTAATCCAGATGCGGTTGCGCTCGTGCTGATTGGTGTGGCCATCATCCTTGCCTGTGCAACGTGGTTCCAAGTCGCCGGCATTATCGGTGAATACCTCACCAATGCTGTTCGCTACGTCATTGGTGCAGGCGCCTATGTCCTTCCCGTGGCATTGATTGCGGTTGCCATCGCGCTCATGATGGACCTGTCCGGTCCCGCGGGCCATTTCAAGCCGCGCGTCGTGGGTGGCACCGCCCTCATCGTGGTGTGCATGCTCAGCCTCATTCATATTTTCGCTGGGCTCCCGAAGCTGACCTGGAAGGACAATGCCGCCGGAGAGGCCGGTGGTGGCATCGGGTATCTAGTAGGCGAGCTATTGGTAGCGGCCTTCTCCAGCTATGTGGCGGTGCCACTGCTTTTCCTGCTCATCGTGTACGGAGCGCTCAATATCACTGGCATCACCCTGCGCGAGGCATATGACTTCGTGGCCGCCCAGTTTTCCGCGCTCCTCGGCGGACTCCGCGATCGGAAGAACCGCTCAGATGAGGAGCTGCTTGACGACGCCCCCGCGGACGATTACGGCTACGCCAGCGAGGACATCGACGCCATCGCCGAAGGGCGCGAGCGTCCCGCACGCCCGGCGTATACTCCGCGCCCGCGCCCGAAGCTGACACCGAAGCAGCCCCCGAGGCAGATGCCGGATGAGAATGCCACGGTTTCCTTTGACTCCGCGGCACAGCCAGTATCCCAGGAGCCGGTACAGCACGGCCGCCCAAGCTTTGATAGCCGTGTCGATGACACAGATGAGATCCCTGTCGTGCCGGAACCGGAGCCTGCTCCGCAGTCAGAGCAAAAGGCGGCACCGCAGCCAGTATCCAAACCAGCACCGAAAAAGCGTCCCCGCGTGGACGTCGGCGGTGCCGCCGGTGCAGCACTGGGAGCGGCGGCTGCCGAGGCGTCGGCAAGCGCAGCGTCGGCTGGCTCAGCGGGAGAGGACGTGGTCTCCGCCGCTCATTCCGAGGCAGTGCGCATGTTCCAGGAACGATCCGGACGTGATGCGCGAACGGGTGCCAAGATTGAGGATGAAGCCCAGAGCGTAGCCGAAGAAACACCTGCAGCTCCGAGTGGTGCGGAAGACACTGCCCTGGGCGGCGGCTACGATGTGCCGACGACGGACCTGCTCACCGCCGGCAAACCTGCGAAGGCACGCACGGAGGCTAACGATCGCATCATCGAGGCCATCACCGAGGTCTTTGAAGAATTCAAGGTCGATGCCCAGGTCACCGGTTTTAGCCGTGGTCCGACAGTCACGCGCTATGAGATCGAGCTGGGCCCTGGCGTCAAGGTTTCGAAGATTACAAACCTGCAGTCCAACCTGGCCTACGCAGTCGCGACGGATAACCTGCGCCTGCTCACCCCGATTCCGGGCAAGTCTGCGGTCGGCATTGAGGTGCCCAATGCTGACCGCGAAATGGTGCGGCTGCGCGATGTCTTGGATTCCCCGGCACTGCGCGCCGACCATGACCCCATGCTGATCGGCTTGGGCAAGGACATCGAGGGTCAATACACCTCTTTCTCCGTAAAGAAGATGCCGCACCTGCTTGTGGCCGGCGCAACCGGTTCGGGTAAATCGGCGTTCGTGAACTCCATGCTGGTCTCGCTGTTGACCCGCGCGACGCCGGAAGACGTCCGCCTCATCCTCGTCGACCCGAAGATGGTGGAGCTCACGCCGTACGAAGGTATCCCGCACCTCATCACTCCCATCATCACGCAGCCGAAGAAGGCTGCGGCGGCCCTGCAGTGGCTGGTGGAGGAGATGGAGCAGCGCTACATGGATATGCAGGCTGCCCGAGTGCGCAAGATTGAGGACTTCAACCGGAAGGTCCGCAGTGGCGAATACCAGGCTCCTGCCGGCTCCCAGCGTGAAATGCGCCCGTACCCGTACATCGTGTGTGTCGTGGACGAGCTCGCAGACCTCATGATGACAGCCCCGAAGGAAATCGAGGATTCCATCGTCCGCATCACCCAGAAGGCGCGCGCAGCCGGCATTCACCTTGTGCTCGCAACGCAGCGCCCGTCCGTGGACGTGGTGACCGGTCTTATTAAGACCAACGTTCCTTCTCGTCTGGCTTTTGCGACGTCCTCGCTTACGGACTCTCGAGTCATCCTGGATCAGGGTGGAGCCGAGAAACTCATTGGTATGGGCGATGGCCTCTTCATCCCGCAGGGCGGCCGCCCAGTGCGTATGCAGGGTGCGTTCGTCTCCGACGAGGAGGTGCAGGCGGTTGTCGATGCCGCGAAGGCACAGGGCTCGCCGAACTACACCGAAGGCGTGACGGACGATAAGGCCTCGGAGGCGAAGAAGGAGATCGACGAAGAGATCGGCAAGGATATGGACGACCTCTTGGAGGCCGTCGACCTTGTGGTCACCTCCCAGCTGGGCTCCACGTCGATGCTCCAGCGCAAGCTGCGCATCGGCTTTGCCAAGGCCGGTCGACTCATGGACCTCATGGAGTCGCGCGGTGTGGTTGGGCCTTCCGAAGGCTCCAAGGCGCGTGAGGTATTGGTCAAGCCGGAGGAGCTCGACACCATCATCTGGATGATCAAGGGCGCTGACCCAGCAGAGGCCCCGAAGGAGGTCCAAGACGCTGAAGATGCCGGCGGGGTAGATGACGCTGAAGCCGATACCCGCACCGTAGAAATCTCCGCTAACCCCTCCACAGGTGCGTTCTAAGCTCCGTGTAGGATAGGACGAGTCTTGGAGGGGAGTACCCCAATCCACGGCGTCGATCGTCAACACGGCAACTGCGGTACAGTTCCCGGTCGCGCCGGCTAGCGGGACTGTGCATAGAGCCTGCTAGCGGGGGAGACCTCCGGTCTTTATTGTCGCGTCGACCGGAGGGATAACTCATTATGCATGTGCCACTATGGGTCTGGGCCATCACCATCGCGGTGATCTTGGGCTTTTTTGTTTTCGATTTCTATAGCCACGTCCGCTCACCCCACGAGCCCAGCATCAAGGAATCCGGTGGGTGGACACTGTTCTACATGGCCGTCGCCGTTGTCTTTGGCGGAGTTGTATGGGTGCTGTGGGACAGTGAACATGCGGCACAGTTCTACACCGGTTGGGTGACGGAACAGGCGTTGAGCGTGGATAACCTGTTCGTGTTCTCGCTCGTCATGGGCTCCTTCAAGATTCCCCGCAGGTATCAGCAGAAGGTCCTGCTCATCGGTATCGTCCTAGCGCTGGTTTTCCGCCTTGTCTTCATCTTGATGGGCGCGGCCATTATTGCGGCATGGTCGGATGTCTTCTACCTGTTTGCCATCTTCCTTATTTACACCGCAGTCAAGCTGCTCATCGATGAGATCAACGGGACGCCCGAGACCGACCCCAACGACATGCTGGTAGTCAAGTGGCTGCGCAAAGTGGTCCATGTGACCCCGCGCTACCACGGTGACAAGCTCACCCACCGTGAGGAATCCGGTGAGAAGAAGGGCAAATTCGCCCTGACGCCGCTTTTCGTTGCTTTGGCGGCTATCGGGCTGATCGACGTCATGTTTGCCTTCGACTCCATCCCAGCTATCTACGGCATTACCTCGGAGCCTTTCCTCGTCTTTACCACCAATGCCTTCGCTCTCATGGGGCTGCGCCAAATGTTCTTCCTCATTGATGGCCTGTTGGACCGCCTGGTCTACCTGCCTTATGGCCTGGGTATTATCTTGCTGTTCATTGGTGTCAAGCTGCTCTTCCACGCTCTGCACGAGAACAACTTGCCCTTCATCAATGGAGGTGAGAATGTCAGCGCAGTACCGGAGATTACGACCCTTGTGTCGCTACTGGTCATCGTCGGCGTCCTCCTGGTTACGGTGTTGCTGTCAGTGTGGAAGGACAAACGCGACCAAGCCCAGGGTGGCGTGGTGGTTTCTCACAACCACTATGATTGGGACGATTTTGGCAACAAGATCGTACGCAACAAGGAGGGCGAGCTCGTCGGCAAGGCGGACGAACTTCCCAAGTCCGAGCTGCCTTAAACTCGGGCCGCGGGGATTTAGAAGGAATTAATAACGGGATTCCACTCGCGGAAAGCGCGCCCAGTAACAGCGCCTTCGGTGTAGAAGGGATCCTGGTCCATGAGGGCGATGACATCGGCCACCTTTACGGACTCATCCTCAAATTGCAGGACGATGAGCGCCCCGCCCTTGGAATCGGTGTAGGGGCCAGAGCCACAGATCTGGCCCTTGTCGTGGAGTGCGCCGATGAATTCGCGGTGCTTCGGGCGAACCTCAGCAATAACCGGGTTAGATGGATTGTATTCATAGGAAACTGCGAAATACTTCATACCGACCATGGTAGTGCTCGCCCGAGGGGCAGGCAGGCCACGGTAGGATGAAGAGCGTGAATGATTCTCAGGCTGCGCACAAGCAATCTCAAACTACGGATGTTAACCCCGAGGTCTCCAATTGGAACCTGCCCAACATCCTGACCAGTTTGCGCATCCTCTTTATCCCCCTGTTTGCCTGGCTGGTGCTCGCTGGCCATGAATGGTGGGCTTTCCTCTGCTTCGCGCTCTTGATGCTCACGGATAAGTTGGATGGCGATATTGCACGCGCGCGGGGACTCATCACTAACTTTGGCAAGATTGCGGACCCGATCGCGGATAAAGCCCTGATGACCGCGGCCCTCGTGTGCCTCAATATCACTGGGGCTTTGCCGGTGTGGATCACCGTGCTGATTCTGTTTCGCGAATTCGGCATTACGATTTGGCGCTTCTTCTTGCTGCGTCAAGGGAAGGTGGTGCCGGCTTCCCAAGGCGGAAAGCTCAAGACGGCTCTGCAGACTGTGGCGGTGGCGTTGTATCTTTGTCCGCTGCCAGGGTGGATGGACCTTCCGAGCCTCCTCGTTATGTTGGCCGCCGCCTTCGTTACCGTCCTGACCGGCATCCAGTACCTCATTGATGGCCATAGGGAGAACCAATGAGCATCGAGGCGCAACTAGTATCCACGCTCAGCGAACGCGGTGAAACTGTGGCGTTCTGTGAGTCCCTTACTGCTGGTCTAGCCGCTGCGACTGTGGCGTGCATCCCGGGAGCCTCGGCGGTGCTGCGGGGTGGGCTGGTGACGTATGCGACAGAGGTCAAGGCTCATTTTCTCAACACCACCGTGGAAGAACTTGAGGAGCAAGGCGTGGTGTCTGCTGCGACTGCTGCGCAGATGGCTGAGGCGGCGGTCGTTGAAACGCGTGCAGATTGGGGGGTAGGGCTGACTGGTGTAGCCGGGCCGGACCTCCAGGAAGGCAAACCCGCGGGCACGGTGTACGTGGGGTTATGCGGGAGGGGTGGCGGGGGCGTCGCCAAGCGCGGCGTCCTTTATGAGCTTCCTGCTGAGGGGCGCAACGCGATTCGTTTCGCTGCCGTTGAGGCGGCATTGAGTCTTCTCCTATCAACTCTTGAAGAAAATTAGTTGATTGTGGGAACAAGTACGACTGCTGAGCCGTTGTATGGGGTGATGAACACTTCAGTTGCACTACTCGATAAACCCACCCAGTCCCCGGCGCGGTCGACGCGGACTCCTGAGCCGCTGCTGCGCGAGGCCCTCGGATTAACGCTTCGCGCCTTCCGCGCGGATAAAGGCGTGACCCTCCGCGAGCTCGCCGGTGTGGCGCGTGTTTCCCCGGGATATCTTTCGGAGCTGGAGCGTGGCCGCAAGGAGGTTTCCTCCGAGCTGCTGGCCTCTGTCTGCTATGCACTTGATGTCAGCGTCTCCGATGTCCTCATTGAGGCGGCCGGCTACATGGCGTTGCCGTCGATGGATGAGGAACTTGCATCCACTGCGCCAGCTGCATCCGAGTTATAGAACTGCGGCGTAGCTCTCCTTGCTTCGCTAATATTAGGCAGGCAGAGAATACTCTGATTACCCATTTATCCACACAACGAACTGCTGAGAAAGGCACCTTCTGTTATGGCGAATCCATTCGTAAAGGCCTGGAAGTACTTGATGGCTCTCTTTGACTCGAAGATCGAAGAGAACGCTGATCCGAAGGTGCAGATCGAGCAGGCGATCGAGGACGCGCAGCGCCAGCACCAGGAGCTATCCCAGCAGGCCGCTGCGGTGATTGGTAATCAGCGTCAGCTGGAGATGCAGCTCAACCGTCGTCTTAGTGAGATTGAAAAGCTGCAGCAAAACACCCGCAACGCTCTCAGCTTGGCGGACAAGGCCCGTGCTGAGGGTGACGTGCAGAAGGCTACCGAGTATGAGAACGCAGCGGAAGCCTTTGCCGCCCAGCTGGTAACCGCGGAGGAGTCTGTTGAAGACACCAAGAAGCTGCATGATCAGGCACTGCAGCAGGCGGAGCAGGCTAAGAAGGCCGTCGAGCGCAATGGCATGGCTTTGCGTGAGAAGGTTAACGAGCGCTCGAAGTTGCTGTCCCAGCTCGAGCAGGCCAAGATGCAGGAGAAGGTCTCCGACTCCCTTAACTCGATGAACGAGCTTACCGCGAATGGCAACACGCCTTCCCTAGATGCCGTGCGCGATAAGATTGAGCGCCGCTACTCCAAGGCTTTGGGTCAGGCGGAGCTCGCGGAGAACTCTGTGTCGAACCGAATGCATGAGATTGAGCAGGCCGGTGTGCAGCTGGCTGGCCACTCCCGTCTTGAGCAGATTCGCGCCGAGATGAACAATCCGAAGGCTGTAGAGGGCAACTCCCAGCAGGCAATCGGTTCGGCTGAAGCTAAGGCTCAGCCGAACGTACAGGATGATGCCGTCCAGGCTCGCCTGCGTGAGCTGCGCGGTGAATAAAGTTTAGTCTCCGACGCCGCGCGCTTGCAGGGCCTCGCCCATGGCGCGTGCGCGACGGATCGAGCGAATGATAACCGGGGTGCCAAAGGCGGTTAGTGATGCCGTGGCACCCCGGGCTTTTCGTGCGTCCAGCACCTCGACGACCGTCCCTAGCATCAGGGGAAGTAAACGAATGGTCAGGGACATCGCTAGCGTGATGTTCTCAACGGGGACCCCGAGGCGCCCCAGAGGAGCCAGGGCGCGATCCAGGGAGTCCATCATCTCCGAGACCTTTGTGGTGAGTGTTAGCAGCACCGCCGCGCTAATGGCGGCGTAGATGGTGAGGAACATGATGGCAGCCGCCGTCAGGTCTTTCTGCCACCACTGGAACGCGGCGAGCGCGAGGAGAAGGTAGAGCGGCGGTGCGAGTTGGCCAAACGCAACGCGGAAAGGAACTCGGGCAATAGGGAAGAGGCCAAGGGGGAGAGCCAGGCTCACCGCCGCCCAAGGGATCGTGTGCACCGCCAGCGATGTTACGAGAATGAAGGCGATGAGTAGTAGGAACTTCACCGCGGCGGGGATGCGGTGAATGATGGTATCGGCGTCGACATAGAAGCCGAGTGGGATGTTCTTGGGCATGAGTTAGAGCGGGCGGGATTCCATAAGGTTCGTGTAGAAGGGGATGACCTCCTCGGGTGCTCCATCGGCAACGACGCTGTGGTTGTCTATGCACAGAACGCGATCGAAATCGGAGAGGAAGTCTAGATCGTGAGTGACGACGATGAGCTGTTGTTCCAGACGTGCGAACTCGCGGCGAATGCGGTCGCGGTTGCGCAGGTCGAGCAGGGTGGTTGGCTCGTCAGCGATGATGATGGTCGGTTCGATGACCAGTACTGAGGCCAGTGCAAGGAGCTGTTTCTGCCCACCTGAGAGCGTGTGCGGAGACTGCTCTGCCAAGGGGCCTAGGCCGAAGCGTTCGAGGGCGGCGTCGACACGCTTGGTACGTTCTTCCCGAGACAATTTGAGACGACGCAGGGAGAACTCCACGTCATCGCGTACCTGCGGCATGACGATCTGGTTCTCGGCATCAGAAAAGACGAAACCCACGCGGCGTCGGATTTCCTTGCCGTGCTTGGCGACGTCCAGGTTGTCCACCACCACCTGACCGCTGGTGGGGTCACCGAGTCCGTTGATGAGCCGAACGAGCGTGGACTTGCCGCCACCATTGGCACCGATAATGCCGATGCGCTGTTCGCTCAAGCAAAGTGAAATGTCTTTGAGTACGGGGGTTTCGTCGAAGGCGACGGAAACATTGCGGAAATCGATCTGCGGCACGGGAGCTACTTCGCTTGAGCGCGTCGACCCATCAGATCGGGGAATGCTGCATGAACACCGACCGCGATAATGACCATGACGGCGACCTTGATGAGATCGGGGATGATGAATGGGCCTTGGGCAATGATGGCAGCCCCGAAGGACATGTCAGAGCGGAACACTAGGCCCAGGCTTCCACAGAAATATTGCACAGCTAAGCCAACAAGACCAGCAATGGCGAGGATGGCGGTCATGCCTCCCTTGCCGCGCGGCGCCCGGTAGGCGATAAGACCGGTGATGGCCGGAGCGACCACATATCCAACGAGGTAGCCCACCGTGGGGCCGGCGATAGCACTTAACGCGCTGCGCCCGCCAGCCAGGATGGGAAGACCAACGAGGCCGAGAGCTATGAAAAGCAGGCCCACGAAGAGGCCGCGCCGGCCGCCGAGAACCAGGCCGGCCAGGATGATAACGGCATTTTGGAGAACGATGGGCACACCCGCGGTGGGGGTGGGGATGGAGACGAAAGCAAAGACTATGATGAGCGCGGTGAAGACCGCGACGTACGCGATGTCAGCCGCGACGGAATTCTTTTTCATGGGCCAAAGTTTATCCAGCGGGGTAACGGTGCAGCAAATGAGCCCTTTTGAACACCGTTCAAGCATGGGCTTTGGATCCCACGATCACCCCGAACGGGGTACCCTCGGGGCATGGCAGATAGGCAGGGACAAGCACGGTTTAACGATGTGATGCACCTAAGCGTGCGCGGGGGTGCAATAACACTTCTCTCCGGCTTGGTCATAGGTAGTCTGACTGGATGTTCGTTGATGAATTCCGCGAATGTCATTGAAAATATCGATAGGGCAGCCGGGGTGAAGGAGGGGGATCCTGGCAGCGTGGACATGCAGATCGGTGACATCTTTGATTCCGAGTATGAACGGGTGATCTTAATTTGCCCCGGTGCTTCCGAAAAAGATGTCCTAGCGGCGAGCGAAGGTACCTGGCAGGGCGGTAGTGATGAGGACGATGAGTGGGTGCCGCCTGCTGCGGGGCAGGTTGAGCTCTACCGGGATGTGCAAAGGCCCGGGTATTCCTCATTCATGAGCAGTAGGGCTGACCTTGACGAGCTAGACATGTGTGGTCAACTAGGGGAGGAGGTGGCCGTTCTTCCAGCTTCTGAGAAGGTGACTTTCTCTCGGCAGGAGCAGGGTGGCCCGTGGGTGCTCCAGTAACGGACTTGGCGCCCTGGACACGCGTCACGGCAGAATGGCCAATCGAACACTTGTGTGTGTATTGTGGGGACGTGGTCCGGTGAGCGCGTTAGGGTGCTTTCGTGGCTTGTGGTGAGGATGAAAGGCTAATTGAGTCAAAGCCTGGGAACCAAAGTCACGAGGCGGCAGTCTAACTAGGTGCCACCTTTAATTAACACTCAAGCATTAACACGCACGTATTAACGAGCAAGAATGCACAACAACTGACGCACGATAGTGAGGAAATGAATGGCTACGAAGAAGAAGTCCTCGACGGCGAACAAGGGCGATGATCGTCAAAAGGCCCTTGATGCCGCAATGGCGATGATTGAGAAGGATTTTGGTAAGGGCGCCGTCATGCGTTTGGGCGATGATGACCGCCCGCCAATCCAAGCCATTTCCTCCGGCAACACAGCTATCGATATCGCATTAGGCGTCGGCGGTTTCCCGCGTGGGCGTATCGTGGAGATTTATGGCCCGGAATCCTCGGGTAAGACCACCGTTGCGCTGCACGCCATTGCATCGGCGCAGAAAACTGGTGGCATCGCCGCATTTATCGATGCTGAGCACGCTCTCGACCCGGAGTATGCGCGCCTACTCGGCGTGGATACGGACAACCTGTTGGTTTCCCAGCCAGATACCGGTGAGCAAGCTTTGGAAATCGCCGATATGCTGGTGCGTTCCGGTGCCATTGACATCATTGTCATTGACTCGGTCGCGGCGCTGACACCGAAGGCTGAGATTGAGGGCGAGATGGGAGATAGCCACGTTGGCCTTCAGGCGCGCCTCATGTCCCAAGCGCTGCGCAAGATGACCGGTGCTCTGTACAACTCGGGCACCACCGCCATCTTCATCAACCAGCTGCGTGAAAAGATCGGCGTAATGTTTGGCTCGCCGGAAACCACGACGGGTGGTAAGGCGCTGAAGTTTTACGCCTCGGTGCGTTGCGATATTCGCCGAATCCAGACCCTGAAGGATGGTCAGGATGCCATTGGTAACCGCACCAAGCTCAAGGTTGTGAAGAACAAGGTTTCCCCGCCGTTCAAGATCGCTGAGTTCGACATCATGTACGGCGAGGGCATTTCGCGCGAGTCTTCCATCATTGACTTGGGCGTCGAACACGGCTTCATCAAGAAGTCTGGCTCGTGGTTTACCTATGAGGGCGACCAGCTGGGCCAAGGCAAGGAAAAGGCCCGTAACTTCCTCAAGGACAATCCAGATCTCGCGGATGAGATTGAAAAGAAGATCTTCGTCAAACTCGGCGTTGGTGCCGCCGCTGCCGAAGCGGGCGAGGATGTAGCGATGGACGTGCCGGGCGCGGACGATCCGCTGACGGATGAGGCTGTGGATCTTGTACCGAACGTCGATTTCGACGACGACTAATCGGAATCAATGCCACAACCTTCACCAGAGAAACTCGAAAAGCTGCGTCGCGCTCTCGAAGCCTACGAGTCGGGTGACGCCGGCGGGCAACTCATTGACGCGGAAGCCGAAGCGGCGAAGGCACCCGTGCGTTCCCGTGCGCTAGGTCTACTGGATCAGCGGGCGCGTTCCCGCAAGGAGCTGCGTGACCGGCTCGTCGCTGCGGACTTTGAGCCAGAGGTCGTTGACACTGTCGTCGATGACTTAGCAGGGGTAGGGCTTGTTGATGATGAAGCCTTTGCCAAGGAGTGGGTGCGTCAGCGTCACGCCCGGCGAGGAAAATCGGCCCGGGCCCTCAACCTCGAATTGAAGGAGAAGGGCGTCGAGGCTGCCGACCGTGCCATAGCTTTAGAGCAGATCACTGAAGAATCTGAAGAGGCTGTCGCCCGCCAGGTAGCTGAAAAGAAGGTGCGAACCCTCAAGAGGGTTCCCGCTGACCGGCATGAGAGGGACAAGTTCTTGCGTCGCATCGTTGGCACGCTCGCGCGGCGCGGCTATAACCAGGAACTCGTTATGCGTATCTCCATTGAGGTCTTGGACGCACGCATTGCCGAACTTAAGGCATTATGAGTAGTCGGATGGGCCAGTTAGAATGTCCCCCCGTGAACTCCCCCGTAATTAATTCCCAGCCCCGCACCTATGAGGTGCGGACTTTCGGCTGCCAAATGAACGTTCATGACTCAGAGCGCATCTCCGGCCTGCTTGAGGAAGCCGGCTATTCGGCGGCACCGGAGGGCACTGAGCCTGACCTCATCGTTTTCAATACTTGCGCCGTGCGCGAGAACGCCGATAAGCGCCTGTACGGCACGTTGGGTGCGTTAAAGAAGACGAAGGAAAACCACCCGGGCATGCAAATCGCGGTGGGTGGCTGCTTGGCGCAGAAGGATAAGGACACAGTCCTTGACCATGCGCCGTGGGTAGACGCTGTTTTCGGAACCCACAACATGGCTGCCCTGCCGGCATTGCTGGAGCGTGCCCGCCACAACGATGAGGCCCAGGTCGAGATCGTCGACGCCCTGGAGGCCTTCCCGTCCGTGCTGCCGGCAAAGCGCGAATCCGCTTATGCCGGGTGGGTATCGGTATCCGTAGGCTGCAATAACACCTGTACCTTCTGCATTGTTCCCTCGTTGCGCGGCAAGGAAGAGGACCGCCGCCCAGGCGATATCCTCGCAGAGGTTCAAGCACTGGTGGACCAGGGCGTGTCCGAGGTGACCTTGTTGGGGCAAAACGTCAACGCCTATGGTGTCAACTTCGCCGACCCGGATCTGCCGCGGGACCGCTTCGCTTTCTCCAAGCTGCTGCGGGAAGTAGGCAAGATTGAGGGCCTTGAGCGCCTCCGCTTTACCTCCCCACACCCTGCCGAGTTTACGTCCGATGTAATCGATGCCATGGCGGAGACCCCAGCGGTGTGCCCACAGCTGCACATGCCGCTTCAGTCTGGTTCGGACAAGGTGCTCAAGGACATGCGCCGTTCCTATCGCACGAAGAAGTTCCTGGGCATTCTCGATGAAGTGCGAGAGAAGATGCCGCATGCTGCCATTACGACGGATATCATTGTGGGCTTCCCTGGCGAGACAGAGGAAGACTTCGAGGCCACTCTAGAGGTGGTGCGCCGTGCCCGCTTCGCGTCCGCCTTTACCTTCCAGTACTCGCCGCGCCCAGGCACCCCGGCTGCGGAAATGGAGAATCAGATACCGAAAGAGGTCGTGCAGGAGCGCTTCGAGCGCTTGGTAGCGCTGCAAGACTCCATCCAGGCTGAGGAAAACGCGAAGCTCGTCGGTTCCGATGTGGAGCTTCTGGTTCAGGCGGAAGGTGGTCGTAAGTCCGCCGAGACTCACCGCCTTACCGGCCGTGCTCGCGATGGTCGCCTCGTTCACTTCGCTCCCGTCGATCCTGCGGGCAAGGACATTTCCGCGGAGATTCGTCCCGGTGATGTCGTGCACACCACCGTGACGGGTGCGGGCTCCTTCTTCCTGGTTGCTGACTCCGGCGTCAGCGAGCACCGCCGCACGAAGGCCGGCGATATGTCGGCGGCAGGGCAGACACCTACGACGGCTCCGATTGGGGTGGGGCTGGGGCTGCCGGGCGTCGGCAAGCCCAGCGCGCCGGCTGATTCTTGCGGCTGTTAGAAGAGAGTAGGCTCCGGTTCTATGAGTGATGACTTGAAGCAGGTGCGCGACGCCGTCGCGGCAGAGAAGCGTGCAGCGAGGACCATTGAACTGGGAAAGCACAAATACGCGCTCATCGTATCCGTCCTGGCGTGGGTAGCGTACCTGGTGCTTCCTTATGCTGGCGAGGCTCGCGGATGGGAAGCGCTCTTCGTCGGAGGAACCGTTGAGGGAGTCCGGATCTCGCTTATGGAGACCGTCAGCGCCTGGCTAGCGTTGGGTGGCGTGGGTATTCTGACCACGGCCACACTCCTCACGCGGCGGACGTCTGTAGCTCTCGCCGCATGGATGATGGTGACCATCTCCTTTTTCGTCAACTTATGGGGCTTCTGGTACCGCGGCGGCGCCGCTGAGGGTGCATCCATCGGCATGTACGCGGGTGCTATCTCGACGTTGGTGGCCTTTCTTGTGTACTGCCAAGTTGCGTTGCGCCGCAGCCCTGAGCAGCTAGCCGCCGCTGAGCGTGTCCGTGAAGTCTCGGGGCAGCTTGACCACGTGGGTGTCTTGCAAAACGAAGCCGCGACTGAGCTGCCAGCGGAGCAGAACCCGCTGCTTATCGACGACCGCCGCTCACGCGCCGCCTCACGCCACCGCCGTCAGCAGGGCGAGGAATAAGCACTCCTACTATCGTGTTGTGGAGTGCATGACTACACTCTTCGACTCACTTGAATTGGGACGACTAACCCTGCCAAACCGCGTGACCATGGCAGCTTTGACCCGCTCACGGGCAGGCCGTGACGGTGTCCCCACACATGTGCACGAGACGTACTACACGCAGCGCGCTTCCATGGGCCTTATCGTGACAGAGGGCGTATTCCCCTCGATGACGAGCCGCGCCTTTCCTGGCCAGCCCGGTGTCGAAACTCCAGAGCAGATTGCCGGGTGGCGTCGCGTGACGGAGTCCGTCCATGAGGCCGGCGGGCGCATTTTCATGCAGGTAATGAATGGCGGGCGCCTGTCTCATGCCAGTCTCCTCGAAGGGGCACAGCCGGTAGCGCCCTCCGCAGTGGCCTCTGGGACTGCGGTCAGAGATTTTGAGTCCCGCAAAGAGTGTCCGGTTCCCCGAGCCCTCGACGTTGAAGAGCTACCTCGCATCATCGGAGAGTTCCGTCAGGCCGCTCGCAACGCCATCGACGCAGGGATGGATGGCGTAGAGATCCATGGCGCCAATGGCTACCTTCTGCATCAATTCCTTTCCCCGAGCTCCAATCACCGAGAGGATGCTTATGGTGGAAACCCAGAGAATCGCTATCGCCTCGTGGAGGAAATCCTCCGTGCTGTGGCCGAGGAGATCGGTGCAGACCGTCTCGCACTGCGGCTGTCGCCACAACACAATATTCAGGGCATCGAGGAAACTGACGCCGCGGATGTGCTTGCCACGTATGGAGGGCTGCTCCGTGCAAGTGAAGACCTCGGTCTGGCCTATGTTTCCTTCCTCCACGCAGAGCCTACCGGTGAGCTCATTACTGAGCTGAGCACCCTTGCACGCGCTAACGGGCGCACCCGCGTCATCCTGAATTCGGGATTTGTCCAGGTCACCCAGCGTGCCGAAGCCGAGGAGCTGGTTCAGCATGGTGATGCGGTGGCCGTGGGCCGCTTGGCCATCTCGAACCCGGACCTCGTTCGCCGCTGGCAGGAGCAGCTTCCAATCACCGCGCCGGACGAAGGAACGTTTTACACAGGTGGGGAGCGCGGCTACACCGATTATCCGCTCTACACGGTGAGCTCGTAGGCGCTGCTGGCGGAGATGATATGCGCGCCGAGGCGCGCGTAGAGCGCATTCATCGCTGGATCAGCTTGGGCCACAGAACAGTACGCCCGGCGAACGGTGGGCCAGTGGTGCGTCACCGCGTACTGAGCATGCTGCTTGGCGCGCGTGGCCAGTCCGCGCCGGCGGTAGGCGCGGTCGGTGACTGTGAGAGTCCACTCGCACACTTCGGGGTCTGCATCGCCGTGGCGCGACAGCTCCGTGAGTGCGACGACTCGACCGCGCTCGAGAATGCCGACGAGCAACGTGTGAGCCTTCCGGGAGCGTAGCCGGGCGTAAGCTTCGTTGAGGCGCTGCCGCGTCCACACGATGGGCTCAACGCTCAAGTCACCGTACACGGCGTCGGCGGAGGCAATGGTGAGCAAGCGGAGGACATCATCCAGAAGCTCTTTCGGGATGTCATAGTCCGGCCACACCTGCGCACCGAGCACCGGGGCAGTGGGCTGGATGTCGACGTACATCTGACGCTCGGCGTGCTTCTGGCGAAACCCCAGTTCGAGGTAGGCCTGCGACATTGGATCGTAGGTATGGCCCGCGTCCGGCGGATACAGCATGCCAACCTGGGCATTCTTGCGGCCCAGTTGGCGGGTAAGCCGGAGTGCCTCGCGGGCGAGGGCTCGCGTAACGTCGAGAGCCTCTGGCTCTAGTTCCTCCCCAGGCAAGGGCAAGAGATCCGCGGCGAGAACGCATTCGATATCGGCGTTGTCCGTTTCCTCCAAGAGAGGAAGTGAGATATGGATGAAACCGTCGAAGTCGATTTCTGGGCTGGGCTCGGCTGCTGAAATGACCGGCAGCCCCAGTTCTCCTGCAGTGCCCATAGCAGTGGTAGTGAGCCCGAAAAGGTAAGTCACGGACTCTGCGGAGCCTTGCAAGCGCTGGAGCACACGGCGTGGAGAGCCACTGGCCGCGGGATCACCGCTGGCTTCCTGTGCGGCAAGGTTAGCGTCGAAGACAAAGCTGCGGAGGCAATCCGCCGGCTCAGCGTGTGCCGAGCCCGGCGGGGCGACTATCTGAACGAACACTCAGACTGGGAGCCGCTACTTATCGTTGACAGCAGCCGCAGCGGCATCCGCGAACTCCTGCCATTGCTGCGCCTGGGCGCGCAGTTCCTCTGCCTTTTTGGCATTGCCCTTGGCGTCTGCGGCCTCCGCCTGTGCAGTGAATTCATCCACCTTGGCTTGGAACTGGGCCACGCGGGCTTGGGCCTCTGGGTCCGTCCGGCGCCATTGTGAATCCTCGGCGTCGCTCACGCGCTTTTCCAACGCCGAGATCTTAGACTCGTATTCGCGCACCTGCTTGCGCGGGACGAAACCAATCTCTTCCCACTTTTCCTGCAGCTCCCGCAGCTTGGCCTTTGCAGCGTCGATGGACTTGGATGGATCAATCTGGGAGTCATATTCCGCAATGAGCGCGTCCTTGGCGGCGGCGTTTTCTGCGAATTGCTTATCCCGTTCGTCGTTGACCGCGTTGCGGGCGTTGAAGAAGTGGTCCTGCGCGGCACGGAAGCGGGCCCAGAGTTTATCGTCGATCTCGCGGGGAGCGCGGCCAGCGGCCTTCCACTC
This sequence comes from Corynebacterium sp. HMSC066C02, assembly GCF_001814945.1. Lineage (NCBI taxonomy): Bacteria > Bacillati > Actinomycetota > Actinomycetes > Mycobacteriales > Corynebacteriaceae > Corynebacterium > Corynebacterium sp. HMSC066C02. The sequence goes on along the minus strand of NZ_KV818469.1, from coordinate 167,048 downwards.
CGTCATGAGGTCACGGTAAGCACGCGCCGTTTCACCCCAGTTGGTGGATTCCTTAATAGCCTCCGCGCGCTCCACTAGCTCTTCCTTCTTGGCGCGGGCTGCAGCGCGGTTGCGATCGAGCTCGGCGAAATGCGACCCCCGACGACGGTTAAAGGAATCGCGGGCGCGGGAATAGCGCTTCCACAGTGCATCATCCGTCTGACGGTCGATGCCACGAATCTGCTTCCACTCCTCGAGGATGGCGCGAATGCGGTCGCCGGCGGCCTTCCACTCCGTCGAGTTGGCGGCGATGTCCTCGGCCTCGGCCGCCAGCTTTTCCTTCTTGGCGATTGCCTCTTCGCGGCGGCGAGCCTTGTTAGCCTGCGCCTGCTCGCCGGCCTCCACGGAATGCTCAATGACGGTGCTCAGGCGCTTGTCCAAGGCGGCAATATCACCAATCACTGCCTGCGTGGGCAGGGAGTCCCGGAGCTCTGCCGCGGTTGATTTGATCGACGCTGCATCGTCCGGATGCGCCTGCAGGCGGGATTCCAGCAGCTCGATTTCGGTAGACAGATCGTCGTAGCGGGCGCCAAAGTGCGCCAAGCCTTCTTCTGGGGTGCCTGCCTGCCATTCGCCGATCTTGCGTTCACCTTCGGGCGACTTCACAAAGACCGAACCATCAGCATCAACGCGGCCCCATTTAGCGGGATCATTCTTTGCCGGCTGCACCGGTCGTGCGGCGGGGGCGGAAGCCGACGGGCCGGGACGAGCGCCCTTGCGGGGCATGGCTCCAGGAGAAGGAATAGCGGACATGGTAGGAAACCACCTTCGGTACTATCGCGCCGCGCGACACGGCTGCCAAAACTTATGTGACACAACACTACCGTTTCCGCCGTGCAGCCGCGTGTTAACCCCGAAAAACAAACCTTATAGGATGGGAGTTGATGCAGAATCTCATGGTTATGCCAGCCTCCCCGGCTCTGGCGGAAGAACTCTCTCCCGGCGATGACGCTTCGCGCGCGCTGCTCGGCGCGGCCTGCGAGCTCGCTCGCGATGCCGCACGCATAAGCGGCGGAGGCCCTCTCAAGGTAGATATCGTGGGATCGCGTGATACTCGGTGGCGCACCGAGCATACGGGAAGCTTGCGAGCATGGGGAGCGCCGCAGGTCGACGTCGGCGGAGGCAACTTTCTGCCAGAAATCATGGCCCGCTACGTGCTTTGTCGCGCGCTTGCCCACACACCCGATGAACCAGGCTTCGTGGTGGAGGATTCCCGCGCTGAACTCGGTGAGGTCCGTCCCGCCCGCCTGACCGTTGTCTGTGTTGATGGCTCAGCAGGCCTGACCAAACGCGCGCCACTAGCCCTCGTCGACGGCGCACGGGATGCCCACCTGTGGTGCGAAAGCGTTCTTGCCGGCGGGGAAGCACACTGCGACGAGGCACGTCTGCGGTCCGCAGGTGTGCTCGAGACGAACCTCTGGGCACAGCTGGCAGGCGTGCACCCACGGCACGCGGAGCTTCGGGCAGCGGATTCAACCCTCGGGGTAGGGCGCTATGTGGCGGGGTGGCAGTGCTGATGACTCATACTCACCCGCACGCGCCAACCCCCATTGCAGTGGTCGGCCCGACGGCCTCCGGAAAGTCGGCTCTCGGCGTAGCTCTTGCACACGAGCTTGACGGGGAAGTTGTCAACGTTGATTCGATGCAGCTCTACCGTGGCATGGACATCGGCACCGCCAAGCTAACGATGGAGGAACGCGAAGGTATCCCACACCATCAGCTCGATGTGTGGGACGTGACGGAAACGGCGTCGGTAGCACGCTATCAGTCCGCTGCCATCGCGGATATCGAGAGTATTCGAGCGCGTGGCAAGACTCCGATCTTGGTGGGCGGCTCCATGCTTTATGTCCAATCACTCGTGGATGATTGGCAATTCCCGCCCACTGATCCGCAGGTGCGCGCTCGCTGGGAAGCCCGGCGCCAAGAGATTGGTACCGATGCCTTGCACGCAGAGCTTGCCAGCGTGGACCCGGCAGCCGCGGCCATCATTGAAGATAAGGACCCGCGCCGTACCGTGCGCGCACTGGAAGTCATCGAGCTTACAGGCAAGCCTTTCAAAGCCAGCCAACCACCGAAGAACGCCCCGCCCCGATGGGGCACGAGAATCCTCGGGTTGCGCACGGAAGCCAGCTGGTTGAACCCGCGCATCGAGCTGCGTAGCCGCCTCATGTTCGACAAGGGGCTGGTGGAGGAAGTGGAGAGCCTCCAAATCCGCGGCTTGAAGGCTGAGTCCACAGCCGGGCGGGCGATTGGCTATGCCCAAGTTCTCCAAGCACAGCGCGGAGAGCTGACATGGGAGGAGGCAGTGGAGCGCACTATCACCGGAACCCGCCGCTATGTGCGCCGCCAGCGCGCCTGGTTCAACCGCGATAAACGGATCCACTGGTTGGATGCCGCGGCTGACACGACCACGCAGGCTTTGCGTGTCCTCGAAGGGCGTTAGACTCTACAGCTATGAACTTTGCTAAAGGCCACGGAACTGAGAACGATTTCGTCATTGTGGAGGGAACCGAGCCGCTACCGCCGGAAAAGGTGGCGGCACTGTGTGACCGTCGAGCCGGAATCGGCGCCGACGGTGTACTGCGCGTCATCCGCGCTGGTGAACTGCTCGCTTCTGGAGAAATCGATGAGCTCGCGCCGGGTATTAACGCCGATGACTGGTTCATGGACTACCGCAACGCGGATGGCTCCGTGGCGGAAATGTGTGGCAACGGCACCCGCGTCTTCGCGCATTGGGTCCGTTCCCGTGGGTTGGTGGAAGAAGACACCTTCACCGTGGGCACGCGCGCCGGCGCCAAGCAGGTTACCGTGCACTCTTTCAGCGAGACTGAGGCCGAAGTTAGCGTGGAGATGGGACCAGCACAGGTGCTCGGTGTCTCCACGGCTGCGATGGCGGGGGAGAGCTTCGCCGGGCTAGGAGTGGACGTGGGAAACCCCCATTTGGCGGCTGTAATCCCGGGGCTTAGCGCAGAGGCCTTGGCTGGAAAGCGCCTTGAGCAGCCTGTCTTTGACACTGATTTTTTCCCGGCAGGCGTCAACGTAGAGCTGGTGACACCTTTGCGCGATGGTGTGATTCACATGCGCGTCTTCGAGCGCGGCTCGGGGGAGACTCGCTCGTGCGGCACCGGAACGGTGGCGGCAGCGTGCGCCGCGCTTGCCGATGCCTCCCAGGTCACCGGCCACGTCCGCGTCATTGTTCCGGGCGGCGAGGTAGAGGTGGACATCACCGAAGACGGCTCCACGCTGACGGGGCCTTCGCGCATCGTGGCAACTGGTGAAACCTCACTATAGGGCTTTTCGGGACGGCGTTTAGCGTCCGTCCTCTTTTTTGTAGTTGGTGCCCAAGGCCAAGGCGGCGCGGCGGGCCGCGAGCCAGGCTTCTTTGAGTTCTGCGGCGCGCTCGTCGGCCACTTTAAGCAGGGATTCCAGCTCACTGGTTTCAACGTGCGGTGAGTTCACCCGCGCATCGAGGCGGCGTAAGAAGCGTTGCGCACCATGCATCTCGTAGTGGAACGCTTCGATGACGGGGTTTGCGCAGTCGACGTCGACAAGCGCGGGGCGGTGCAATGTTCGGTCGGCTAAGGACTCCGCGTCATCGCTCGTAGCAAACGTGGCATAGTCCTCGAGGACACCCGTGATGTCCTCCACCGTGAGCGCAATGGAAGCCCGCAGTGCCGCATGCTCCGAGGCGTTGGGGCGGGCATCGGCGAAAAGCCACAGCGCGCCGCAGACGAAAGCAGCGAGGATGACTCCCGGCAGCTTCAGCGTCACAATCAACACCGCAGCGGTAACTGCGGCGAGAAGCAGCGCTAGACCGCGACGCTGAGATGCGGAAAAAATCATGGTGACAACTCTCCGAGACCTTAGTGGCCTCCGCAGCCTCCAGAGCCACAAGCGCAGCCGCCTTCGCCGCCACAACCACCGGTGGGCAGCGCAATCGAGGCCGTCAACATCGCCGAACCCGCAAGAACGGAATCCTTCGGTGGCAGCTCACCAAAGCTCTCCGGCAGACACAGATCGAAGGGGAAGGTGCCATCCATGACGAGGTGCATGAAGCGCTTACCTGTGAGCTGGTTGTGGCGCCACTCGGATTCCATGACCCGTGCGGAAAAAGTGCAGCCCGGCGTGGGGGATTCGGAACCGGAACCGGCCGCAACAATTGCCGCGCCAGTGGATTCAAACGTGGCTGGGTAGGCACCCTTCTCGGCTTCGTAGGCTTCAGTGCTGTCGAAGGCGGTGACGTCGAGGCCCATCGCGGTGAGCTCTACCTGTTGCCACTGCTGGGTGTCCTCATCTGCCAAGAGCGGGCCCTGCGCCAGGTTCGCCGTTGCTTGCGCGAGAACGTTTCCGAAAGGATCGATGATGTCCAGGTAAGCCAAGACATCGTTGATCATAGAGACGTGAGCGAATCCTTGGGTGACGCCCTCGAAGCCGATAAAGGTGGCGAAAGGTTCGACGGCAAGGATATTGAGTTGCGCCCCGGAAGGATCCGAGAACTGAATGAGTTGTCCTCCGCGAACCTCCCCGGTGACTGCCAGCTGGTTGGTGGAAATGGCGGCTTCGACGGCGTCCTGCCAGCGCTCGTAGTTGAGGCCAATGGCCTGCATCTCTGGGTGGGTGGTCTCTTTGACGGTCATGCGGCCCATTGTATCTGGCGCCGCGATGACTCAAAAATGTTGTCGGTGAGCCTTGCCGCCGGGATCGGCACAAGGTCGTGTGCAACGGAGATTCCCTGTTAAGAGGCGTGACGTGCAAGAATAGAAAACATATGACACAAGAAACCCATGATGATCTCCTCGCGCAGGCTTTTGGTGAGCCCGCGCCCATGCCACAGGTGCCGTCCACCGGTGATTTCGACCTCGCGGAGCGCAATGCCTTCCGGCGAGTGAACCGTAAGACCACAATCCGCTCAGAAGACAGCACCGACATCTACGAGGTGGAGTACCGCAAGCTCCGCCTTGAGCAAGTGATCTTGGTGGGCGTGTGGACCGAAGGCACCGTGGCCGAGGTTGAGGCCACGATGGCGGAGCTTGTCGCGTTGACGGAGACCGCGGGTGCAGAGGTCATCGAAGCCCTGTATCAGAAGCGCGACAAGCCGGATCCTGGAACCTATATCGGTTCCGGCAAGGTGAAAGAGCTCAAGGATATCGTGACTGCCACCGGCGCGGATACCGTGGTATGCGACGGCGAACTTACCCCGGGCCAGCTCACGGCATTAGAACGAGCGCTCAACACCAAGGTTATCGACCGCACCATGCTCATCTTGGACATCTTCGCGCAGCACGCCAAGTCCAAGGAAGGTAAAGTCCAAGTCTCGCTCGCACAGCTGGAGTACCTCTACACCCATACACGCGGTTGGGGCGGTAACCTCTCGCGCCAGGCGGGTGGCCGAGCCGGATCCAACGGCGGTGTCGGCTTGCGCGGACCCGGTGAAACCAAGATTGAGACGGATCGTCGCCGCATCCGCACGCAGATGGCGCTGCTGCGCAAGGAACTTAAAGGGATGAAGACGGAACGCGAGATCAAGCGCTCGCGCCGCGCATCCTCAACGATTGCGCAGATCGCTATTGCTGGCTACACCAACGCTGGCAAGTCTTCGCTCATCAACGCGATGACGGGCGCTGGCGTGCTGGTGGAGGACGCGCTGTTCGCTACCTTGGATCCCACTACGCGCCGCGCCGAGCTGGCCGATGGCCGTCAGGTCGTCTTCACCGATACCGTCGGCTTTGTGCGCCACCTGCCGACGCAGCTGGTGGAAGCCTTCAAATCCACCTTGGAGGAAGTCCTCGCAGCGGACTTGATGCTTCATGTGGTGGACGGCTCTGATCCTTTCCCGCTCAAGCAGATTGAAGCGGTCAACAAGGTCATCTATGACATTGTGAAGGACACCGGTGAGGAAGCCCCGCCGGAGATTATCGTCATTAATAAGATTGACCAGGCTGACCCCCTGGTACTCGCGGAGCTGCGCCACGCCCTCGACCGCGACAATGTCGTCTATGTCTCCGCCAAGACAGGGGAGGGCATCGATGAGCTCACTGCGCGTGTGGAGCTGTTCCTCAATTCCCAGGACGAACATGTGCAGTTGCTCATTCCGTTTACCCGCGGGGACGTGGTCGATCGCATCCATACCCAGGGCACCGTGCGCAGTGAAGAGTACACGGGTCAGGGCACGCTTGTCGACGTTCGCCTGCCCGCCTCTATTGCCGCCGAACTCAGGGAATTTCGCGTGGCCGGTGAGGACGCTTAGGTTTCAGTGCTCCCGTGAGCCATAATTATGGTTCGTGAGTAATTTTGGCTGGGCCGTCCACGGGGACGGAAAAACGATTAAGCCGGGCGCGGTCGTCGCACCCGAAGAACGATTGAGCTGGGGCCGCACTATCGGCATTGGCATGCAGCACGTCGTGGCCATGTTCGGCGCGACACTGCTGGTGCCCACCCTGACCGGATTCCCGGTCAATACGACGTTGCTGTTTTCAGGCCTGGGAACAATCCTATTCCTCCTGATTACCCGCAACCGCCTGCCTTCCTACCTGGGATCCTCTTTCGCGTTCATTGCGCCGCTGAGCGCCTCCCAGCAGTACGGCATTGGCGCACAGGCGGGTTCCGTCTTAGTGACTGGCCTGGTCCTGGTGGCGATTGGTTTCGCGGTGAAGGCGGCGGGCCGGAAGGTCCTTGACGCCGTCATGCCGCCGGCTGTGACCGGCGCCATCGTGGCACTGATTGGCCTTAACTTGGCGCCCAATGCTGCCACCAATTATTCGAGCCAGCCTCTAGTTGCCACGGTGACGCTGGCGGTCATCATCCTTGCCACCGTCGCCGGTCGCGGCATGGTGTCGCGCCTGTCGATTCTTATCGGCGTCGTCGTCGGCTGGGCTTTCGCGGCCGCTACAGGCAACCTTGGCGAAGGCGCTGTGGAGTCCATCCGCGAAGCAGCCTGGATTGGCTTCCCGCAGTTCCATGCGCCGGAGTTCCACGTTTCCGCCATCGCGGCAGCCCTGCCGGTGCTGGTTGTGCTGATTGCTGAGAACGTCGGTCACGTCAAGGCGGTCTCGGAGATGACCAAACGCGATCTCGATGATTTGGCCGGTGACGCTCTCATCGCTGATGGCCTGGCTACCTCCCTAGCCGGTGGGTTCGGCGGCTCCGGCACAACAACCTATGCGGAGAATATCGGCGTTATGGCCGCGACCCGCGTCTACTCCACGGCCGCCTACTGGGTAGCTGCTATCACAGCCATCGCTCTGGCCTTCATCCCGAAGTTTGGCGCGCTCATCTTTACCATCCCCACCGGCGTGCTGGGCGGCGCTTGCATTGTCCTCTACGGGCTCATCGGCATGCTCGGCGTGCGCATCTGGATGGACAACAAGGTCAACTTCAATAACCCGGTGAACCTCACTGCTGCGGCGGTGGCGCTCATCGCGGGTATTGGCAACCTCACCCTCGACGTCTTTGGCGTGACGCTTGAGGGCATTGCCTGGGGCTCTGTCGGCATCATCGTGCTCTACCCGGTGATGAAGAAGCTCTACGGCTCCATTGGTGAGGGCCGCGGCGCGAAGTACTAGACATACCCTCGCCGCCTGAACGGAGTAAAGGCACCATCTGGAGGCTTTGATTTAGAAAATCCCAGGTGAATGTGTGCAGAAGTCTGCATAAGGTGCTTTTACTTCGGTCCCTTTAGAGCTCTCCCCACGAACTCATCATTCAGCCAGACATCATCACTGTCGGAATGAGCCTGTGCGTAGTCCAGCAGCTCTTCCACCGTGTGTATGTATACCTCGTCGTCGGTATGAGTTGGCCACGAAATGGTTTCGGGGTTGGCGAAGTCTGCTTTTCCAATCGGATAATCTCCCGCTAATTGATCCGCCCAGAGGCGTGAGGCGACTCCGTGGTAGAGGGTTTCGGTATCGAGGTCGCCGCGGAACCGGGTCAACGCTCCCATGACCTCGTAGCCGAAGTCTGGGGGCGTTGTTGGCTGGCCAGTCATGTCTTTGACTCTACACAGTAGGTCACTTCAGTCGAGGGGAGAAGACGAGAGAAAGAGCCCGCGCAGACACGGAGAAACAAAAAGCTCCCGCCACCCTCAGTACAAGAGGGAAGCGGGAGCTCTGCCGTTCTATAGACGGAAAGTGCTTTAGGAAGCGTCGAGGTCCTGCTCGATGAGACCGGCGATCTTCTCCACAGCGGCCTCGTTCTCAGAAGTCACGGTGACTTCGTCGCCTTGCTCGGCGCCGAGAGCCATGATCATGAGGGAGGAAGCAGCATCGGTCTCATCCTCGTCCTCATCGCCGACGAGGGTCAGGAAGATGTCCTCGTCGAACTCAGCGGCGGCATCGGCGATGATGGAGGCCGGACGTGCGTGCAGTCCGACGGAGGAGCCAACCTTGACGGTCTTAGAAGCCATGATAATAATCCTTTCGAATTACGGTGTTTCGTGCTTACAAGTGTACGCGGCTTAGGCGCTAGGCGGCGGCCTTGGTCTTGTCTGCCTTCGCAGCAGCTTCTTCAGCAGCCTTGTTAGGCCAGAATTGCTTCATCGCGATGACCGCAATGGCGGACACGATGACGCCGGCAAGGATAGCCACGAAGTAGGCCCACGCAGGTTCGATAGCGAAGATAACAAAGATACCGCCGTGCGGGGCGCGAGACATGACGTCCAGGGACATCGACAGAGCACCAGTTACTGCGCCACCGAGCATCATTGACGGGATGACACGCAGCGGGTCGGCAGCAGCGAATGGGATAGCGCCCTCGGAGACGAAGGACAGCCCCAGCAGCCAGGCGGACTTACCGTTTTCCTGCTCCGCAGGCGTGAACAGGTTCTTGCGTACGAAGGTAGCGATGGACAGTGCGATCGGCGGAACCATGCCGGAGGCCATAACGGCGGCCATGATCTTCATGGAAGCCTCATCACCCGTGGACAGGCCAGCAGTAGCGAAGAGGTAAGCAGCCTTGTTGACCGGGCCACCCAAGTCGGAGCACATCATAAGTCCCAGGATGATGCCCAGAAGGACCGCGGAGGAACCGGACATAGAGGACAGCCAGTTCTGCAGGCCTTCCATGATGGCGGCCAGCGGTGCACCGAGCAGCAGGTACATGAGCAGGCCGGTAATCATCGTGGCGAGCAGCGGGATGATGACCACAGGCATGAGGGAGCCGATCCAGCGCGGGACCTTCCACTTGCCAATCCACATCGCAACAAAGCCAGCGATAAGGCCGGTGACCAGACCACCGATGAAGCCCGCACCGAGGGTGACCGCAATGGCACCACCGGCGAAGCCCGGCGCGATGCCCGGGCGGCCCGCCAGCGCGAAGGCAATGTAGCCGGAGAGCGCCGCGACGATGAATCCCATCGATGCTTGACCGATGGCGAAGAGCACGGCGCCGATGTACAGGGCGAACCCTGCCTTCTTGAAGGTCATCATTTCGCCATCAACCATGACGTCATGGCCCGGCAGGTTGGTCAACGAGTAATCGCTGGTGATGGCCTGCCAACCGTTGGCCATGTCGTAGCCACCGAAGAGGAAGCCCAAGGCTAAGAGGAGGCCACCGGCAGCGACGAAGGGCACCATGTAAGACACACCGGTCATGATGGCCTGCTGAATGCGCTTGCCCCAGCCCAGACCTTCGCCTTCTTCTGCGGAACTAGAGGAGGCTGCGCCTGCCGTGCCTGCGACCTTGTGTGCGTTGGGGTTCTTGGACGCAGCGATAGCTTCATCGAGCATCACGCCCGGCTCGTTGATGGCGCGCTTGACGCCTGATTCAATAACGGGCTTTCCGGCGAAGCGCTCCCGGTCGCGAACACCGACATCGGTAGCGAAGATGACGGCGTCGGCAGCCGCGATGGTGTCTGCAGAAACAGCGGTGTTATTGGAGGAACCCTGGGTTTCAACGGTGAGCTCGACATCGTCGCGCTCCTCGGCGGTTTGGGTGAGGGCGTCGGCTGCCATGTATGTGTGGGCAATGCCGGTCGGGCATGCGGTCACAGCCACGATGCGGGTCTTCTGTGAATACGCAGCCTTGCTCGCCGCAGGCGCTGCAGTCGCAGCTGCAGGTGCTGATTCGCTGGCCGTAGCCTTCTTCTTCGGTTTTTCGGCGTTAACCACGTCGAGTACCAGGGAGACGATTTCCTCCTTGGTCTGCGCGGTGCGCAGAGCCTCCAAGAAGTCCTTCTTCACCAGCGCGCGAGCCAGCTTGGAAAGGATCTTCAGGTGTGCTTTACCGCCACCTTCCGGGGCGGCGATGAGGAACACCAGGTGGGCGTCGCCATCGGGCCCGGAGAAGTCTACACCGCGCGAGAGGCGGGCGAAGGCCAAGGTGGGTTCAGACACTGCGGCGGAACGGCAGTGTGGGATGGCAACGCCACCGGGGACACCGGTGCCAGCCTTTGCTTCACGCTCGATGGCGGGGTCAGCCAGTTCCTCCACGGAGGTGGCGCGGCCGGTGTCGTGGACAAGCGTGGCCAGGTTGGTAATGACTGTCTCGATGCTGTCACCGAAGTCGGCGTCGAGCGCCACAAGATCGGTGGTGATGAGTTCTGATGACATCGGGTACGTACTCCTCAGTACTGCTAAAAGTCGGTGACGGCCTGAACCGTCGTGTGTTCGATATCTAGTTCTTCAGGGGTTGGTATCTGGGTTCCCGGGAGTGCTGCGGCAGCCGAGCCGTAGGCCACCGCTTGGCGCAGGGCTTCCGAGTAGGAGGCACCCGAGCGGCGGGCGAGGATATAGCCGGAGAGCGAAGAATCACCGGCGCCCACGGTAGAGCGCAGGGTAATCGGCGGGGGAGTAGCGGCCCACGCTTCATCGGCAGTGACCAGCACTGCGCCAGCGCCACCCAGGGTGACGAGAACCTCGGGGATGCCGCGCTTGACGACGACCCTCGCGGCCTTGACCACACCGCTAAAATCACCGTTCTCGGCGGCAGCTTCGAGGGCCTGACCATCCACGTTGGCTAGCTGGCCAAGCTCAAGACCATTCGGCTTGATGAGGTCGGGGCTGGCGGTTTCGAGGTTTTCTCCGAGAGCCACCATAGGGGCGTCGGAGGTGTCGACGGCTACACGGATGTCGGGGTTGGCTTCGCGCGCGACACAGATGAGCTGCGTGTACCAATCTGTAGGAACGCCTTGGGGAAGAGAGCCCGCCATGACGATCCACTCGGCGTCAGCGCAGAGTTCAGCAACGGCCTGTGCCACGTCTTGCTGAATTGATTCATCGAGCGTGGGGCCGGGTCCGTTGAGTTTGGTCGTACGGCCATCCGGTTCGGTCAGGGTGGTATTGGTGCGCACCGCGTCATGTGCCGGCACGGCGTGCACGGGGATAGACGCGTCAGCGGCGAGGGCTAAGAAAGGGTCTGAGGCCACAGCCGGTAGAAGGGCCAGACTGTCGACGTTGGCGAGCGTTACGGCGTGCGTGACGTTGACGCCTTTACCACCGGCAACGCTGGATACAGACCCTGCGCGGTGTACAGCACCAGGCTCGAGTTCCTCGTTTAGGCGCACGGTGGCGTCGATGCTGGGGTTGGGGGTCAAGGTAAGGATCATTGTGGACAATGTCCCCTTTCGCGGAGTGCGTATATTGGGGGCAAACGCGCCTCGGCGGCTTAAACAAGAACTCCCGTGCGGATTGCCCGTGGTCAGCGTGAAAGTAATGTTGCTTAATGTTGATTATTGCCCGTATGTGTCCGAATGTCAACGGAATCACTGTGGTTTTCGTTGCATTTTTGACCGACTTGTGATGATCTGGATAGAGAAAAACATCGTCTCCGTAAGGAAATGTGTCATGGAAAACGCATCCCCATCCACCATTAAAGGCACCGGCGTCGTCGCCGGCGTTGCATACGCTGAGGCGGTGTGGGTTCGCCCACGCCCAGAACTGCCCACGGCTGGAGAAACCGTGGCGGAAGAGCAACGTGATGCTGAATACGATCGCTTCCTCGAAGCCGCCGACATCGTTGCCAGCAGGCTAGAACAGCGTGCCGCTGGTGCTGAAGGTCAGGCAGCAGAAGTTCTGGGCGCTACTGCTGGAATGGTCAAGGACCGAGGTTGGCACAAGGCAGTGCGCAAGGGCATTCGCAGCGGCAAGAACGCCGAATATGCAGTTGTTGGTGCCACAGACAGGTTTGTCACCATGTTTGAGGCCGCCGGCGGCGTAATGGCCGAGCGCACGACTGACCTCAAGGACGTGCGCGACCGTGTCATCGCACAACTGCGTGGTGAGCAAGAGCCGGGCCTGCCCATGGTTGAAGGGGAGGCGGTGCTGCTGGCGGATGACCTTGCACCGGCGGATACCGCAACCTTGGACACCACCCATATCAAGGCGCTTGTGACCGAGCTGGGCGGTCCCACCAGCCACACGGCAATTATCGCTCGTCAGCTCGACCTTCCGTGCATCGTGGCGGTCGGCGCTGAGCTGCGCACGATTGAGGCGGGAACCCAGATCTTCGTCGATGGCTCCGTGGGAACAGTGGCCCTTGGTGCGGATCGCGCTGCCTCGCTCAAGGCTGTAGAGGAATACCGCGAGAAGGCGGCACGAGTGGCCGAGTGGCGGGGTCCGGCCCAGACCAAGGATGGACACCGCGTGCAGTTGCTCGCCAATGTTGCCGACGGCAACGCAGCTCGCATCGCCTCTGATTCGCAGGCAGAAGGTATCGGTTTGTACCGTACAGAGCTGTCCTTCCTCTCCGCGAGCGAAGAGCCCACCGTGGAGGAGCAAGCGCGCATCTACGGCAAGGTTTTCAACGCTTTCCCGGACTCCAAGGTCGTTGTTCGAACACTCGATGCCGGTTCTGATAAGCCGATCTCCTATGCCACGTTAGACTCTGAGGAGAACCCCGCCTTGGGCGTCCGCGGCCTGCGCATCGCCCGCGATAACGAGGCACTTTTGACCCGTCAGCTCGATGCCATCGCGCAGGCCGCAGAAAAGCGTGCCGAAAGTGCCACGACGTGGGTTATGGCACCGATGGTGGCCACGGCAGTCGAGGCAAAGTGGTTCGCCGAACTCTGTCGCGAGCGTGGGCTCACGGCTGGTGCGATGATTGAGGTACCGGCTGCAGCCCTGATGGCGGATACTATCCTGCCGCACCTCGACTTCGTGTCCATCGGTACCAATGACTTGACGCAGTACACTATGGCCGCTGACCGCCTATCGCCCCAGCTGGCCTACTTGACTGATCCGTGGCAACCGGCCGTGTTGCGTTTGATCCAGCACACCTGCGTGGTCGGGCGCGATAATAATGTTCCGGTGGGCGTCTGCGGCGAAGCAGCAGCAGATCCCATGCTCGCCTGCGTGCTAACTGGCCTTGGTGTGACTTCACTGTCTGCGGCGTCGACTGCGGTCGCAGGTGTTGGCGCACAGCTTGCTGAGGTCACTCTTGAGCAATGCCAGAAGATGTCGGACGCAGCAGTAAACGCTGAGGGCCCAGCTGATGCCCGCGCCGCGGTGATTGACCTATTGGAGCAATTCCAAGCGTCCTAGATTATTGTGAATGCGCAGGAGGTGTGTGCCCCTCACCATGAAGGGGTGCACACCTCCTGAAACGATCTAGGGGCTAAAGCGCCTACTTCTCTGCAGCAATGATCACCTCAATGCCGTGCTCACGCAGCGCTTCAACGTAGGAAGCGGGCGCGCCGGCATCGGTGATAACGACATCAATTTCATCGAGGGACGCAAAGCTCACGAGGTAGTCATTGCCCAGCTTTGAAGAATCGCACAGTACGACGACGCGGTGCGCATTGGTGACGAAAGCGGACTTGATCGCAGCCTCTTGCGAGTCTGCCGTTGAGAGACCGTGATCAATGGTCAGTGCGTTGGTGCCGACAAAAGCCACGTCGGCACGCATGAGCGCCATGGTGCGAAGGGCGGTATCACCAACCACGGCCTGGGTAATTGCCCGTACTGTACCGCCAAGGAGCTGGACTTCGGATACCCCGTTGCTGGCTAGCGAAAGGGCGATCGGCAGGCTGTTGGAGACGATGCTGAACTGACCTGCCGAATAGCGCTGGCCAATGAGATCAGCAAGCGCATTCGTCGTGGTGCCGGCGTCGAGGAAGATGCTGCCGCCATCGGGAAGCTGTTCCAGTGCAGCGCGCGCAATGGCCATCTTGGCGCCCGTGGCCGAGCGTTGACGGGTATCAAGGGTTAACTCCGCGGTTTGGAAGGATTGGGAGGCAACCGCACCGCCATGGACTCGGTGCACGACTCCTTCCCGGTCCAAAACCGCGAGATCGCGGCGAATCGTCTCAGCGGTAACATCGAAGCGTTCAGAAAGTTCGGTGACATTGACACGGCCTTCGACGGCGGTCAATGAGGCAATTTGTCGGCGACGCTCTTCTGCGTACATAGTTCCTCCCGGTGAAGTCTGCCTGTGGTGGTCACTGCGCCCGCCGCGGAAAGGAAACGGGGCTGGGGCGTGTGAACGAAAAGAACAACGAATGTTGCGGCGATGCTTCTATTGTCCCACTGAAGGTGAAGAAAACGGAACGAAACAAAGAAAAACTCACATTGAGATTGCTGTCTTAGTGTAAAAATTCCGTCATAACCTGCACATATGTAAATGTGTGATGTCGGACGCTAAAGCGGTAGGAATCGGGCATGTACACACACAAGGGGGTAGAAAGAAACAATCCCCCGGCCCTTTACGCCCGCACCGAGTGGACTGGCGCTGCGGGGTGGGTAGGGCCCTGGGGGATGGCTGCGAAGTGATGATTCCTAGAGCTTGCGGAAAACTGACACTACCTTGCCCATGATCTCAGCTTCGTCGCCCTTGATGGGGGAGTAGGCATCATTATGGGGGAGAAGCCAGACGCCGGAGGAGTCGCGGTGAAATTCCTTTACGGTGGCTTCTTCGCCGTCTAGGAGAGCGGCGACGAACTCGCCTTCCTCTGCGACGGATTGTGAGCGAATAATCACCCAATCGCCGTTGAGGATTCCGGCGTCCTGCATAGAATCGCCCACGACCTGCAGCATGTAAAGCTCGCCGCTGCCAAGGATTTCGCCCGGCATGGGGAAATAAGCGTCAACGTTTTCTTCGGCGGTAATTGGGGAACCTGCGGCAATGCGGCCGACAACAGGGATATAGTTCGGCGTCGCTGCGTCCTCGGGGATATCGGGGGTGGAAAGATCCGGAGACTTGTTTGCCTGGCTTGTCTTGCGGCCGGGCTTCTTCGAGTCTTCGGCACCGGGGAAGTGGCGGACATCAACGGCGCGCGGCTTGTTTGGATCGCGGCGCAGGAAGCCCTTCTCCTCAAGCTGCTTCAGCTGGTAGGCCACGGATGATGTGGACTGTAGGCCGGTGGCATCACCGATCTCACGAATGCTTGGCGGGTATCCGCGGAGCATTACGGCATCATGGATAACCTCCAGGATGCGGCGCTGGCGGGCGGACAGGGTGTCGAGGGAAGGGTGGTCGCTTCGCTTGGATTTGCGGGCCATTCTTTCTCCTAAAACTATTGCGATGTGCACATTCGTGGTTGAGGCTTTGGCATGCCAGGCATGTATGGGGCTGCCGATGGTGCTTCTGCTTTCCTTTTTAGCACGACAGGAAAAAATGTTCGACTGGCGTCGCCGAATTATGGACAAATTTTCGAGACGGTGCTATAAATCGAACATACACGCTAAATCGAACGGTTGGTCGATGGTGATGTTCGAAAGTGTCTGCCTGGATTCTTATACTTCGGATATTGCATCGATGGAGAAGGAAGAACTAGAAAGGAGCCGTCATGGCTATCGCTCTCAATAATGCCTCTGTACTGCGTAGGGATGTTCGTCGGAAGCCTCGCAATACGGCAGTGCTGGTCCCTCCGGCGGCAATTTGGGATCCTGTGCAGGGCCAGGTGCGAACCCATGAATTATCACCTACTTCTTCCCGTGGCTCGTCTGTTGTTCGAACGCTCTCTTCGGAGGGTAGAACACAGGGGCGCACGATCAGCTCGGCACCATCCTGTGTTTCTTCCCCGCGGAGTGTGTCGCGGAGCCGGCGTGGTGGGTCGAACGTAGGTAACTATGTTTTGGGCGCGGTCTTTGGCGCTGCAGTCTTTATTGGAACAGTGTGGGGTGGCCTCAGCATCGATAGTGAGGTTCCTAGTAACAATGGTGCTTCAGCTACCGCGGAGGCAACTTCGCGCTAGAATTCCTTGGGCCGGGGAAGCAAGGCGCATCGGCGGAGAGGAAGGTTACGGCACTATGTATTGCCCGTTCTGTCACAATGAACAGTCACGAGTCATCGATTCGCGCGTGATTGATAGTGGAACCTCAATCCGGCGGCGTCGCGAATGCGCCGCATGTAAAGGCCGTTTTACCACGATCGAGAAGGCGGTCCTGTCGGTAGTCAAGCGCAATGGCTTAGCGGAGCCCTTCAGCCGCGACAAGCTGATTCGCGGCGTCAAACGCGCGTGCCAAGGGCGTGATGTAAGTGATGATGCTCTGAAGAAGCTTGCACAAGAAGTCGAGGAGACCGTGCGCAGTCATGGGTCTTCCCAAGTCAATGCCAACGACATCGGCCTTGCCATCTTGGAGCCTCTCCGCGATCTCGATGAGGTCGCCTACCTGCGCTTCGCCTCCGTATACAAGTCTTTCGAAAGCGCAGACGACTTCGAATCGGAAATCCGCCTGATGCGTCGGCGTGACCGCGATAGCTTCTAGCGCAATTTATCCGCGGCCTTTTGGATTCTCCGAACAGACACCGCATGAGCGGTTCCTAGGCGTTGCGCGAAGAGCGATACGCGCAACTCCTCGATCATCCACAAGATCTCCTTAACTTCACGCTTCTTCTCGCGGCCTGCAGGCAAGGAGCGCAAACGATTATTCAGGTAGGCCTTGGCCTCGTCGACATCTGCCTGGCGGTCAGCGTCACGATCTGGATCCAGGTTCATATCATCAAGCCTGATACGTGCAGCCTGGATATAGCGCGGTAGGTGGCGCAAGTGTTGGATTCCATGCACGGTGATGGCGTGCGGTGGCAATAGGAAGTCGAGCTGAGCGCGAATATCATCGATTGCCGGCCCCTCCCAGTGCTTCAGCTCTGCGTTGAGGTTGGAGTACTCTGCCAACCCTGGGGCAATGGCCACCACCGCCTGACGCACACGCCCCGGGACCTCAGGCTTTACGGCGTTCAGCAAGGCGGTAAATTCCTCAGGAGTTCTTACGGGCCCGCCCTTCTCCATCATGATGTCGCGCACTGCGGCTACTCGTGCATCGTTGACCAACCCTTCGGCTCCGCCGTGTGGGTAGGAGTCGACAGCTACCCGCTGCTGTAGCGGTAAGCCCTTGACCATCTGTTGTGCACTCACGGAGATTTCCCGAAGCAACAAGGTGAGGGTGGCGGTGATCATGGAGGCGTCGGCAGCCGCTTTTGTCGGGTGCACCTTGAGAGCGACGCCTTCCTTCGTTGCTACGAGTGCTGGATAGGCGGTGACCTCGTGCCCATCAACGACAGTGGTTACCTCTTCATCGATAGCGCCCAGAGTGTCCTTTGACCATTCCTTGACGGCGGTGGATTCAGCTGCCCGGCCAACACGCGAGACGGAGGACGAGATATGCCCGGCTTGGCGTTGCACGAGCGCCTTCAAGTCTCGATCGGAATCGATGACCTTTCCTCGTTTGTCCACTGCCGCGTAGTTCATGCGCAGGTGCGGAGGGAGCTGGTCGGGGCGGAAATCCCCTGCGTTGATGCCTTGGCCGCCCATTTCTTGCAGAACAGCAGCGAGTTGCTCAGTGAGTGCGCCTTCATAGGGCACAAGCTTGGGCAGCGCTCGTTCAGCGAATTCGGGTGCTGGAACCACAGTGCGCCGAAGAGCCTTCGGGAGTGAGCGAATCAGCTCCGTTACCAGCTCTAGCCGCAGGCCGGGTACGAGCCAGTCGAAGCCCTCGGAGTCCAATCCCGCAAGGAGGGGGACAGGGACCATGAGCGTGACACCATCGAGGGGGTCACCGGGTTCAAATTTATAAGAGAGGTCGTAGTCGATGCTTCCCTTCAGCCATCGGTCGGGGAAAGCCTCTTCAGTAACAGTGTGGTCCTCTTCGAGGAGTGCTTCCGGGTCGAAGTCCAAAGAGTGCTTGTTCTTCTGTTTCTTCCACCAAGAATCGAAGTGACGGGCAGTGGTGACAGACTCGGGGATTCTCTGGTCATAGAAGTCGAAGAGCGTGTCTTCATCCACCACGAGGCCGCGCCGACGGGCCTTCTCCTCATACTCGGAGGCCTCGGCAAGCTTGCGCTTGTTGTCGTGGAAGAAGTGATGGTGGGTGGTCCATTCGCCGTCGACAAGCGCATTGCGAATGAACATATCGCGTGCCGCCGCAGGATCGACGCGGTGGTAGGGCACCGTCCGGTCTGCGACCACGGTGACGCCGTACAACGTCGAGCGTTGGGTAACGACCGCTGAGCCACGCTTCCGTGACCATGTTGGATCGGAATAGTTGTGTTTCAACAGATCCTTCGCCAGTTTTTCCACCCAGGCCGGGTCGATGGCGGCAACATCGCGTGCCCACAGTCGCGAGGTTTCCACCAGCTCGGCTGCCATGAGGAACTCCGGTGGCTTCTTTGCGAGCGCTGATCCCGGGAAAACAAGGAAGCGGGTATTGCGTGCGCCAATGAACTCCTTGGAGTTACCGTCACGTGCGCCGATGTTGGACAGCAGGCCAGAGAGCAACGACATGTGGATGTCATCGGGGCGCCGTTCGGTGCCCTCTTGAGCGTTCCATCCGAGCTGCTTGGTGACGTCCCGCAGCTGCCGCACCAGGTCGAACCACTCGCGGATGCGCATATAGTGCAGGAAATCGGCCTTCATCCGTTTGCGGAAAGCATTGCCGCTCATCTCCTCGCGCGCTTCTTGGACAAAGTCCCACAGGTTGAGCATTGCCATAAAGTCTGAAGACTTGTCTTTAAAACGAGCATGGGCTTGGTCAGCCTGCGCTTGCTTGTCGGTAGGCCGCTCGCGCACATCCTGGATTGTCATCGCGGCGACAATGACCATGACGTCGTGGAGGCATCCGGAGGTGTTGGCTTCAACGAGCATGCGGGCCATGCGCGGATCCACGGGAATGCGGGCAAGATTGCGTCCAATTCGGGTTAGTACCGGCAGCCCATCTTTTTCTTTGCCCTCGAGTGCGCCCAGTTCGTGGAGGAGGAGCAGACCATCGCGCACGGCCTTCGGTTCGGGGGATTGAACGAAGGGGAAGTCGGCGATATCACCGAGGCGCAACGAGATCATTTGCAGGATGACGCTGGCCAGGTTGGTGCGCAGGATTTCGGGGTCGGTGAATTCTGGCCGGGAGAGGAAGTCCTGTTCACTGTAGAGGCGGATGGCAATGCCATCGGCAACGCGACCACATCGGCCTGAGCGCTGGTTAGCGCTTGCTTGGGAGATCGGCTCAATGGGCAGTCTTTGCACCTTGGTGCGAGTGGAATAGCGCGAGATGCGCGCGGTGCCCGTGTCGACGACATAGCGAATGCCAGGCACCGTCAATGAGGTCTCAGCGATGTTGGTAGAGAGCACGATTCGGCGGCCGCGGTGCGAGCGGAAGACGCGATGTTGTTCCTGGTTGGACAGTCGTCCGAAGAGCGGAGTGACCTCCACGTTGCGCCAATGGCGCCCTTCGATGGCTTCCATGGCGTCGCGGATATCGCGCTCGCCCGGGAAGAAGCACAGAATGTCTCCTTCGCCTTCGGCCATGAGTTCTTCGATGGCTTCGCAGAGGGCGTCCAAGGGATCGAGGTCGATGGTCTTGCCACCTGATTCGACCTCGAGCGGGCGGTAGCGGATCTCCACGGGGTAGGTACGCCCCGATACCTCGATGATCGGCGCTGGTTCACCGTGAGCGTCAGCGAAGTGCTTGGCGAAGCGTTCCGGATCAATGGTGGCGGAGGTGATGATCACCTTTAGGTCGGGGCGCTTGGGCAGCAGCCTTTTGAGGTACCCGAGAAGGAAGTCAATGTTGAGCGAACGCTCGTGCGCCTCATCGATGATGATCGTGTCATAGGCGTTGAGGAAGCGGTCACGCTGCATTTCTGCCAGCAAGATGCCGTCCGTCATGAGTTTTACAGCGGTGGTGGAGGAGACTCGGTCATCGAAGCGGATGGCATAGCCGACTGAGTCCCCGATGGATTGGTCAAGCTCTTCTGCAATGCGCTCAGCAACCGTGCGCGCTGCCAAACGTCGTGGCTGAGTATGCCCAATGAGCCCTCGACGCCCGCGGCCGAGCTCCAAACAGATTTTGGGAATCTGGGTGGTCTTTCCCGAACCAGTCTCACCGGCGATGATGACTACCTGATGATTCTCGATAGCTTCAGCTATATCATCGCGGCGCCCAGTGACGGGAAGCTGTTCGGGGTAGGTAATGGGTGGTACATGCGCATCGATGGTGCGCACCTTGTCTTGGGCGGCTGCGATATCAGCTCCAATGGCATCCAGGGCCTTGGGGGAGCGGGCCTTGCGCAGGCGACGGCGGAAAGCGCGCTCATCACTCAAGGAAACCGAAGTGAGAGCGCCGTAAAGGTCTTCGCGAGTAGCAGTCATAATCGACCTAAAAGTCTACTCGGAAGGCTATTCGCTCACAGGTCGAGGTGGAGATATTGGTACCCTCGTGTTTATTGCGTGAACACTAATCAATGAAGGGTATGAATTATGACTAATCCTTTTGAATCGAATCCGGAGGATAACGGCTCCAACCGGGGCTTTGGCAGCAACCCGGCTCATAACTCCGGCGACTCCTCCGGAAACAACGGCGGACTTCCCAAATACGAGCCTACTTCTCACCCAGAAGATCAGGCTGGCTTCGGCCAGTCCAGCAGCTACGGCAATTATGGCGGCGGCGCCTACGGCTCCCAGTCCTATGGTGGGTACGAGGCTGGCCAGCCGGGCTACGCTGGTGCGGGCTATGGAAGCGACTCCAGCTACGAAGGCCCAGGCCCAGGCGCCGGCCCGGCCTACACCGGTCCGGTCAGCGCTATCGAAGCTATCAAGTGGGGTTTCAAAGCCGCGCTCAGTAACGCACTTTTGTGGGTGCTGGGCGCCGTCGTCGTGTTTGCTATTCAGTTTGTTCCACAAATTGGAATCAGCGTTGGTGCGCAGAACGCCGATGGGGCGGAGACCTCCATTATGTTGGACCTCTTCTCCTTCGCGGTGTCCATCCTGTCCTTTGTCATTGCTCTGGTTGTTTATCGTTTGGCCTACCGTGAAATCGACAAGCCGAGCCCCACATGGGGCACCCTGTTCCAGGGTGTTCGCTGGGTACCGCCGCTCGTGGTGAACATCGTCTTGGGCATTCTTGGTGCGATTGTCTTGGTGATTGTCATCGTCGGCCTGCTTATGGTGGGCCTCGGTGGTGTGGCAGGTGTGGACCTCCAGAACCCAGAGCAGCTCAGTGAAAATGATATTTTTGCACTCGTTGGCTCTATCTTCGGCGGAGTCATCATCGTCATGCTGATTGCGCTGTTCATTCAGCCCTTCTTCACTCTCATGCCGTGGTTGGCAGCCGATAGCTCCTCCGTTGGCGAGGCTTTCTCCCAGGGCCTGAAGCTGGGCAAGGAAAACTACGGTCACATCTTGCTGTTCATTGTCCTGTCCGGTCTGATGGCTTTCGCCTCCCTCATCACCCTGGGCTTGGCACTGATCATCATCGCGCCGGCACTGCAGCTGGCAACCGCACACCTGTGCCGCCAGTGCCAGGGTCGCTATGCTCCTGCAGCCTAAGGCTTAAGCTGTCGAATCGATATGCAACGCCGCCCCTGACTTCATGAGGTGAGTTAGGGGCGGCGTTGTCGTCTTCTTTAGCTCTGATGCTGGAGCTGGGGAACAGTTAGGAGGCCGTGAAAAGTGTCCGGGAACGCTCCGCGGCGTCGTGGAAGGCAGCGGTGACCAAGGTCCCGAAAGCGCTGAACTCATCGGCACGGGCAGCGGAAGAGCGGAAGACAAGCCCCACGTGCCGCTCCGCCGTGACAGAAGGGGCAAAGTGTGCGACGGAGAGCCGCGGATTCTGGCATTCCGTTGCCAGGGCGGACTCGGGGACGAGAGTGGCGCCGAGGTTTCCCATGACCAGCTGCAAGATAGTAGTCAGCGATGAGGCTCGAGTGACGGCATTGGTGGCTTCGGAGGGATTGACCTTCGCGCGGCGGCACAGGTCGAGGACTTGGTCGCGGAGACAGTGGCCGTCGTCAAGCAGGAGCAGATCAAGGTGCCCTAGATCCTCGAGCGTGAGATCCTTTCGACCCGCAAGTGGGTGCTCTGCTGGGGTAACTGCGGTGAAGGCCTCGCTGTAGAGAGGAATCTCCACCATTCCGGGGGCTTCGGTGGGCAGGGCAACAATGGCCAGGTCCAGGTTGCCCTCGCGCAGCTTGTCTAGCAGGTGCTGGGTCTGTTCCTCGACGAAGCGGGGTTCTAAATCGGGATAGGTCTCGCTGATGGACTGCAGTATCCCCGGCAAAATATAGGGCGCGATGGTGGGGATGATGCCGATAGTGAGGGGGCCGTTAAGCGTGCCGCTGGCGCCGCGCGCTTGGCTGAGGAAAGCATCGGAAGCTTCGAGTGCTGCCTTGGCATAAGGCAGTAGCGCTTCACCTGTGGACGTCACGATGACCTTGCGGGTCGAGCGTTCGATCAGCTGTACTCCCAAACCTTGCTCGAGTGCGACGAGGGCCTGGGAGAGCGAAGGTTGGGAGATATCGAGTTTGGCGGCTGCGGTTCCAAAGTGCTTGTTTTCCGCAATCGTGACGAAGGTGCGCAACTGGGCGAGGGTTGGGCGATACTCCTTATTGTTCATGCCTATAACTCTAACATCTCTAATTCGTGGAGCCTATTGACGTGCCAAGCCTTCCGTGGCATACTTAACAAGCGAGCGACTGCGTACCAGCCAAAAGGCAAAGTGGTGTGCGGTCGTAGAGATTTGCATCACTTTTGTGCATTGTTGTGACTATTGAAGGAGATGAGTCTTCTATGCCTATCTTGACCGTTGGTGAGAAGTTCCCGGAGTTCGAGCTGACCGCGCTGAAGGGTGGCGACCTCCACGACGTCAACGCTAACCAGCCGGAGGACTACTTCGAGCAGGTATCTCTGGACAAGTACCAGGGAATGTGGAAGGTCGTGTTCTTCTACCCGAAGGACTTCACCTTCGTCTGCCCGACTGAAATTGCGGCTTTCGGCAAGCTGAACGAGGAATTCCTGGACCGCGATACCCAGGTTCTTGGCGGCTCCACCGATAACGAGTTCGCGCACTTCAACTGGCGTGCAACCCACCCGGAGCTGAAGGAAGTTCCGTTCCCGATGTTCTCTGATATTCGCCACGACCTGATCCGTGCCCTCGGTGTGGAAAACGCCGACGGTGTTGCTGACCGCGCTACCTTCATCATCGACCCGGACGGTGTTATCCAGTTCGTGTCCGTGACTCCGGATGCTGTCGGCCGCAACGTAGATGAGGTTCTGCGCGTGCTGGACGCCCTGCAGTCTGAAGAGGTCTGTGCCTGCAACTGGGAGGCTAATGACCCGACCAAGAACATCGACAAGCTCGAGGTTGTTAAGTCCGCTCTATAAACCAGCACTAAGCACAACCGCCCAACCTTAAAGGAGTTAGATCAGTGTCCATCGAAAATCTGAAGTCCGCGCTTCCGGCATATGCCAAGGATCAGAAGCTCAACATTGGTTCCCTTACGCGTAGCACCGAGCTGAATGAGGAGCAGCTGTGGGGCAGCTTGGTTGCTGCCGCCGCTGCGACCCGCAATGACCTGGTGCTGTCGGAGATTCTTGAGGAAGCTCGCGAGCACCTCAGCGAGGAGGCAATTGACGCAGCTCTCGGCTCCGCCACGGTGATGGCTATGAACAACGTGGCCTACCGCGCAAAGAGCTGGTTGGGTGATGATTTTGCCCAGGTCAAGTTTGGTCTGCGCATGAATATCATTGCTAAGCCTGGCGTAGACAAGGCTACGTTCGAGCTGTGGAGCACCGTCGTCTCCGCCATCAACGGCTGCGAGCACTGCCTGTCCGCACACGCTAATACTCTCCTCGAGGAAGGCGTGACCAAGGAGCAGATTTGGGAAGGCATCAAGGTCGCTGGTGTGGTTGAGGCCGTTGCACAAGCGCTCCAGGCCGAAGCCGTACGCTCCGCTGAGTAAATGACTCAGTGCGCTTTCCCAAGCGCAGTTAAGCAGTCCCACTCACCGCTCGCACTGCGGTGAGTGGGACTTTGTGCATTGTCGGCTTGGGCCCGGACCTGGGGCAGAGGAAAGTGTCCTAGCATGGGCTAGCCGATGACCCCGCCGAAGGCTACGCCGATGCCATAGGTGATGGCTAAGCCGAGCGCACCACCGATAACCAGGCGGCAGACGGAGCGCGCGGCATCCGTGTCAGCGAGGCGTGCCGAAACGTAGCCCGTGATTGCCAGGGCGATCAGGGTAACAATGGCGACTGTTGCTGCAGCCATGCTCATGGGTGCGAGGAAGATTGATAACAGGGGGAGTGCGGCGCCGGCAAGGAAGGATACGGCCGACCAAAACGCGGCGTGCCAAGGATTTGTCAGGTCTTCGCCATCAATGCCCATCTCCAGTCGAAGGTGTGCCTCGAGAAGTCTATCTTCGGCAGCGATCTCGCGGGCGGCAGTATCCGCGGTTTCGGTATGCATGCCGTAGCTGGCGAGCATAGAAACGAGCTCGGCATGCTCTTGCTCGGGGAGATCTGCCAGCTCGCGGGTCTCCTTGTCTATCATCATGCGCTCGGAGTCGCGTTGTGCCGAAACAGAGACATATTCTCCGAGTGCCATGGAGGCAGCGCCCGACACCGTTGCGGCTAGGCCGGCGGTGAGGATGGCGCTTGCCGACGCCCCAGAACCAACGACGCCAAGTAGAAGTGCCGCGACGGAGACGATGCCGTCGTTAGCCCCAAGTACACCTGCGCGAAGAGAGTTCAGACGAGCGTTGTGTGAGGCTCCGTGGGGTTCGCTGATATGTTGTGGCATTGCCAGCTCCTTGGATACCAGAATATGCGTGGCTCTCTAGTGCTTTCGCAGTTGTCTAGAGAACTTCTTATGTTCCAGTATCGCCGCTGGTCAGGGCCTTGTAAAGCGTGTGTAGGCTTAGCTGAATGCAGAGAGTGAAGGCTTAGATTATAGTGCCGGTCCATTCACCGCATGCCGCACCGTCCACGGAAAGAGCCATGGTAAACACTTCTTCCGAGAGGTTGAAATGAGCGGTGGGGAGGGTAACAGTCAACTCTTCCGGGGTGTACTCGTAGGGGTAATCAACCCGACGGTGGGCGTCCCTGGTGTCCTCGCCGAAGGAAGAGATTTCCATCGACGTGAGCTGCTCTTGTTCGAAGTGAGCGGTGAGCTCCAGATCGAGGGTGTGCAGGGTGAACACGACGTCACGGTGGTGGGGCATTCCTCCAAGGAGCCAATGCACGGTGACGGCGTCTTCGTGCGTCTCAAAATGAACGCCTGCGAGGCGGATGCCGGTGGGCGGGGTGTTCTGTTCGTTCATAGCGGTCCCCACTGTACTCCCCGGATACCTACTTAAAGTCGAGAGAAAAGTACTCAGCCCTAGTCAGGTGCAGAACCTTTTCAAAGAGCCAGCAAAAGAGCAGCGCAAGGGCGAGGGGAAGGATGACATAAACGAAGGTAATAATCATCACGTTGCTGGCGCTCCAACCCCAGCCTTCGTAACTGAGGGCTGCCAGTGGGCCCATGAGGCCGGAGATGCCAAAGCCAGCAGAGATAGGGGTGCCGGAGATTCCTAAAGCGCCACCGACGCCGCCCAGCACGGCAGCGGAGCATATCACGGGCAGGAAGGTGACTGGCTTGGATAGCATGTTGGCCATTTGCACCTTCGGGGAACCCAAAACATGCAGGATAGAGGTGGCGAAGCCGTTGACGCGCCAGCCGGCAACGAGGAGTGTGAACCCAGCGGCGACGGCGCCCAGGTTCGCGGTACCGGAGGCGATGCCGTCAATGAAGATGGCAGTGGCAATGCCGACTGTGGAGACTGGAGAGACAATCATGATGGCGAAAAGGACGGCGAGGACAACACCCATGAGAACCGGCTGCAAAGTAGTTGCCCCATTGACCAAGTTGCCCAGCCAAAGAGTGAAGACCTTGACGATGGGGAAGGTGACAGCCCAACCGATGGTGCCCGCCACCAGCGTCACGATGGTGGATAGCAACAAAATAGAGTAATTTTTCAGCCTGTCGCCGATAAAGAGCAATAATCCCACTGCTATGGCTGCGGTAAGGCCTGAGTTGATAACAAGACCGGTGCCTTTGAGGAAGAAACCGCCTTCGGGATTAACAGTGGCCACGCCTGAGCCGCAGAAGGAAGCAATGCCGACCGCAGCAGTCTGGATGGGGGTCATCTTGAATTCGATGCCCACGAGGACACCAATCATTACCGGCAAGAGGCTTGCGGCTAAGCCCGTCAGTGCAATGACGGTGGCTGCGCCGGACCACAAGGGGAGTAGCGCCTTGGCTAATTCACCGAGCAGTGCTTGTGGGACGAGCGACACAACGACGGCGATGGAGATGCCGTTGAGGACCTTCATGGTGAAGGAGCCGGGGGTGAGGCGCTCGGCCGCAGGCGCTGCGCTGGCGTGAGGGATAGGGGAAAGCTTGCGTTCGTCTATCTGCTGTGGCGTACTCATTCCCCAATCATACGCATAATATGCGGTGTGTAGAAAATATTAATTCAGAAAGGGGGGTATTAATAGTCCCTGCTTATGCGCCCTAGTACTCCACGCGCAGCTCGGATAGCCGTACCTCCCCGGCTTCATCGGAGGCATCGAGATCTACGGTGCCAACGAGCTGATAGGAATTATCACCCTCTGGGTCCTTAAGGATCTGACGCACGGTCCACGACCGCGAGCCGCCAACGCCACGAGAGCCCGAACCTGAGTCGCCCTTGTCCAGGAGGAAGTATTCCTGGCCCCTAGCCGCTGGCCCAGTGTCAATGTCATCGTAGTCATCGAAGTAGTCATCGAGGGCACGGCTAAAGTCAGGAATCTCCTCCAAGTAGTCCAACAGGTCTGCCAAGCGCTCTTCCTTCTCCAACGCAAAGAGTTGGGCAAGGCGGAAGAAGTAGTTGCGCACCATGATGCTGAAAGCCCGCTGATTCGCGGTCAAGGCGGTGGGATCCTCGACTCCGAAGGCCAACTCGCGGTCCAAATCTTCCTGGGAAATGGGGGAGTCCTCGCCAGCCATCTCAGCCCACTCGTCGACAAGCGAAGAATCGACTTGGCGGATAAGCTCCCCGAGCCAGACGATAATGTCCTCGAGTTCCTCTGTGAGGAACTCCGCAGGGATAGACTGCTTGAGCGTGCGCCAGGCATCGGTCAGGTAGCGCAAAATGACGCCTTCCGAGCGGGCCAGACCGTAGGTGGCGACGAGATCGGAAAAAGTCATGGCGCTCTCCAGCATGTCGCGCACTACAGACTTAGGCCGCAGCTCGAACTCCTTCGCCCATGGGTTGGTCTGGCAGAAGGTCTCATAGGACTGTTCGAGGAGCTCTTCCAGAGGCTTTGGCCACGTGATGTCTTCCACGATGGCCATGCGCTCGGTATAGTCCACGCCCTCGGCCTTGAGCGCCGCGATTTCCTCACCGCGCCGCTGCTTCTGTTGGGCAATGAGTACCTGGCGAGGATCATCCAGCACCGATTCAAAGACAGAGATGACGTCGAGTGCATAAGTATCCGATTCTGGATCTAATAAGGTGAGCGCTGCCAGCGCGAAGGGTCCTAAAGGCTGGTTGAGGGCGAAATCGCGCGGCATCTCTCGCACGACGTGGTAGGGACGGCCGTAGATATCGAGCCCCTTCGTAGACTTTTGCACTACGCCCGAATTGAGAAGTCCCCGGAACAGACTCAATGCCGTCAGGATGTCTTCGTTCTGGCGGGCACGCGTGTTGTGGCTGGTGCGCAGCAGGTGCTTGAGATGCTCGTAGCCGTTGCCGTGCCGGGCGAGCACGTTGAGCAACATGGAATTGGACACTCGGAATTGGGACGTTAGTTGCTCCGGTTCGGCGTCGATAAGCCGTGCGTAAGTCTGTTCCGACCACGACACTTCACCGTCGCGCGCAGACTTCTTTTTCAGCTTCTTGAGCCTTGCTGGGTTATCGCCCACACGGCGCCGCGCCTTGGCGTTCTCAATCTCATACTCCGGCGCCTGCACGACGACGGTGCCTTCCGTGTCATAACCGGCGCGGCCAGCGCGGCCGGCAATCTGGTGAAACTCGCGAGACTTCAGAATGCGCTGGCGGGTTCCATCATATTTGGCAAGGCCGGTCATCAGGACTGTGCGAATGGGGACGTTGATGCCCACGCCCAAAGTATCGGTGCCGCAAATAATCTTGAGAAGGCCCTTCTGGGCCAGGCGCTCAACCAAGCGCCGATATTTCGGCAACATACCAGCGTGGTGCACACCGATTCCCTTACGCAGAAGCTTAGAGAGGTCTTTGCCAAACGTCGTGGTGAAGCGGAAGCCCGCGAGCTCAGCTGCAATGGCCTCCTTCTCCTCCGGGGTGATGATCTTCGACAGGGAAGTCAACGCCTGCGCGCGCTCTGAGGCCTCGCGCTGGGAGAAGTGGACGACATAGACAGGGGCCTTGCCATCGGCGAGCAATTCTTCGATGGTTTCGTGGACCGCGGAAAAGACATAAGAGAAGTCGAGGGGCACTGGGCGAGTTGTTCCCGCTACCAGAGTCGTCGTACGGCCGGTACGCTCCGTCAAATCCTTCTCCAGCCAGGCGGTATCGCCCAAGGTGGCGGACATGAGCAAGAATTGGGCCTTCGGTAGCTCCAACAGCGGAACCTGCCAGGCCCAGCCGCGATCAGGCTCGGAGTAGTAATGGAACTCATCCATGATTACCTGATCAATGGCGGCTTCCGCGCCATCACGCAGCGCAATATTGGCCACAATCTCAGCCGTCGCGGCGATGATGGGAGCGGAGCCGTTGACCGTGGCATCACCGGTCATCATGCCGACGTTCTCGGGGCCGAAAATCTCGCAGAGCGCGAAGAATTTTTCGCTCACCAAGGCCTTGATGGGTGCGGTGTAGAAGCTGCGCTGGCCGCGCGCCAAAGCAATGAAGTGGGCGGCGTTGGCCACCATGGATTTGCCGGAACCAGTGGGAGTTGCCAGGATGACGTTATCCCCGGCAAGAATGCCGAGGGAGGCCTTTTCCTGCGCTGGGTAAAGCGAAATACCACGGCCAGAAGTCCAGGACAAAAATGTGTCCCAGATGGCCTCATCAACCATCGACTCGGGGACTTCGGCGAGATCGGGCAACATCTGAGAAAGGTTCACCCGTCCCACCTTAGGCGAAAAGCACCGCGGACTAGGCCTCCACCCCGGATCCCCAGATGGCTGTCCTCGGTGCCTGTGCTCGTGCGGTAGATCTAACCGCGATTAGACGTCATCGTCCATATCCGAGCCGGGTCCTTGCTCCCGCCCATAGTTGTCTTCGCGGTCATCGATATCATCGGAGAGGATATCCGGATTGTCGTCGAGGCCCGCCAGGAAAGCTTCAAAGTCTGCTCCGATCTCCTCACCAGTAGGCATGTGCTCTTCGCCAGGCATGATGGCCTGCGGGTGGCGGGAGCGGTAGCGCTCCATGTAGGCGTCGTACTGCTCCTCCAGCTGGTGGACCACGCCTGCAATTTCCTCAGAGTTGGTAACCTGCTCCTCCAACTGCTGGTTAACGCGAGTCACGTCTGCCTCCAAGCTGCCCAGTGGGATGTTGAGGCCAGCTGCGGTTGCCACCGAATCCAAAAGACGCAGCGTGGCCGACGGGTACGGGGAGGCGGCCAAGTAGTGCGGAACATGGGCGGTGTACCCGGCAACGCGGCGGCCCTTCTTGTCCAAGGCTCGCTCGATATACAGGGCGGCGGCGCCGGGGACCATCATGGTGGATTCCATGCGCACCATTGAGTTAAGGAGCTCCGGCGAATTGCCATGCGCTGTTACCACAGTGGGGCGGGTGTGCGGCACCGGCATGGGGGCCGAGTAGAGCATGATGGTGTTCTTGATATCGAATTTCTCCACCAAGTTCACTACCGCATCAGTAAAGGCCTCCCACCGCAAGTCCGGTTCAGGGCCCGAAAGAAGCAAGAATGGAGTGCCAGAGTTATCCCGCAGCACCTTGATACCCAAGTCAGTGTTCTCAATCTCCACCGTGCGGTCATGATCGATGGTGACGGCGGGGCGGCGCGAGCGGTAATCAATGAGCTCGTCATTGTTAAACGAGGCCAGCTGGCGGTTTTCCAAAGCGGCCTTGAGGTGATCGGCACTGGCTTCGACGGCTTGTCCGGCGTCGGCATAACCATTCATAGCAACGATCATCGTGGGGCCGTTGTCTGGAGTCGAATCATCCTTGATCACTGGAGCGGGATACTCCAGCTCATACATGCGGCGCTGTTCTTCCTGCATGGTAGTGACTCCTCCTTCTCATCGTGCGCTTCTTAACGAGCGTACGGACTTCATCAGCGTTCTGTGTCATGCAACGCTTAAGGCTTGCTGCCTATTCCCAGCTGAAATGGTGCTCCAAGGAGAACACAAACCCGGGAGGCTGCGTATGTGGGACTGCCTGCGGGAACTGGTGTTGATCGTACAAGCATGCCATATAGTCATTACTTCTTCCAGGCTTGCCTTTGCCAAGGTGTGGATAACCCAGTGGATTTCCATGGATTGAGTGGCAGTCCGGACTTGTTATCCACAGATATGCCGTGCGCGCCGGGGTATCCCTAGCGGTGGCTACCGTTGGTGGTTCAGGCTACAGGGTATGAACACTTTTTCAACGCACACAGACCGTACACCACCAATAACAACTCCAGGTCATCTTCTCGCTAACATCCCCGGCCTCTTAGGCTTCTATCCCACCGAATCAGTGGTGTTCATGGCCATCGACACCACTCCACGCGGCCCAGCCATGGGGCCGCTCGCTCGCGTCGACATCACGGATGCCCAAGGAACGATCACAGACATCGCACCGCTACTAGCGGAGCATGCCCGCGAAGGTGTCTTTGCCTTCCTCATCTCGAAGCAGCCTCTCACCGAACTGCGGGAAGTGTCCCACTGGCTTTATGGCCTGGACCGTGCTGAGGATGGGGTGGAGATCGACGCCGCGTGGTATGCCCAGGAAATCACCCAGAATGCGCCTTATATATTGCTGCATGGAACCGTCAACGCGGACGGTAGCGGGCCGATGAAGAAGTGGGTTGAGGGGACTATACCGGCGCTAACCGACGCCCCCTCGATGCGCTCTTGCGTCGACCACAATGTGGTACCTGAGCTAAACCGGGAGGATTTCTTTTCCGTCTTTGCGCCGGGGAATAGCTACCTCGACGCTGAAGAAGCTAAAGTCTTAGCGCAGCAAGCCCGCGATTCGGCAACGCGATATCGCGAGCAGGTGGCCGTTGCGCACGGAAAGAAGCGCAAAGACCTGCTGGATCACTTTCTTGAGGATGCCCAGTGGGCGCTTGACCAAGTGGCATCGGTGGAAGAAGCAGAACAGGACAGCAAGCTACTGGAAACCTGCGCAGTGTGGCTCGCGACGACGTGGACGCGCGACCTCGTAGTAGATATCTGCGCGAAGGCAGGCGAATCCGGGGCGGACCTTCTCCTCGCAGCGGCCCGCACATTCAGCGGGGAGCTGCGGGCGAATGCGCTGACCCTTTTCGCATTAGCGCAGTTGGAGCAGGAGTGGGATATCCTTGCCGGACCAGCATTGCAGCTCGTCACGGAGGAGTTTCCCAGCCACCGCCTCGGGGCGCTGCTGTGCCAAGCGTACCGCCATGGCCTGCATGAAAAGGTACGTGATTCGATTCATACAGGGGCGCTCAAGGCTTATGACACCGCCCTAGGGGAGGAGCCTAAAGAAAAGACGCTTAGCGCCGAGCGGAGTGAGCCCGCTCGCCGAGCTGCCGGGTGAAATTCCAAGCATCCGTGACGATGGTCTTCAAGTCGGTGCGGCCTGGGTTCCATCCGAGCTCGGATTTAATCTTGTCTGAGGACGCCACGAGCGTCGCGGGGTCACCAGCGCGGCGCGGCGCAAGCTCTGCTGGGATGGGGTGTCCAGTGACTTCGCGGCAGGCCTCAATAACCTGCTTGACCGAGTAGCCGTCCCCGGAGCCCAGGTTGTAGATGCGGTGGGTGCCAGCGGCATTGCTCTCCAGCGCTAAGACATGGGCTTCGGCCAAGTCACGAATGTGGATGTAATCGCGCACTGCGGTGCCATCGGTGGTGTCGTAGTCATCGCCGAAGATGAAAATCTTTTCGCGATGTCCCAGCGCTACCTGCAGGACAAGGGGAATGAGGTGGGTTTCCACCTCGCGGTTCTCTCCGATATCGCCGTAGGCGCCGGCGACGTTGAAGTAGCGCAGGGAAGTCGCCCCCAAGCCATAGGCCCGGGCATAAGAAGTAATCATGTAGTCGATGGCAAGCTTCGATGCGCCATAAGGGTTCGTCGGCTGGGTGAGCATCGTCTCCGTGATCGGCACTTGCGCCGGCTCACCGTAGGTGGCAGCGGTTGAGGAAAAGACGAGGTTGGTGACCTCGAATTCACGCATAGCGTTGAGCAGCTTTAGAGTTGTGACCACGTTGTGCTGCCAATAGTCAGCCGGGGCCTCCACAGATTCGCCCACGAGGGAGCGGGCCGCGAAGTGCAAGACTCCTTCGAAACCGCCCTCAGATAACACCTCACGAGCGACATCGGCCACGTCGCCTTCGACAAGGCGCGCCTTCTCCGGGATGGCCTCGCGGTTGCCGGTAGAGAAATTGTCGATGATGGTGACATCGTGGCCTTTTTCAACGAGGACGGCCGCGCATACGCTGCCGACATAGCCGGCGCCGCCGGTAACTAACAGCTTCATCGGTTTAGTCCTCCTTGACGCGGATAGCGTGAGCAAGGTCGTCGACAAGCTCGACAGTGTGTCCTGATTTCGTTGTCAGCCTAATCGTCCCGCTCTCATTGACTACGGTGACGTGCGAGCCAACCTGGATTCCGCAGGCATACAGGTCGTGGAAGGTGGAATTATCAGCTTGCAAGACCTCATTGATTTGCACGATAGTGGCCTCGGTTTCTTGCCCCGTGGGAAGGTCGATGGCGCGCGTGCCCAAGTCGAGCTCTACCGGAGACATGCCCAGCTGTGCCAAACCGGGGATTGGGTTGCCGAATGGTGAGCGGGAGGAATCCTCCAGCACCGCGACGACTCGCTTTTCTACTTCTTCGCTCATGACGTGTTCCCACCGGCAGGCCTCGTCGTGGACCTTGTGGATATCAAGGCCAAGGACATCCGTGAGCAACCGCTCAGCCAAGCGGTGTTTGCGCATGACGTTGGTAGCTAATTCGCGGCCCTGCTGAGTGAGATCAAGGCTGCGGTCGGTGCGCACGTGAAGAAGTCCATCGCGCTCCATCCGGGCCACGGTCTGGGAGACGGTCGGTCCGGACTGCTCTAAACGCTCTGCAATTCGAGCACGCAGTGGGGTAATACCTTCCTCTTCGAGCTCGTAGATGGTTCGCAGATACATTTCCGTGGTGTCAACTAGGTCCCTCACGTGGGCTTACCTTTCTGCGTTGTCGGCGGTCCGTAGCCACATAGGTTTAGGCGCGGTAATAAAAGTGTATTAAGAGAATATCTTAAACAATAGCGCATTTTTCGAAAGCTGAGAGCGCGCAGCACTGTGCGTTCGACTGGGAGGAGAGGGGCGGGAATTAAAAACCGTGAGGACCACCGCGAGGAAAGAAAAAGCCACCGAGCAACGTCCTCTGCGGCCCAGCAGCACAAGTCAACTGGGCAGCAAAGGCATTCCTCAATGGCTAAGGCTGGGAAGTCAGCTAAGGCTTAGAGCGCGTACTCGCGGAGGCGGTCCGCACGGTTGCCCTCGCGCAACTTGGCCATCACCTCACGCTCGATTTGGCGAACGCGTTCACGAGAGAGGCCGAACTTGCGGCCAATCTGGTCGAGGGTGCGCGGGACACCATCGTCCAAGCCATAGCGCAGGCGGATGACATCCTGTTCGCGTTCCTCGAGGGAACCAATCACGGAGCGGATATCGGAGTGGCGCATGGAGGCCACCACAGCGGTCTCGGCATCCGTTGCCTCGGCATCCTCAATGAAGTCACCCAACGGGGCTTCCTCATCGGTACCGACCGGCATGTCCAAGGAAACAGGATCGCGGGACTGGCGCAGCAGCATCTCGATCTTGGACTCTTCGATTCCGGATTCCTCCGCGAGCTCCTCATTCGTGGCCTCGCGGCCCAAGGACTGGTACATCTCGCGTTTAATGCGGGAAAGCTTATTTACCTGCTCAACTAGGTGCACGGGGAGGCGGATAGTGCGGGACTGGTCAGCCATGCCGCGGGTAATGGCCTGGCGGATCCACCACGTTGCATACGTGGAGAACTTGAAGCCCTTGGCATAATCAAACTTCTCCATCGCACGAATCAGGCCCAAGTTACCTTCCTGGATGAGGTCCAGCAGCGGCATGCCGCGGCCGGTATAACGCTTAGCCAGGGAGACTACGAGACGCAGATTGGCCTCCAAGAGGTGGGAGCGAGCCTTCTTGCCTTCGCGGGCCAAAATCTTCAGGTCGCGCTTCTCAGCGCGGGTCAACTTTTCGGCATTAGCGAGCTTGTATTCGGCGTACAGGCCTACCTCGATGGCCTGTGCGAGCTCAACCTCGTCCTCAGCACTCAGCAGCGCCGTTTTGCCGATTCCGTTGAGATAAACGCGGACCAAGTCCGCAGAGGGATTGTCATTTGTTTGGTTACGGCGTGAGCCGCGGTCAACTTCCTGTCCGTCCTCGTCCTGGACGCTAGCAGCGGATGATGTGGCCATCTCATGCCTCCTAAGTTGCGGCTTGGTTCATCTCCTACAACGAGCTTTCGGCGCAGTTAGTTCCCGTGGCCCGAAAAATGTTCTAACACCCCGCGGGAAGAGTGAGGTTTTAGGCCATTTTGGGGGAGGCGCGCCGCACCTAGACCTCCACGAGCACGGTGAACGGCCCTTCGTTGACCGAGGAGACGCGCATCATCGCTCCGAACTGGCCTTCCTCCACGGTGATTCCGCGTTCGCGCAGGCGCGCAACTACACCCTGGATCACCGGCTCCGCGGCCTCGCCTGGGGCTGCATCTGACCACGAAGGTCGGCGGCCTTTCGCGGTTCGTCCGTAGAGGGTGAACTGGCTTACCACCAGAACTGGCGCACCACTATCGACCACGCTGGTCTCACCCTCGAGGATGCGCAGCTCAGCGATCTTGCGCGCCATCGTGTCCATCTTCTCCTCTAAAGTCGGGCCGTCGCTAGCGGTGGCGTCACCACCTGCCTCGACGTCCTCCCGCGACACACCAATGAGTGCTAGGACTCCGCCGGTGTCGGGGCAGGTAATGGACCCAACGACGTCGTTGTCAACGGTGACAGAGGCTTCAGAAACACGGGTTAAAACAGCACGCATGGCAGGGAAGTACACAACCTTTCTGTAGAGGAGTTCTTTCTCGGATGAGAAGTACGCGGGGATTGAAGGGGTAAAGAGGCTCTTAGTGGGGGCGCGAGGCTACTCAGTGTGGCTAAAAGCTAGCAGCTCGGTCGGGATGAGAAGCCCGTGGCGGATAAGATCCACGATGGCCGGAAGTGCTGCGCTGACCAACTCGGCTTCTTCAAAACCCTGCGCGGCGGCGTAGAGCTCGATGGTTTCACCGATGCTCAAACCATTCGGGTTAAACCCGGCGACAATGGCCGCGAGATGCTCATCGACATCGTGCTGCCAGCGGGGGCCATCGGTACGGCTGAGCCGCAGTGCCGCGCGCTCAAAGCCCATGCCCAGGTCCCCATCGGGCAGTGCAACGTCCTCACGGGCCACCCCGGGGCGCAGCTGTACATGCTTAGTTTCTAATTCACCCGGCACCAGGTTGCGCAGCCATTCGACGCGCGCGAAGTATTCTTCCACTTCCGGGCCGAGCGGATCGATAACTGGCTGCGCCATGGTCTCCGCCAAGATATCCGAGGGCTCGTCCTCACCGATGCGCTGGATGGCCACGAAACCAAACCCGATTCCGGTGACCTCGTTTTCACGGAAGTGCTCCAGCCACCGGCGAGACCGCTCTTGGCCTTCAGGGCTGCGAACATCCACGGATTCATCGCTCAACCAGGTTGAGACATATAACGCTGGGTCCGCCACATCGCGCTGAATGATCCATGCAGCGACGCCGGTATCCGGTAGCCACGAGGCGACGCGCTGCTGCCACGATTCTTCGCCTTGATGCACCCAGGCTGCGAGTACGTGCGCTGTGCCCCCAGGGTTGAGATGCTCGACTGCTTGGGAGACCACCAGCTCGCTTGCTCCATCCAGGTTGAGGCCGGAGTCTCGATAGACATGCCCCACTTCGGGTAAGCCAACCACGAATGGAGGATTAGCCACGATGCGGTCGAAGCGCTCATTCTCAACGGGTTCGTACCAGGAGCCGTGGCGTAGCTCAACGCGGTCTTCCGCCTCCGCCGCGAGGACGGTGGCGCGGGCGAGTTCAAGGGCTCGCTCATGGACGTCGGTAGCCACAATGCGTTGCGCAGAATCCAGCTGCCCAAGGACCTGGACGCCTGAACCCGTGCCTAAATCTAGTACTGATTCCACTGGTGTCGTTGGCGTTGAATGCAACAAGGACAGGCTGGCCGAGCCCACTCCCAACACATGCTCGGGGCCGGGGACGTGATGCACCAGAGATGCATCAACATCGGAGAACACGACACGATTCTTGCCCACGATGATGTGCGGTCGAATGTCATAAGCCACGTAGGCGGTGCCGTGTTCGTCGCCGAGCACGACACCGCAATCAATGAGTTGGGCGGCTAGGCGTGCTCCGAGGACGTCGGAAAGCAGCGTGGCTGGTACGTGTTCATGCAGCAAGAAGATACGGATGAGATGGTCCAGACGGGAATCACCGCTTGCTCCTAGCGCAACTGCGGCGGGCTCGCCGCGATGCAGGGCTTCGGTGTACTCGGGTCCCAAATGGCCTGCGATGCCATCCGCACTAAACCCTGCCTCCGCAAACACTCGGGAAAGTTCTGCCGCAACGTCCGCGATGGGGTGTTCCGGGTTCATCGCTGGGCCAAAAGGAGAAGGCTGCTGGGTGCTCACAAGAGAATCCTTAAATGCATCGGGGAGGGAATACAGTGATGTTCTAATCTTCGTGGTCAATAGTGTCAGCTGCAGTACTGTTTGTGTCTGCTCCTGACGAGGGTTTGTGCCGCCCAGGCGTGCTGGGCAGTTCACCATGGGAACCGCTGGTGAGTTCTTCACGTTGTGCTTGCGCCATTTGCCGGGCAAGGGCTGGTTTATAAACAGCTTTTTCGCGCTTGTCTTTCTTTTGACCCCGGCCATTGCCAATGACCACAGCGATCCAGGGGAGGGGGAAGGTGACGGCCACGACAAGGGCGGCGGGGATCCACCACTGCCAGACATAAACCATGGCCCCGGCTATCAGGAGGGATGGAACGCGCAGAAACTGCAGTATGGAGTAGATGATCTCGCGGCGATGCCGGTCCTGACCGGGGGCGAGTTTTGCCGTGGTGATGAGGTGCGTTTCGCGCCCGAATCGGCGTCCGCGCCGCTGCCCCGATCGTGGGGTATGGCGGGCGTTATCGCGCGAGTTCGAAGGGGTCATGCCTATCAGCGTAGCTGGAGGACTCGCCAACTTCGATACTGATGCGGCATGATAGTGGGCGTGAGTACGACGACTAAGACTATTGAGCGCCCTGATGTCCGCGAGGATACGTCGACCAACGACGACACCCCGAAGTTCTTCCACTACGTGAAGAAGAACCAGATCCTCGACTCCGCGGTCAACGGCAAGTACGTCGTTGCCCTGTGCGGAGAGACCTTCCCGGTAACCAAGCAAGCCAAACCTGGTTCGCCCGTGTGCCCTGACTGCGAGCGCGTCTATAAGAGCTTGCGCCGCCGTTAAGCTGTGCATCGACGTTCATCCTGCGTCGATGCCAAGCATTAGGGATAGAGAACTTCACAGAAGCGGGATGTTGGGATAACTAGAGGGGGATAGTCGCTGACCGTGTCTACACAGACTCCAGCACAGAGATTTGCCAATAACGGTTCGCTGCGCGTGTGGCAACGCGCTGCTTTGGATAAGTTCCTAGCCACCAAGCCGAAGGATTTCATGGCGGTGGCAACGCCAGGTGCAGGTAAGACCACCTTCGCCCTGCGGGTGGCCACAGAGCTTATGGCGGACCGCACCGTTGAGCGCGTCATCGTGGTGGTGCCCACCGAGCACCTCAAAGTGCAGTGGTCGGAATCCGCCTCCCGCGTTGGCTTAGCGCTCGACCCCAAGTTCACAAACTCCTCGGGAGTCAACCCCGCGATGGACGGTGTCGTGGTGACTTATGCGCAGGTGGGCATGCACCCGTACAAACACCGAGCGGTGGCCTCAGCTCGGCGCACCCTGGTGATCCTCGATGAGATCCACCACGCCGGTGATGCCAAGAGCTGGGGCGATGGCGTGCGGGAAGCCTATGATGATGCGGAGCACCGCCTCGCGCTGACCGGTACCCCCTTTCGCTCCGATGACTCGCAAATTCCCTTCGTGCGCTACGAGGAGGATGGGGAAGGTCACCTCGTATCCCGTTCTGATCACACGTATGGCTATGGCGATGCGCTTGCCGACGGTGTCGTGCGCCCCGTCGTCTTCCTCAGCTACTCCGGCGAATCCCGCTGGCGTGATAGCGCCGGTGAGGAACATGCGGCCCGGCTCGGCGATATTCTCAATCCGGAGCAGACCGCCCGCGCATGGCGCACGGCCCTCGACCCGAAAGGCGAGTGGATCCCCACCGTCCTGCAGGCGGCGCACACACGGCTGATGCAGATGCGCCGCAACATGCCGGATGCCGGCGGTCTCGTGCTCGCTACCGACACGACAACCGCGCGCGCCTACGCCAAGATCCTCAAGCAGATTTCCAATACCCCCGTCTCCG
Organism: Corynebacterium sp. HMSC066C02; assembly: GCF_001814945.1. Classification (NCBI taxonomy): domain Bacteria; kingdom Bacillati; phylum Actinomycetota; class Actinomycetes; order Mycobacteriales; family Corynebacteriaceae; genus Corynebacterium; species Corynebacterium sp. HMSC066C02. Next base: position 128,077 of record NZ_KV818469.1, on the reverse strand, counting down.
TCATCCTCTCCGATGACCCAGGCTCCTCGGCGCGTATTGCAGAGTTCTCTGAATCCACCGACGAGTGGATGGTGGCCGTGCGCATGGTGTCGGAGGGCGTCGACGTTCCCCGCCTCGCCGTGGGCGTGTATGCCACCTCTGCGTCGACACCGCTCTTCTTCGCGCAGGCCATCGGGCGCTTCGTGCGCTCCCGCATGCCAGGGGAGACAGCCTCCGTCTTTCTTCCTTCCGTGCCGGTGCTCTTGGGGCTTGCCGAGAACATGGAGAAGCAGCGCGACCACGTCCTGGGAGGGGAGAAAAACCCCGACAAGGATGGCTGGGACGATGAGCTGCTCGAGGACGCCAATAAGAAGAAGTCCGAACCGGACATGCTCGAGCCTTCCTATGAATCCTTAGGCGCGGAAGCAGAATTCTCAGGACTGCTTTACAACGGCTCGCAGTTCACCACGGGCAATATCACCGATGAAGAAGAGGATTTCCTCGGCATCCCCGGGCTTCTCGACGCCGACCAGGTCAAGGACCTTTTGCGCAAGAAGCAGTCCGATGAGCTGGACCGCCGCGAGGCAGAAGAGAAGGCGCGCCGGGCTGCAGAGGCGGCAGAGGAGCAACGCCGCAAGCTCTACGGCACTCCGCATGCGCCCAAGCGCGGGGCGGAGGCATCGGCAAGCAGCACCGGTTCCCAGTCAGGTGTGGTGGATGAGATTTCCGCGTTGCGCAAGGAGCTCAACACAGTAGTGTCTATCACCGCTCAACGCACCGGCCGCCCACACGGCGCTATTCACACTGAAGCCCGCAAGGCTTGCGGCGGCCCTCCCACCGCGTTGTGCGACGCCGAGCAGCTCCAAGAGCGCATCGATTATCTGCGCAAGTGGTAGTTGGCGCCGCTGAGTCGGCGTGGATTCGGGGAAGAAGAGAGCTGCGGGCTGAGGGCTAGGTGCGCGATCAACTAGTTGGTTGATGTCAAAATCAGCCGACCACTCGATGACTGTGCTGGCTGCGCCAAGCAGGATGGATACCAGAAGGCTTTGGCCGTGATAGATAACACCCTCGGTGCAGCAGCCACAACACCGTGGCTAGGAAGGAACAAGTAATGAAGTCCCTGTATAGAGCAGCTATTTTCTACCTCGTTATGGGGTTGGCAGCAGGACTATTCTACCGTGAGTTCACACGCGCAAATGATTTCCCGGAGGGCCAGTTCACCCAGTTGGGCGTGGCCCATACCCACCTCTTGGCGCTGGGATTCATGATGTTTTTGATCTTCCTCGTCGTGGACAAGGTATTCGGCGTCTCGCGGAATAAGAAGCTGTTTAACTCCTTCTTCTGGTTCTACAACATTGGTGTCGTGCTTACCGTTGGAATGCTCACCTGGCACGGCAGCCTGACCGTGTTGGGCGAGGAATCCACCGCCATGATCGCCGGGATTGCCGGTATTGGCCACATCCTCATCACGATTGGCCTCGTTCTCTTCGTTGTCGCACTTGGCCGCGCATTGAAGGAGCCGGCTAACTCTTCCACCCCGGCACCCGTGAGCGCCTAGTCATGTTGTCGCCCACAGCGGGTTCCATCACGGCGGTGCCGACCCGCCGTGACTGGATTAGTCTTGCGGTTTTGTCGGTAGGACTGGGCGTCATTGTCCTTGATGGCACCATCGTCGGGGTAGCGCTGCCGGCTATTATTACTGACCTCAAACTGGACATAACTCAGGCGCAGTGGGTCAACAGCCTCTACGCGGTAGTGCTTGCCGCACTGTTGTTGTCCACCGGAAAGATCGCGGATAGTTGGGGTCGCAAGCGAGCGTTTCTCGCCGGTCTTAGCATTTTCGTAGCAGGCAGCGTGTGGGCGGGTTTCGCGGACTCCGCAGGCACGCTCATTTCCGCGCGTGCAGTACAAGCAGTGGGTGCAGCGTTTATCATGCCCTCAACCTTGTCCACGGTGAACGCCGTTTTCCGAGGCAAGTATCGCGCGGCTGCATTCGGTGTGTGGGGCGCAGTTATCTCTGGCGCCGCCGCCGTCGGACCTTTGGCCGGTGGCGCGCTTACCCAGCGGCTATCGTGGCATTGGATCTTCCTGGTCAATGTTCCCATTGGCATCATCGTGGCTGTTGGAGCTGTGCTCACCGTGCGGGAAACCCGTAGCCCCGAAAAACGGCCCGGGGTCGACGTCGATGGCGCACAGTTGAGCGCGATTGCCTTCGGAGCCCTTGTTTTCGCGGTGATTGAGGGGCCAAGTCTTGGCTGGTGGACACCACAGTCCGAGCTGACGGTGTTCGGCTGGACATGGCCCACCACCGCGCCGGTATCTGCGGTGCCAGTTGCACTGCTCATCGCCGCGATCAGTTTCAGTTTGTTCATCCGCTGGGAGGAGCACCGTGAGCGAGTACAACGCTCCGCGCTGCTGGACCTGGGCCTCTTTTCCTACTCCACGTTTTCCTGGGGAAACATCACCGCGGGCGCGGTAGCTATCGGTGAGTTTGCGATTATTTTTATCCTCCCGCTGTACCTCATTAATGCACTGGGCTTGAGTGTGATGTCCGCTGGCCTCGTGCTCGCGGCGATGGCAATCGGCGCCTTTATTTCGGGAGCCGCCGCACGGCATGTTGCTGGCCGCTTTGGTGCTCCTGAAACAGTGCTCATAGGTCTGGGCCTAGAAGTTGTCGGCGCGCTTATCCTCGCGATGCTCCTGAGTCCGGACACTAGCGGCTGGGTCATCGCGCTTCCGCTTGTGTTGTATGGCGTGGGCTTGGGGTTCGCATCTGCGCAGTTGACGGGCACGGTCTTGAGCGAGATACCGGTAGCGAATTCGGGGCAGGCATCTGCTACCCAGAGCACGGTCCGCCAGATCGGCTCCTCCCTCGGCACCGCGGTTTCTGGTTCCGTCTTTTCCGTCGCCCTAGCACTGGCGTTGCCGAAGGCGCTCGAAGACATCGACGTCGTCGGCCCAGCCGCAGATGCCATGGCGGAAGCTACCCGCCAGTCCGCGGGCTCGAGCATCGCAGGACTTCGCGCACAGGGCGCGGCTGGACCCTTTGGGGAACAGACAACAGCGTTGGTGCAGGCGTTGAGCGAAGGCATGAGTGATGCAGCTCGATGGTCGCTTCTGGCCGCAGTGATGTTCTTGGTACTCGGTGTCTTTGGTGCGTTGCAGGTTCAAAAGGCCGCGAAGAGCTAAGAAGGTGAGGCGGGGGCTACAGGAGCGTTACGCTGGTCTCGGCAGACCGTCCGGTAGCGAGGGTAGGCTCGGCAGCATTCCCAGAAGAGTGCTCGAGGGCAATGAAAACCTAAGGAGAAGGATGATGAAGAAGCTCATCAACTCGCCGGACAGCGTAGTAGAGGAATCCGTGGAGGGCTTTGCTTTAGCACACGGTGACATAGTCACTCGATCCACCGATCCTCTCTTTGTGTCCCGCTCGCAGAAGAAAGAAGACGGCAAGGTAGCCATAGTCTCCGGGGGCGGTTCTGGACATGAGCCGCTGCATGCCGGCTTCGTTGGCTACGGCATGTTGGATGCAGCAGTGCCCGGTGCCATGTTTACATCGCCAACGCCGGACGCAATCCAAGCGGCCACGGAGGCAGCTAATGCCGGGGCGGGGGTGCTCTACATCGTCAAGAACTACACCGGCGATGTTCTCAACTTCGACACCGCGGCGGAGCTGGCGGAATTCGATGATATTGAGGTCAGCCAGGTCATCGTGGACGATGATGTTGCGGTGGAGGATTCCACTTTTACAGCTGGTCGCCGCGGTGTTGCCGGCACACTGTTGGTAGAAAAGCTGGCGGGTGCTGCAGCCGAGCGCGGTGATGATCTCGCGGCGGTGGCCGCTGTGGCGAAGAAGGTGGTAGAAAACACCGCGACCATGGGCGCAGCGCTGAGTGCCTGCACGGTGCCACACGTGGGCAAGCCCTCCTTTGACCTCGGGGAAGACGAAGTCGAGCTCGGCGTGGGTATTCATGGGGAGCCGGGCCGCAAGGAAATTCCGTTGGTCTCTGCCGACGACGTAACTGACCATCTGCTTGATCCGGTGTTGGCAGACCTTAAGCTGGGTGATGGGGAGCGTACCATTGTCCTTGTCAACGGCATGGGTGCTACTCCGGCGTCCGAGCTGTACGTGGTCTACCGTCGTGTGGCTCAGCGTCTTAAGGACGCGGGTGTTAGCATCGAGCGTTCCCTCGTGGGTAACTTCGTTACTAGTCTAGATATGGCCGGTTGCTCCGTTACAGTCATGCGCGCGGACGAGGAAGACCTTGAGCTTTTTGATGCCCCGTGCCACACCACCGCACTACGACAAGGAATGTAATTATGACCGACAATGCAACTTTGACAACAGCGTGGGCCCAGGCATGGATGAAAAACTGCGCCGCAGCGGCACACGAACACCGCGAGGAACTCATCGAGCTTGACCGCGCCATCGGGGATAGTGACCATGGCGCAAACGTCGACCGCGGTTTCCGAGCTGTCGCGGAGAAAGTGGATTCGGATATCTCACCGGAGACGTCTCACGTTGCTGATGTGTTGAAGCTGACGGCAAAGACGCTTATGTCCACCGTTGGTGGCGCCTCTGGTCCATTGCTGGGAACCGCTTTTCTACGCGCGGCTAAGGCCGCAGGCTCTGGAGAGATCGATGCGCCTACGACGGCCGCTCTCATTGAGGCCGCGCTTGAGGGAATAGCCACCCGTGGTAAGGCCTCTGAAGGCGAGAAGACAATGGTCGATGCCTGGGCGCCGGCCGCACGGGCCGCTCGCGCTGCGGCGGATGCCGCACAGAGCCCCGATCAAGTGCTGCGCGCGGCTGCCGACGCCGCAGCAACAGGCGCGGAAGCGACTATCCCGATGGTGGCCACGAAAGGCCGCGCTTCCTACCTAGGGGAGCGTTCTGCTGGACACAAGGATCCGGGCGCTACATCCTCGGCACTTTTCATCGCTGCGGCTGCGGGCGCCGCCGAAACCCTCAAGGAGGAAGCATAGGATATGGCACAGCCCCGCGTTGGACTCGTTCTCGTATCACACTCGGCAAAGCTCGCTGAAGGTCTGACTGAGCTTGCTGCTCAGATGGCTCCTGACGTGACCATCCTTCCTGCCGGTGGTCTGGAGGAGGGCGGCATCGGAACGTCCTTTGACCTCGTCGAAGGGGCTATCAGCCACGCACGTGGCCAAGGCCTTAGCGTGGTTGTCCTCACCGATTTAGGCTCGGCCACGATGACCGTTGAGTCCGTTCTCGAGTTCCTTGACGAAGACACGGTGACGTTTGTCGATGCCCCCTTGGTCGAATCCACTATTGCAGCAGCCACCGCCGCTCAGCAGGGCGATGGACTCGCCGCCGTGATCAAAGCCGCGGAACGCGCCATCGAAGTCTTCGTTCCGAAGCAGCCCTCAGCCACTGCGTCTGCAGCCGAGGATGACCTAGCAACAAACGCTGATGGGTACTCGCTGACAGTGACTGTGGCCGATGAGGCGGGTCTGCATGCACGTCCGGCGTCAAGGATTGCAGAGCTGGCGGCGGAAGCGGCAGGGGATGTCACCCTCTCCTGTGACGGAGAGTCGGCAGAGGCAGACTCTGCAATGATGCTGATGTCTCTCGGGGTATCCCAGGGCGCTTCGGTGACCATCAGCGGAGATGTTTCCGATAAAGACGTTATCGATCGGATCGCCACAGCCATTGAGCTGGGGATCGAAGGCTAGAAAGCCCTTGGGTTTGCCGGCTGTATAGGGCAAAGAAAAAGCGGCGAGGAGGTTTATCCCTCCTCGCCGCTTTATTTCTTCAGTTTGCTTAGTCCAGGTAGTCGCGCAGCACCTGGGAACGCGATGGGTGGCGCAGCTTAGACATGGTCTTCGACTCGATCTGGCGAATACGCTCGCGGGTAACGCCGTAGACTTGGCCAATTTCGTCTAAAGTGCGCGGCATGCCATCGGTCAGGCCGAAGCGCAGGCGAACCACGCCGGCCTCGCGCTCAGAAAGGGTAGTGAGCACATCTTGGAGCTGGTCCTGCAGCAAAGTGAAGGACACAGCGTCGACGGCAATGACGGCCTCGGAATCCTCGATGAAATCACCGAGCTGGGAGTCACCCTCATCACCGATGGTCTGGTCCAAGGAAATAGGCTCGCGGGCATACTGCTGGATCTCCAGCACCTTTTCCTCGGTGATGTCCATTTCCTTCGCCAGCTCCAGAGGGGTAGGCTCGCGGCCCAAGTCCTGCAACAGCTCACGCTGGATACGGCCCAGCTTGTTGATGACCTCCACCATGTGCACCGGAATGCGAATGGTACGGGCCTGGTCCGCCATGGCGCGGGTGATGGCCTGGCGAATCCACCACGTGGCATAAGTGGAGAACTTATAACCCTTGGTGTAGTCGAATTTCTCAACGGCACGGATCAGGCCCAAGTTGCCTTCCTGGATGAGGTCCAAGAATGCCATGCCGCGGCCTGTGTAGCGCTTAGCCAAGGACACGACGAGGCGGAGGTTCGCTTCGAGGAGGTGGTTCTTTGCCTTGCGTCCATCACGGGCGATGGCGCGCATATCGCGCTTCTCCATGGGGGAGAGCTTGGCGGCCTTGTCGCCCTCGGCGCGGGCCTTTTCCATCTCATCCATGCGGTATTGAGCGTATAAGCCGGCCTCGATGCGCTTGGCCAGGGATACCTCCTGCTCTGCGTTGAGCAGGGCGACCTTGCCGATTTGCTTCAGGTAGGCACGGACAGAGTCTGCCGAGGCAGTTAGCTCTGCATCCTTGCGAGCCTGGCGCAGGGCTGCGGACTCATCCTCATCCCAGACAGATGAGCCGTCATCTTCTTCTTCAGAGTCCTCGCCCTCGAGGTCGTCATCGTCGTCACCGAACTCGTCGTCCTCGTCCAACTCTGCGTTGTCCGGATCGAAGTCGATATCGGCATCGTCGTTGGTTTCGGCATCCAACTCGTCGTTCTGATCCTCTGCGAGCTCTTCGGCAGATTCAGAGCTTTCAGGCGAGGTTGCCTTCTTGGCTGCCGACTTGCGCACAGTCTTCTTGGCGGTCTTCTTCGTCGCCTTCTGCGCAGACTTGCGAGTTGTCTTCTTAGCAGCCTTCTTGGCGGTCTTTTTAGCCGTCTTTTTAGCCGTTTTCTTCGCAGTCTTTTTCGCGGTTTTCTTAGCCGTCTTCTTGGCTGTCTTTTTTGCCGTCTTCTTGGCGGTCTTCTGTGCAGGTGCAGATGCCTCGGAGGCGCTCTCGCCCTCGCCGAGTACCTGGTCTGAAGAATCAGTGGCTGCCACGTACGCCCTTTCGACTTGCTCTTTGAGTGGAAACTATGGGGACGCGCAAGTTTATCGCGACTAGTCCCCGATGCTAGCCCGCCTCCGTAATGAGCAGGGGAGGCGCGCCGCTGGATATTCGATAATCGACAGCCCAGTATAGATCATTTTTGTCACTAGGCGGTGACTGGGGTCGACTGGGGAAGATAGGGTCTGCTCGGTTTATGGGCGAATGCCTTCCTTCGCTGCCATTGCGGCCCCGACGATGCCCGCGCGATTGCGGAGCTGAGCTGCAACGACTGGGGTTTCGATGCTCAGGTGCTCGCCCCACTTGTCAAACTTTCGAGAGATTCCACCGCCGATGACAAAAGCTGAGGGGTTAAAAAGCGCCTCGTATTCATGGAGTACTCGGTCGACGCGCTTTGCCCACTGCTTAGTCTTGAGCCCCTCACGATCCTTGACTGCGGACGAGGCTTGGTGCTCTGCCTCCTTTTCCCCGACGATGAGGTGGCCGATCTCCGTATTAGGGAAGAGCTGGCCATCTAGTAGGAAGGCAGAGCCGATGCCGGTGCCTAGGGTAAGGAAGATAACGGGGCCGGAGCGCGCGACGTCATCGCCGTAGGCCACCTCGGCGAGGCCGGCTGCGTCGGCGTCGTTAAGCACAGTACAAGGAGCAGCGAGGTACTTGCCCAGCAAGTCCTGTGCATCGACCCCGATCCATGACTTATCAATATTCGCTGCGCTGCGAATAATCTGTTCTTTGACCACCGCGGGCATGGTGATTCCGACAGGACCGTCCCAGTTCTTCTCAGCGACGATCTGCGCGATTACCGTGGCCACGGCGTCGGGGGTGGCAGGCTGTGGCGTGGCGATCTTGAGGCGGTCGCCGACGAACCCTCCTGTCGCGAGGTCTACTACGGCACCTTTGATACCGGAGCCTCCAACATCGATGCCGAAGGCATGGCCATGGTGCTGGGGGCTCGGATTCGTGTCCTGCTGCTGTGATTCTTGCACGGTCATACCGACAGTCTATGTTTAGCCGCCCGATGATGTGGTGATACTTCAGCATTTAAGCCGAAGGTGTGGGGGAGAATACTTCGATTTTCGCTGTCCGATGCATCGTGCCCCAATGCATATTGGGTGAGGTGTGAGGAGCTTTACCCAGAAAAATTTTCCACGATACGAAAGGTGCAAACGCACAGCTTAGAACCATGAAAGCAGGAGCGGAGGGGGTATTAGGGTGAGCCGCATGGTGCCCCCATGGCGGGGCGAGTGTGACACGCGGGCCTGTGTGGTTTAGGATGCCGTCGATAAATACACGTACCTATCTATCTGACTCACAGAGGCAAGCATTATGGCCACCGATTATGACGCACCGCGTCGCCGCGCTGAAGATGAGCTCGAGGCTGATTCCCTCGAGGGCCTGAAGGCGGCTGAAAATGACAACAACGGCATGGATGACGATGGCGAAATCGTCGAGGCTTTTGAGCCGCCGTCAGTAGACCTGACGGGCGAGGAGCTCAACGTCACTGTCGTACCGCGCAAGGAAAACGAGTTCACCTGTTCCGTGTGCTACTTGGTGCAGTCCAATAAGCGCCTGGACCACGAAGAAGACGGGCAGCCCGTCTGCATGGACTGCGCTTAGCTCATTGGTCAGCCAATTGGTTGAACCAATGAGCTAACGAGCTTCCTGATTCTGCACGCGGCGTTTAAGCCTTGGCAGCAGCGGCCTGTTCGGGCACGAAGGCCGCAAGTAGCTCGTCGGGGTTCTTTGAGCCAATGAGCCAATAAGGTGTTGGGTCCTCTGGGTCATCGAGGACAAGCATCACATGTTCTGGTACCCAGCCATGTGTCACAAGGAATGCAGCGGGATCGAGCTGTGGGCCCAACGCATTGCGACGCGCGGTGGCCGGCACCGCGGTGCTTCGGGCGACAACATCATGTGGCAGCTGCGCATCCTTCACGGTGAGCCACCGCGTGCCGTCGGTATCCTGTTCCACCTGCACCACCGTGTTGGACCATGCTAAGAGGACCCACGCGGCGATGGCGCTGAGCAGAATAGCGGGGATGATGACCCACATGATTCCGCGGTTGAGGCTGACCGTGGCTGTAGAGATCACCACAACGGCGGCCGCCATCAACCACCAGTGCCACGGCACCCACTGGCGCTCGCGGTAAAGGATGACGGGGGATTCGGCAGCCGCCGAGGGGGAAGCAGACGAAGAACTCGAAGACATGGCCTCAGAGTCTAGTCGTCTGGGGAGGGGAGAACCCAACGCGCCGAGTAGACATAGCCTCCAGGCCCCAGCCCGTGGGTGCGGCACGGTGGGAGCAAGGTAGGCTGGGCCGCGTGAATGAGCAACATCCCCTCGTAGAACCGGTAAGTCCTTTTGGTCAGATTCAGGTAAAGCGCCTTGATAAGGAGCTTCCGCTGCCGCAGCGCGCCCACCGTGGCGATGCCGGCGCGGATCTCTATGCTGCGCACGATGTCACTCTGCGTCCCGGCCAGCGGGCTTTGGTTGGCACGGGTATAGCCCTTGCCCTGCCGATGGGCACGGTCGGCTTGGTTCACCCTCGGTCCGGCCTGGCAGCCAAGCATGGGATTTCCGTGGTCAACACGCCAGGCACCATCGATGCGGAGTACCGCGGTGAGATTAAAGTCTGCCTTATTAACCACGACCCAGTAGAGACCTTTGAGGTTGAGCGGGGAATGCGTATTGCCCAACTCCTTGTGCAACGCGTGGAGTTGGTCGGTTTCCGTGAGGTTGAGGAACTCGATGAGACCGCTCGCGGTGAAGGCGGTTACGGCTCCACTGGCGTCAACTGACTCGAATAGACCAGTAACACACACGAATTAAGGAAGGCATAAACCATGGCGATGTGGCCCTTTGGCAAAAAGAAGAAGGACGAGAATAAGACCGAGGACGCGGGGAAGAACCCGGATCTCCGTCAGGACGAGGCTGCTCCGGAGGCAGCAGAGACCGTAGCCGATACCGCTGCCTCGGCTCCTGCCGAATCCAGCGCTGGCCTAGTCCGCGAAGCCAACGATGATTCTCATGGTGTTACCGGGATTAAGGCCGTGGCACATGATGCCATCAACGGGGAAATGGGGCCCTACGACGGCGATAATGTTGATATTGCCGAGTTCAACTTTGAGGACTTCTCGGTTGGTTTGCTGGACCTGGGTTCCATGCGCATCCCGCTGCCGAAGGGCTCGCAGGTCCAGGTGGAGATGGGCCAAGACGGCCCGCGCATGCTCCACATCCTTACGCCGCACGGCCGCATGACCCCCGTAGCCTTTGCCGCGCCGCGCACGCCAGGGCAATGGGCGGAATCTGCGGAGGATATCGTCCAAGGCTTGGAAGCCGATGGTTTTGCCGCGCACCCAGAGGACGGGCCTTGGGGATCTGAAATTGTTGGATCCAGCGACAAAGGCGGGATCCGCATTATCGGCGTGGAGGGGCCGCGGTGGATGTACCGATTGACCCTGGCCGCCCCGGCGGGCAAGGAAAAAGAGCTCGCAAAGCTGGGGCGTGAAGTCGTCGCCCGTACCTTCATCTACCGTGGTGAGGCGCCTATCCTGGCCGGAAGTTCGCTTCCTGTTATGCTGCCGCAGCAACTGGCTGAGCAAGTTCAGCAGGCCCTGAAGGAGCGCCAGCAGCAGGCTGCCGATGCCGACAACACTGCAACACCGGAGGCCGCATCAGCTACCGAAGGCGTCGAGAACGCCGCGGAGGCCCAAGCCCGCGAACAGCTGCGGGAGCTCGAAGACAACGAGAAGAACTAAAACTTTAAACGTTGTTTTCTCTCCCCGGCACTAGCGAAAAGGATTCTTAAAACACGTGACCACCCCTACGCCTGAAGAGCACGATTTCACTGAGCGCGGCGCCGCCCCTAGCCCCGCAGATACCGCGGGGCCGAGTACCGATACGTCACCGCAGGCAACGGCCGTGGTCCCGGATGCCGAGGTGGAACCATCGTTGCTCGAACAGATGGGAGGCCTGACTGGGCTCGTGTCCGCGACCCTACCGGTGCTGGTTCTCATCCCAGTCAACAACGTCTGGGGTCTGGGACCAGCGCTGGCTGCGGCGCTCGGCGTGGCATTGGCCATTAGCGTGTGGCGTTTGGCCCGCAAAGAGACCCTGCAGCCGGCTGTTTCCGGCCTGTTGGGCGTAGCTATCTGCGCCGCTATTGCCTGGTTTACAGGGGATGCCAAGGGCTATTTCCTTTATGGAATCTGGATGTCGCTCGTGCTGTTCATCGTGGCGGTGGTCTCTATCATCGCGCGCTGGCCACTCGTGGGCGTGGTCTGGAAGGGCCTGAACGGCGATGACATGGGGTGGCGCACAGTACCGAAGGCACGGCGGGCCTATGCCTTAGCAACAGCGGGGTGGGCCGCAGTCTTCATCGCCCGGTTCATAGTGCAGCGCGCGCTGTACGACGCCGACGAGACCACAACCCTCGGCATCGTCCGCATCCTCATGGGCTGGCCGCTGACCGGTATCGTCACCATCTTGACTGTTTGGATGGTGCGTCGCGCCAACGCTGTTGTTGAGGAAGCGCAGGGCTCCGGAATTACACAAGGAGAAAACTCATGACTAAGACTGAGCGGAACGCTGAGAGCGCAGCCATCACCAAAGGCCAGTCTTTCGGTACCTCCATCGAGCGCATGGGGCACGGCGGTGTCGGAATCGGCGCAGCACCCGACGGGCGTGTGTGTTTTGTCCCCGGCGCTTTTCCCGGAGACCAGGTAGCAGTGACGGCTACCAAGGTGAAGAAATCTTTCGTGGAAGCCGAAATTGATGCTGTGCTCAAGGCAAGCCCTGACCGCGTTGAATCTGCCTGCCCGGCGGCACAGCGTGGTGCCGGGTGCTGCGACTTCGCTGAGCTAGACCTAGCGGCGGAGCCGGGAATCAAGGTCGCAGTCTTGCGGGATCAGCTGCGCCGGGTAGGACGCCTTGAGAGTATTCCAGAAATTGAGCCTATTGATGTGGCGCCCCAGCGAGGGTGGCGCACGCGGGTCCGGTTGGGCGTCGACCAGCAAGGCCGTGCTGGTGTGCGCAAGCGCGGATCCACAGAACTGGTTACGGACGTGGCGTGCAGCCAGCTAGTACCGGGCCTTGTCAGCGGTCTGGTCGGTCCTGGAGCCCGCACATTTAGCCCTGGCGCGGAGGTCATTGCGGTCATGGACAGCGACGGTAACCGCCACGTCGTGGAAACCCGGAAGGCGCCGCGCGGCCGGAGGATCGAGACTATTCGGGAGACCATCGAGGCGCCGACGCAAGACGTAGTTCAACGCGCTGATGGCCACGAGTTTCACTTCCCACCCACCGCCTTTTGGCAAGCACACATCGGCGCACCTGATGTCTACACACGGCTTGCGCGTCAGTGGCTCGCGGCTGAAGGCGAGGCCGAAGAACACGAAGCAACGAAGGGATCCGAGGTCACAGCAGTAGCGTGGGATCTCTACGGAGGAGTAGGGCTATTCGTTCCCGCGCTGGCTGAAGTCACTGCACCTGAGGGTGGGCACGCCACGGTGTATTCCGTCGATTACTCGCCGGCGGCTGCGGCAGCGCAGCCGGGCCTTTCAGGAATTGATGTGCACTTCCGGACAGCTAAGGTGGAGCAGGCCGCAAGCCAGCTGCCGCGGCCAACAACGGTCATTTTGGATCCTCCGCGTACCGGTGCGGGTGTTGAGGTGGTGGACGCCATTGCCGCTGCGGCGCCGCAGCGCGTCCTCCACATTGGCTGTGACCCCGCTACGTTTGCGCGTGATATCGCTGCATGGTCCGAGCGCGGCTACCGCATGGAGCGCCTAGCTATGGTGAATGCCTTTCCGGGAACACACCATTTTGAGACCTTGGCACTGCTGGTTCCTGCGGCATAAGGCAGGATGCATCCGCGGCGGAAGATCCCGGGGTAATGATTGACGTGTCACGCGTATAAGCGGGTACGGTGGTAGAGAAGAAAACGATCGATGAAGGGGTTTAAGGCAAGCTCTATGGGCATTCTGGATTCCATTCAATCACCAGGCGATCTCAAAGCCCTGAGCAAGACGCAACTGGTTGAGCTCGCGGCGGATATCCGCCAGCGCTTGATTGAGAAGGTGTCCGCCACGGGCGGTCACCTCGGGCCCAACCTGGGCGTTGTGGAGCTCACGGTGGCGATCCACCGCGTCTTCGACTCCCCGCGGGACCCCGTCGTCTTCGATACCTCGCACCAGTCTTATGTGCACAAGATGCTCACCGGCCGTGCCAACCAGTTTGATTCCTTGCGCCAGAAGGGCGGCTTATCCGGGTACACGGACCGTGGGGAATCGGAACATGACTGGACCGAATCCTCGCACGCTTCTGCAGCGCTATCCACGGTGGACGGCCTTTCCAAGGCTTTCAAGATTCGCGGTGAATCGCACCGCAATGCCGTGGCAGTCGTCGGTGATGGTGCCCTCACCGGTGGCATGTGCTGGGAGGCATTGAACAACATCTCTGCGGATAAAGACCGCAACGTCGTCATCGTCGTTAACGACAATGGCCGCTCCTATTCGCCGACCATTGGCGGCCTTTCGGAGAACCTCGGGCGTATTCGTGCACAGCATGGTTATGACGAGTTCATGGAGTTGGGCAAGAAACGCCTGAAGTCGATGGGTTGGGTAGGCGAGCGTACCTTTGATGCTCTGCACGCGGTCAAGGAGGGCGTAAAGTCCACCGTTCTGCCTACCGAGATGTTCCCAGAGTTGGGAATCAAATACATTGGCCCCATTAATGGCCACGATATCGACGCGGTGGTCCGGGCACTGAGTTATGCCCGGGACTATGACGGTCCCATCATCGTGCACACCGTCACGGAGAAGGGGCATGGCTTTGCCCCGGCGGTCAATGAGCCGAAGGACCAGATGCACTCCACCGGAGCTATCGACCCGGTCACCGGTGTCTCCAAGGGGCAAAAGCAGCCGGGATGGACTGCGGCCTTTTCCGAGGAACTCATCAAGGCCGGTCATGCGCGCGAGGATATCGTGGCTATTACCGCTGCTATGGCGGGGCCGACGGGTCTTGCGCCCTTCCAGGAGGAATTCCCGGAGCGATTCTTCGACGTTGGCATCGCCGAACAGCATGCCATGGCCTCCGCCTCCGGTCTGGCGCTGGCCGGAATGCATCCGGTAGTGGCGGTGTACTCCACCTTCCTTAACCGTGCAGTGGACCAAGTCGTCATGGACATCGCGCTGCTCAAGCTGCCCGTCACCATCGTGCTCGACCGCGCCGGTGTCACGGGCTCTGATGGCCCTTCGCACAACGGAGTGTGGGACATGGCGTTGATGAGCATCGTCCCGGGGATGCGCATTGCCGCGCCGCGCGATGGCGCACGCCTGCGTGAGCTCTTTAATGAGGCCATCGCTATTGAGGATGGCCCCACGGTGGTGCGCTTCCCCAAGGGCAACCTCCTTGATGACCGCGACGAACTCAAGCGCCTCGATGACGGGGTAGATATCCTGAGCTATTCCGATGCTGCTGCGGCGGAAGCCACTGATGTACTTATCGTCGCTATCGGTGCCATGAGTGCGCGTTCCCTGGGAGCAGCTGAGCTGCTCGAAGCCCAAGGCTTCAACGTCACCGTCGTGGATCCGCGCTGGCCGGTGCCGGTCCCGCAATCCATTGTTGCACTCGCTGCTGATCATGATCTTGTGGTCACGGTAGAGGATGGCCTCTTGCGGGGCGGCGTGGGTTCCATGGTGGCGGAAGCACTCGACGCCGCGGATGTGGATACCCCAGTCCACCGCCTTGGTGTTCCTGGGTGCTTCCCCAAGCATGCCAGCCGCGGAGAAATCCTTGAGGAATTCGGGTTGACCCCGGAGGGAATCACGGACTCCGTGAATGAGTGGGTAGCTGCTCGGAGCTAGAGGCGCGGTGGCATAGAGCGTATTCGCGCTAGACCGCGACGCAGGAGCGGCGCGGATAGCTCTACCTGCCATTCGCGCGCACCTTGGGAACGCAGGAAATCGGGGATATCGGCGTCTGCTGCGATTTCGCCCGCCACACCGCCTTTAGGTCCGCAGGCCGCCCAGACTACAGCGCGGACCAAGCTGGGTTTGAGGATCAGCTCGTAGCTCATGCCCAGCTCTTCACCGAGAGCCTCGAAATCACCACGGATCTCGGTATAGAGCTGCCACAGCTCGGGGAAATCTCGGTTAAAAGCTGATTTGGAAGGAACCGGGCGTGGGCTGCGCAACGCCTTCGGCCACTGCTGGCGCGGGCTAGCAAGGGCGGTCTCGACGGCATCGAACCAGCGCAAGGTGGCGCCGCCGCGGCGGCGGGGGAAGCCTTTAACTTGATTGATTTCGTGCGGCGACCGGGGCACGCGGCGCGCGATGTCGACGAGCACACGGTGCGGCAGTACTCGGTTAGGGGCGATGTCTTGGGAGCGGGCGATGGATTCGCGTCGCTGCCACAGTTCACGGGCTACCACGAGTTGCTCTCGGGAGCGCAGAGAGGAGACACCCTTGAGGGCCCGCCACGACCTAGGTTCAGGCCCAGTGATGCGGGCGTGGTCTTCGACAATCCTCTCAAACTCTTCATAAGCCCAGTCGAGCTTGTCCTGTTCCGCAAGAATATCTCGCAGTGTCACGGCGAGCTCGTTGAGAAGCTCCACGTCGAGCGCCGCATAATTGCGCCACTTCCGCGGGATGGGGGTTTCGGACCAGTCGGAATCGCCGTAGCCTTTTTCCAGTTCAACGTCGAAAAGCTCCAGCACCATTGCGGCTAAGTTAGGGTGTGCGAAACCGGCGAAGCGGGCAGCTAACTCGGTATCGAACAGCATGCCCGGGTATAGGCCCATCCACGCTAGGCTCGGGAGATCGGAAGGGGCGGCATGGACCACCCACTTTTGCCCATTGAGCACCGGTGCGAGTGCTGCGCGGAGCTCATCGCGGTGGTGCTCCGGGGCGAACAAGAACGTGCCTGCACCCTCCCGGCGGATTTGCACGAGGAAGGCGCGGTCATCAAAACGGTAGGACGAGGCGCGTTCGGTGTCGATGGCAAACGGCCCGGTGCCCGCAGCTAAGCGGGCGGCACCGGCTTGAAACTCACGGGGAGAAAGGAGGACTTTCGGCGTCCCATCAACCGGTACCTGGCGCAATTCGCTCATCTTAGCGTCCGAGTTCGGCTACGCCCTCTGGCGGCAAACCAGCGACGAGAGAGAGGACTTGCGCAAAAGCTTCGACGTGTGGGGCGAGATCCAGGCCGGAGGCAGTCCACGAGGCGCGCATTTCTAATTGGTAGGCGCGCGGTGGTCCGCCAATTTCGCCGAAACGAACGGAAGCGGTCGAGGTGACGGTGCCTCCCAAATTCGTATGAGTAGCTTCGCGCACGTCGAGGGATTCAGTGAGCCATTCCCAGGCGACGTCGGGAAGCAGCGGGTCCCCGGCGACGGCATCGTCCAAGTCTGCCTGGATGTAGGCCACCAGGCGCATCGCACCTTCCCAGGCTTCCTCAGCGCCTGGGTCGTGCAACAGGATGAGGCGGCCGAAGGCATCGCCTTCAGAGTCAGTAGGGATAAGGTCCCCGTGTTCTGTGCGCTCAACCTCGAGGCCGATGGCGTGGCTGAATGGAGCCAGGCGTTGCGGTGGGCGGATGGTGCCCAAGGTGATTTCGGGGCGCAGCTGTGCGGTATGGAGGGACTCGACGGCCTCCGTGAAGGCGGTCGGAGTGCTCGGCTCCGCAGGGCGCGATTCGGTGGAAGAGGCGGCGGCGCGATCGTGCAGGTTGGTCGGTGCCCCTGCGAGGTTGCGCGAAGAAACGTCGGAATTGCTCACGGGGATCAAGGTATAAGCTCCGCCCGTGTGGCGGTGGAAGGCGCGCCGAAAAGCTAGTGGCGCGCGGAGGCGCCTCCAACTTATGATGGATAAGAAACTCTGTCGGTTGAAAGAAGGAGAAAGGCATGTCGAAGGTCAACTTCGCCGAGCTCAACAAGGTCCAGCGCTACTCGCAGCACGCGGTATTTCAGGTGATCCCGGGTGCGTTGGGCACGGAGCGCGAGGAGATCGTGGCGCAGGCGCAGAAGTTCTTCTCTGAGCTCGAGGAAGCAGGCGTGGTTACCGTTCGCGGTATCTATGACCTGTCCGGAATGCGCGAGAGCGCTGATTACATGATTTGGTGGCACGCGGAAGAATTCGCCGACATCCAGAAGGCTTTCGCGGATTTCCGCCGCGAGACCGTCCTGGGCCAGGTTTCTGAGGTGACGTGGGTAGGAAATGCTTTGCACCGCCCGGCGGAGTTCAACAAATCTCACCTGCCGTCCTTCATCATGGGCGAAGAACCTGGCGAGTGGATTTCTGTCTATCCCTTCGTGCGTTCCTACGACTGGTACACCATGGATGAAGAAAAGCGCCGCCGCATCCTCATGGAGCATGGCATGCAGGGCCGTGATTACCCGGATGTGCGCGCAAACACCGTGCCGGCCTTCGCGCTGGGTGACTATGAGTGGATCCTGGCCTTTGAGGCCCCAGAGCTGCACCGCATCGTGGACCTGATGTACCTGATGCGCTACACCGAGGCTCGCCACCACGTGCGTGAGGAAATTCCCTTCCACACCGGACGCCGCGTGAAGGACGTCGCTGAGCTCATCGCTATCCTGCCTTAAGAGCTGCGATAATTCGGGGTAGCGGCAGCGAAAGGCACCGGAAGTCGGTTGAGGGTTTAGTCCTCGACCGGCTTTTCTTCTAGGTCGAGGCAGATGGAATTAATGCAGTAGCGCAGGTCCGTCGGCGTATCGTAGCCTTCGCCTTCGAAGACGTGTCCAAGGTGGGACTCGCAGTTAGCACACAGCACCTCGATGCGGCGCATGCCCAGTGAATTGTCTTCACGCTCAATGATGGCGTCGCCGGCCAAAGGGGAGAAGAAGGACGGCCAGCCGCAGTGCGACTCGAACTTTTCCGTGGAGCGGAAGAGCTCGGCACCGCAGGCACGGCAGGAGTACACACCCTCGGTGGTGGTGTTGGTGTATTCACCGACGTGCGGTGCCTCGGTGCCAGCCTCGCGCAGGACGTGGTATTCCTCCGGACTTAGGCGCTTGCGCCATTCAGTATCAGCAATGAGCTTGAAATCAGTCATGCAGGGATTTTATCGCTCGCTTGAGGCTTGGGGCTAGTGCCTCGCTCCGCAGCCCACCAGCCGGCCACCGAGGCGGCGGTGACCACAATGAGCAGTCCCCACCCAAGGGTAGCGATAAAGACGCTCATCCAGTGCGCGGCGGTGGGCATGCTGGACGACGTCCACTCGAGCGGCGCCAAGAATAAAAATGCGGCCAACCATGCTCCCCACGTGTGGAAGACCGAGCGCGCAAGTACCACCGTAAACAGCATGGGGATAAGCCACATGGAGTAATACTGCTGACCCAGGGAGGAAAGGAAGAAGATGCCGACCATGATGGCACCACTGGTGCTCAGCGCCCAGAAGGTGGGCTCACTGTCGTGCCAGCGCAGCAGACCGAGGATCGCCACTGCCGCAAGTACTGCGAAGAGCAACCAGATGGGATAGTAGATGATGCCGGGGAGATCGAAGTAGGCGCGCACGCCCGGCCACGAGGCGTTGGCATAATCGCGCGTGGTGGACAGGTAAGGCACAAGGTTGGCGCGGAAGCCCTCCACGCCGGGGACGAACGGCCAGGCTGCAAGGTTGACTACCAAAGGTACGGCTACGCCCAAGCCTACAGTGAGCCAGCGCTTGCGGACGAGGGCGAGGAAGAGCAGCGGGGCAAATTGTGGTTTGACCAGAATCGCCAGTCCGATGCACAAGCCAGCGGCCCAGCCGTGTTTATCCAACAAGGCCAAGAACGCCACCATCGCGAGCAGCAATAAACCGTTGATGTTGGTAAAGACCAACGTGTTGATAACTGATTCGGTAGCGAAGGCAGCAGCGATGCTGACCGGCCACAGTGGGCCCCGCAGGCTGTGGCCCACGAAGCGGGTCAACACGGCTAGTGCAGCGATGATGGCGGCGGCGTTGGCCAGAATGAAGGCGATGCGCGCGTGTTCCTCGGACACGAGCCCCAAGGGGGACAAGAGGACCGTGGCGCCTGGGTTATACAGGTAGAGCGGTTCGACGAAGGAATAGTTTTGCTCGTAGACCGGGGTGCCCTCCCACAGGTTCCGGATCGCGCGGTAGACGGTGCCGAAATCATCAGTCACCGTGCCGTTGAAGGCGAGCACGAACACGCGATGGAAAACCAAGACGATGGCGGCGGGCCACGCGGCGGCCGTCCACAGTCGCGCGGAATCAGCGAATGTGGAATCTGAGGGTGAGGGAGCCGGAGAAGTCACGGCAGCACAGTTTACGGGGTCTGAGTGCGCCGGTAGCGCAGAAACACCGTGTTGTCGACGGCGGTGACGTTCTCTAGCTCGAGCTTGAGCGCGGGGGAGGTGGCCTCGCCGTCAACGACTGGCTTTTCGACGGAAGGGGAAAGGTGCGGATCAAGCGTCAAATACAGCTTGTCTACGAGGCCTTCTGCGATAAAGGCGGAGTAGACGGATGGCCCACCTTCACAACTGATGCGGCGCGCGCCCTGGGCGCGGAGGGCAGCAATAGCCTCGCTCATGGTTCCGGTACCTGTGCTAACGACTTCGGCACCAGCGTCGGCTAAGCGCCGTGCCTCGAGTGAAGATGCGCGTTCTGCGGGGGTAAGCACGAGGGGGCCAGCTGCAATGAAGTCCTCGAAGCCGGAAAAATCGAGGGAGTGGCTGAAGACGGCGAGACGGGTATTTGACGCCGGCCCATAATCTTCTGCTTTCACCGTGGCTGAGCCGACGACGGCAACGTCCGCCCACTCGCGTAGGGCGGCAAAGAGTTCAGCGTCGGTGTCGTTGCCCATCGGTTCGGAGGTGCCATCGATGGTGGCGGAGCCGTGGAGCGTACTCACCGCAATTAAGCGGATTCCTTCTTGGTCTGGGCCCAGCAGGCGTTCTATTAGCGCAGTGTCACTCATGGCGCCCTACGGTACCTCAAAGGGTGACTATGCCTGGGCTGGGCTGCCCCTGCGCTGGACTGGGCTGTGGGCTGGGCCGAGCTTCAGAAGTTTAGGCGCTCTGGAGCCGCCACGTGCCGAAACGCAGCGCGGAGGCTCCCCAGTGGAGCAGCAAGAGCACCAGTAAAGCGAAGGACAACCGGTGCCAGCCTTCATCCCATGAACCTAGGCACAGCGTTCCGACTGGGAAGGTCGAACCCCACCAGCCGGGGCCGTAGGGAGCCCACGCGAATACCGCTTGGTAGAAGCAGTACATGGCGAATGCTACGCAGGGTGCTCCGATGGCGAACATGATGATGCCGTAGAGGTGGGCGTCAAAAAGCAAAGTCGAGGCGGCCGTTGATTGACCAACCACGCCCAGCGGGATCCACGCTGTACCAGCAGCTGCGCCGCACGGCCTATCTCGGCGTTGTACAAGAGACCGGTAACAGTAGGCGAACAGCGGAATTGCCGTGATGAAGGTGAGGAAGAAGCACAGCTCGCCGGCAAAGTGATAGAACTGCCCATGGTTGATAGCCAATTGGCCTGCGGAGGTCGCCGCCACCATAGGGGAAACCAGCGCTAGCCCCCAAGGAAAAGCGGGCTTGTCGTAGTGGTGCGGCTGCTGGAATAACCCCCAGAGCTGCCACAGGCACACCACGACAGAAAGCGGTGCGCCAATCCACCAACTTACTAACTGGAAGGCAACGTTTCCGGTTAACGCAGTCCACGCCGAGCCGCACGCCAGCAGACCCATCGTGTACATCCCCCACGCCGCCATGTTCTGGTGCCGAGGAGGTTCATTCTTTGCCCCCACGGTAAAAATCACCAGCAGCATTGCTGCGATAAGAGCGAAGACAATTTGGCCTACGTCTAAACCATGTAAACCCGACAAAGTTGACGCAATGGAGGTTCCCATCAAGGCGCCTGCCCAGGCTGGGCCAAACTTTGGCAACTGCACGAAAATCATCCTATTCCTGCACTTGTTGCTAGTGAACTTTTATGGAGTAATTGGATAACTGCGCCAGGGGGCAGGTTCAATGTTGTGCAGGCTTGTTCGACCGTGCCGTGACCCCAACGCGTTAAGGTATGCGTCTAGCTCCGGTGGTCAGTATGAGGCGCAACGAGAAAACACCCCCGCGAGAAAGGATGAATGCAGGTTTATTATCCTCATCATCTCCACGTGGAGGCTTTTATCCAGTACTGCATGTTGCTGACTCGCAGTAATAATGGTGGTCCTAGCTGGGATTGAACCAGCGACCTTTCCGGTGTGAACGGAACGCTCTCCCACTGAGCTATAGAACCTCGGTGCAGGCTTTAAAGTACACCGCGCATATGGAAACCCCTAATCGTCCAGCTCAACCGTGTTTTAATTTGTGGCTTGTCGGCACTAGAGCCTTGATGGAGTTAATAAGGGGGCTTGCAACCGCCATCCCTGCCGTGTCCGTTGTAACTGCAGTCTCAATCACACTGATGTAATCTGAATCCTGTTGGAAGTCAGGGGATTAGTGCCGTGGGCTGCGGATTTGGAAACTGGGGCGGCGCACGATAAAGTTTCTTCTCGCACCACGGCATACCGGCCGGGAACGTGCAATGCGGATGTAGCGCAGTTGGTAGCGCATCACCTTGCCAAGGTGAGGGTCGCGAGTTCGAGTCTCGTCATCCGCTCCAGGACTTTCTTGAAGTCAAGGTCACTTGGCTAGGTTCAAGTAAGAGTCTTGATAAATGCATAGGCGCGATTAGCTCAGTGGGAGAGCGCTTCCCTGACACGGAAGAGGTCA
>NZ_KV818469.1:0-105993 GCF_001814945.1 Corynebacterium sp. HMSC066C02 | reverse complement strand
GTCGCGAGTTCGAGTCTCGTCATCCGCTCCAGCACATGTAGTGTGTGAGGCGGTATCGCCACGGTGGAATGGCCGAGTGGTGAGGCAACGGTCTGCAAAACCGTGCACACGGGTTCGATTCCCGTTTCCACCTCAAGAGCAGGCGCCCAACTCTGGGTGCCGTGAGCGCGTTTAGCTCAGCGGGAGAGCGCTTCCCTGACACGGAAGAGGTCACTGGTTCAATCCCAGTATCGCGCACAGGGTTTCCACTAGGAGCCCACGACGAGCGAGAGCTCGTCACGCGGATGTAGCGCAGTTGGTAGCGCATCACCTTGCCAAGGTGAGGGTCGCGAGTTCGAGTCTCGTCATCCGCTCCACATCGAGTGCCCCTCCAAATTGGAGGGGCACTTTTAGTTTTCTGTCTCCCGGATTTTAAGGGGGGTTGAGGATTAAGGGGGGTGAGGGGGCTCTTCCCCGTCAGCGAGAGAACTTCCAGTCAGCTGTTTATGATGTTTCTCACAGTCTTGTCGTCTCAAGGAAGTAGACATCATGAAAGCCTTTTCTCCACCTTCGTCTTCCCCGCAGGGCCTGTTACGCGGGGTCTTTGCTATTCTCGCAGCGCTACTCATCGCGTTTCTCACCGTCGTTGCGGTGCCAGCGTCTGCGCAGAATCCGACCGGGGTGTCGTCCAGCACAGCTCCGAGCTCCGAGGCCGCTACCACGAATAACCCGGAGTCCGGCCCCGATGGGGACGCCGCAGATCCCGAGAGCGGCGCGACGATGCTTGTTCTCGATTCTTCTGGCTCGATGAATGCGCAAGACGCTGGCGGGCAGACCCGCCTCGACGCCGCGAAGGACGCAACGAAGAAGTTCGTCTCTGAGCTTGGTGGGACTATCCCACTAGGTCTTGTTACTTACGGCGGCACGGTCGACGAAGCACCAGAGAATCAGGAAGCAGGGTGCCAAGACATCCACGTGGTCAGTGGCCCCAAAGAGGATGTAGGGGATTCTTTCACTGGCCCGATCGATGCGCTCCATGCAAAGGGCTACACCCCGATTGGTGATTCCCTGAAGAAGGCCGCCGAGGAATTGGGTGGCCAGCACGGCACCATTGTGCTTGTCTCTGATGGAATCGATACCTGTGCGCCGCCGCCAGTATGTGAGGTGGCCAAAGAGCTTCACGAGCAGGGCGTCGATCTGGTCATCAACACCATTGGTTTTAACGTCGATGAGGAGGCCCGAAAGGAGCTCTCCTGTATTGCAGATGCCGCTGGCGGCGAGTATCTCGACGCCGATGATGCAGACTCATTGGCAGCGATGATCAAGAAGGCAGCAGGGCGCGCCGCGGACATCTATCAATCCGATGTCGAACAGATTGAAGGCAGCGAAGACATCAGCCAACCAACGCAGCTTCCACGCTGGGAGTCTGGTGAGGACTTCATCTTCCGCGCGGAGTTGGATGCCCCACCGAACGGCGGCGAGGAATCTCGCTCCGATTTCCATGCTGAGTCATGGTCGATCCCCGTCAAGCCGGGTGAGCGCTATGTGGCGACGATGTACAAGACACTTGAAGGTGCAGTGGGAACACCGAACGACCTGTATTTGAAGACATTTTTCGGCGATGGTGCAGAACCGCCAACGGGTACGCATGGTGGCGACGAAGGCTCAGATGATTGCACAGCTGACTGGGAAAGTGCGAACACCGGCACTGTATCTGAGGCCTTGGCAAACGCTAGCGCTTATACCTACGAAATCGGTTCCAAGAATTGCCAGGGCGACTTGGTCTTGACGGCGATGCGCGCAGG
Organism: Corynebacterium sp. HMSC066C02; assembly: GCF_001814945.1. Classification (NCBI taxonomy): domain Bacteria; kingdom Bacillati; phylum Actinomycetota; class Actinomycetes; order Mycobacteriales; family Corynebacteriaceae; genus Corynebacterium; species Corynebacterium sp. HMSC066C02. Next base: position 104,209 of record NZ_KV818469.1, on the reverse strand, counting down.
CCAGTACAAGGCCGATGAACCTTTCGACGTGGAGATTCTGCTTCACCGTGTTGACCCAGTATCCAACATTGACGAGCTTGTTAGTGGTCTTAGCAGCGAGCTGGACGGCGAACTCCATGCCAACGCCAACGATGCTGAACAGATGGCTCCCGGAAACTGGTTTGACAATGCCACGGAGCTTTGCAGCGGTCAGGCCATCGAAACCGACATTGTTCAGGGCGAAGCGCACGTCTACAAGGTCCCCATGAAGGAAGGACAGCAGTTGGCTGCCGCAATTAGAGCTGGAGAGGCTTCGGATAAGAAGGCTCTCCAGTACTCAGGCCTCGATGTGTCTATCCTCAATCCAGTTCGTGAGAAAGCTGGAGAGCATGAGTCTTTGATCTGGCCCGATGAGGGGGACGAGGGATCGGTCTCGGCAGCAAACCCTATTGCTTTCACTAACCGCTTCAGCTCGGATTCTGCACCCTCTTATGGCAACGCGAACTGGTTGGAGGGTGACTACTACATCGTGGTGACACTGGATGCAGGTAAAGGGAATAATCTAGCGGATAGTGAAGGCAATTTCACTGACAAACGTGCCACCATGAAATATTACCTCACGTCCAAGGTGTTGGGGGAGCCAATCCAAGGGCCCATTTATGAGCCTGTCAAGGACAAGACTGAGGCACCGAAGAGTGATGGTGACGAAGGAAATGTGGACCAAGCAGCAAGGGCCGATGAGGATAAAGGCCTCGGCCTTGGCGCTCTCGGTTATTTCCTAGCTGCGGCCTTGGGCATCATCGCTGTTGCCGTAATCATCCTGGTAGTTATCCTTCTGCGCGGACGTAGCCACTAGAAGTCTTATAAGAAACACGACCTTGCTGCTGGAGAGGACTGGGAACTTTTCCGCCGCGTGCAACGACTACTTGGTAACCCCGCACAATCCGTGCGGGGTAAGGATTGGCTCGAGGATCCCTCCCGGCGATAGGATGAGGGAACCTTCAACCAAAAGTTTCATCAGACCATCAAGGAGTAATCCGGGAAATGCAGCTGCGTCAGGTCACTACGGGAATTGCCGCTGGGGCCGCGGGCCTTGCGATTGGGTTGTCCGCGCCGCTAGCGGTGGCACATGACTCAGTCATTGGCGGAAACGTGGTGGGTGACGCACCGCTGGAAGAGTTTCCGCGTGAAATCACACTAGAGTTCTCTGGTATTCCCCGGGATGACTTCAATACTTTTGCCGTGAGCGATAAGTCAAGCGGCGAGGTGCTCTTTGACGCCACCCCAACCATTGATGGCCGCAATCTCACCGTTGAGGTTCCTCAGGACATCGAACCTGGCGATGGTGAATACCAGGTAGGTTTCCGCATTACCTCCTCCGATGGCCACTCCACGCTCGGTTCCGTGCCGTTTAGCGTGGGTTCTGGGGCCGGCGGACATGAGGCTGCAGATGCTTCTGATGATGGTGCCAAGGAAGGCGAAGAGGCGCAGGAGTCTCAGGATCCGCTGAGCTCCTTGCCCACCGCGGCCACATGGATCATTGGCGTAGGAGCAGTTCTCGTCGTCGGCGCAGCGCTCTTTGCCTTCGGAGCAAAGACCCGCCGCGCTGGTGGAAAAGGCTCAGAAGGCTAAACACCACCAGCCGCTGATGAGACGAGAGTCAATCCGCACTTTCCTTAACTACTGTTACTGCAGAAAGGCATGTCCCATGCTGAATACCCGTTCTTTCCTCCGTGTCTCCGTGGCGGCTCTCGCAGCAGGCAGCCTGACCTTGGCGGCTTGCTCCCCGAGCGAAGAGGATTCCGCCGCGGCTCCGTCGAGCGCTGCAGCTAGTGCTGAGAATGGCGCCGAGAAGGACAAGGACGCAGAGACCAGTACTTCGGCTTCTTCCTCCGCTGAGTCTGGCGTAACGTTCGAGGATGCTGTTGTGCGCGCCATGGAGGAGGACTCCGATATGACCGCTATCTTCGGCACTCTCCACAACAACACGGACAAGGATATCAACGTGCTTGGCTTCAGCTCTTCGGTGAAGGCGAAGCACTATGAGATCCATGAGGTTGTCGATGGCGTCATGCAGGAGAAGGAGGGCGGCTTCGATATCCCTGCCGGCGAATCCATTGAGCTCGCGCCGGGCGGTTTCCACTTCATGTTGATGGGCGTGACCGAGCCTGTTATGGCCGGTGAGACTGCCACCCTCACGCTGGAGCTTGCCGACGGTTCCTCCGTCGAGCTCGGCGATATCCCGGTGCGCACCATTGGTGCCGGCGACGAAGACTACGGCGATATGGACCACGGATCCATGGACCATGCAGAGCACATGGACCACTCGGAGTCCGCAGACATGTCTGACATGAAGAAGGAAGAGCACGCGCACTAGAAACTAGCGTGCTCTGGGCCAAAGTAGGCAAGAAATCGGTTCTCACGAGATAGGGAGAAATCAAGGATGAACGGGTTCGCGGAACCTGTCAGCCGGCGTGGATTACTCGCCGGAAGTGCTGTGGCGGCAAGCGCGGTAGCGCTTGCAAGCTGTGCGAAAGGGGATGAACCTGGACAGGCATCTGCGGATGCCTCCCGCGCAGCGCAGGCTGGTGACGCTGGGAGCACTGGGCCGGAGCGCCGCGAGGAAACCATGGGCGGCGATATCGTCGCCTTCGACGGCAAGCACCAGGCGGGCATCCAAACCCCGGTCCAGGCGCATGTGGAGCTGGTGGGCTTCAATCTGAAAAAGGGGACTACTGCACGCGGGGCGACCGCGCTCATGCGCCTATGGACGGAAGACGCCCGCCGCCTGTGCACCGGTGAGAACCCGCTGGGTAGCCTCGAGCCCGAATTGTCTACCACCCCAGCAAACCTCACCGTCACGTGCGGTTGGGGAGAGGGATTCTTCGACACGGTGGACGTCGCCAAGCCCAGCTGGCTGCGCGATATCCAGGCTTTTGACCATGATGACCTCCGCCCGGAATGGGGCCAGACAGATATCGTCCTGCAGATCTGCAGCGATGACCCTTTCACTGCCGCCTTCGTATTGCGGCATATGACCCGCGCGGGCAAAGATTACGCCGATGTTGCGTGGATCCAACAGGGATTCAGCCATGCCTATGGCTCCGCACCGAAGGGTATGACTCCGCGCAACCTCTTTGGGCAAAAGGACGGAACGGTCAATCCCCGAAGCGATGAAGACTTCAACGAACAGGTGTGGATCGAAGACGGCCCCTTCGCCGGCGGCAGCGCCATGGTGGTACGCCGCATTCACATGAACCTGGACACATGGGAGCAGCTTGATCGCGCGGCACGTGAGAACTCGACTGGGCGCACGCTCGATACCGGAGCTCCTATAGGCGCTAAGGACGAGTTCGACCCGGTGGATCTGGATGCCCGCAACGAGTTTGGGCTCAAAGCCATTGATGAAAACTCGCATGTCGCCAGAGCGCATCCGCCGGCAGAGCATCCAGAACAAAAGCTTTTGCGTCGCCCGTATAACTACAACCTGCCGCCGACTCCGGAGACCACCCAGCGCGGTGAACTTAGCAACGCGGGATTGATCTTCATCTGCTACCAGAAGGACCCGACGACGCAGTTCGAGCCTATTCAAGCGCGCCTTGATGAAGCGGATCGCCTCAATGAGTGGATTCGCCACATTGGTTCGGCCGTGTATTACATGCCGGCCGGAACTGAAGGCGAAACCTTCTGGGGCGAATCGCTCATACGCAGTTAAGAGGGGTAGACTAAGCCGCTGTAACTTTCTCGTTGAGTGCTGCTCGGCCAGGTATGTCGAGCGGCGCGTGAGCGCAAAGGAGCGCACCAAGTCATGGCGGAAATGATTCCAGCAGTCCCGGTGAACTACGAACCAATCACGGTCCCCGCCGGTACTGCCGTGGGAGCAGCGATGCGCGAGCATGAGCTGCCCAACAAGGGCCCGGAAGCTGTCGTCGTCGTCCGCGGCGCCGATGGAACCCTCTACGACCTTTCCCACACCCCGGACACGGACGCCGAGTTCACCCCGGTTGCTGCCTGCGAGGAAGACGGCCGCGCCGTTATCCGCCACTCCTGCGGACACGTCATGGCCCAGGCAGTGCAGGCGGAATTCCCCGGCACCAAGCTGGGCATTGGCCCGGCCATCGAGAATGGCTTCTACTTCGACTTCCAGACCGCTGAGCCCTTCACCCCGGAGGACCTCAAGGCCATTGAGAAGCGTATGAAGAAGATCATCAAGGGCGGCCAGCGCTTCGAGCGCCACGTCTACGCCACCACCGAAGAAGCTGAAGCGGCATTGGCCAACGAGCCCTTCAAGCTGGAGCTGGTCCAGGACAAGGGCAACGTGGATCCAGATTCCGATGAGGCCGCCGAGGTGGGCGCCGGAGATCTGACCCACTATGACAACGTAAACCCCCGCACCGGCGAGGTGGAGTGGTTTGACCTTTGCCGCGGCCCGCACGTGCCGACCACCAAGTACATCCCGGCTTTCACCCTGACGCGATCCTCTGCTGCCTACTGGCGCGGCGACCAGTCCAAGGCTGGCCTGCAGCGCATTTATGGCACCGCCTTCGAATCCAAGGAGGCCCTGGAGTCCTACAAGACCATGGTCGAAGAGGCCGAAAAGCGTGATCACCGCCGCCTGGGTGCTGAGCTGGACCTGTTCTCCTTCCCGGATGAGATTGGTTCCGGCTTTCCCGTCTTCCACCCGAATGGCGCCACCGTGCGCATGGAGATGGAGGAGCACTCCCGCCGTCGCCACATCGCGGACGGCTACTCCTTCGTGTCCACCCCGCACCTGACCAAGGGAGACCTGTTCAAGAAGTCCGGCCACCTCGACTTCTACGCGGATGGCATGTTTCCGCCGATGCAGCTCGACGGTGAGTGGGATGAGGACGGCAACTGCACTAAGCAGCCTCAGGATTACTATGCCAAGCCGATGAACTGCCCGATGCACAACCTCATCTTCGCTTCTCGTGGTCGTTCCTACCGTGAGTTGCCGCTGCGCCTCTTCGAGTTCGGCACGGTCTACCGCTACGAGAAGTCGGGCGTTATCCACGGCCTGACCCGCGCCCGCGGCTTTACCCAGGATGATTCGCACATTTACTGCACCCCGGAGCAGCTCGAAGACGAGCTGACCAAGGTTCTGGAGTTCATCATTTCCTTGCTCAAGGACTACGGTCTGGATGACTTTTACCTGGAGCTATCCACCAAGGACCCCAACAAGTACGTTGGCTCGGATGAGATTTGGGAGCGCTCGACGGCTATCTTGCAGTCGGTGGCGGAGAAGTCCGGCCTCGAGCTGGTCCCGGACCCAGCAGGCGCGGCCTTCTACGGCCCGAAGATTTCCGTTCAGGCGCGCGATGCCATCGGCCGTACCTGGCAGATGTCCACTGTGCAGCTGGACTTCAACCTGCCGGAGCGCTTTGAACTGGAGTACACGGCGTCGGATGGTTCCAAGCAGCGCCCGATCATGATTCACCGCGCACTTTTCGGTTCCATCGAGCGTTTCTTCGGCGTGCTACTGGAGCACTACGCGGGTGCATTCCCGGCGTGGCTGGCACCTCACCAGGTGGTGGGCATCCCGGTCGCCGATACCTTCGCCCCGCACCTCGAGGAAGTCTGTGCACAGCTGCGCGCACGCGGCCTGCGCGCTGACGTGGATACCTCTGATGACCGCATGCAGAAGAAGATCCGCAACCACACCACGGGCAAGGTTCCATTCATGCTGTTGGCCGGTGAGCGTGACGTGGATGCCAACGCGGTGTCCTTCCGCTTCCTCGACGGCACCCAGGTCAACGGTGTGCCCGTAGAGACAGCAATCAACGTGATTGAAGCATGGGTTCGTGAGCGCAACAACGAACAACCGACTAAGGACACTATCGCTGAACGCGTCTAGGCGGATGCATCTAGGTAGAGGTTAGAAAAGGAGAACACACAGAGTGGGAGAGTACGTCGATACCGGCCTGGGAACCCCCGACCGCTTAGAGCGCCTGTGGGCGCCGTACCGCATGAGCTACATCAAGCGTGAGGGCGGCGCCGGCGACGTGCCCAAGGAAGCCCATAATCCGTTCGTGGAGATTCCACAGATGTCGGACGAGGACGGGCTCATCGTTGCGCGTGGCGAGTTTGTCTACTGTGTTCTCAACCTCTACCCCTATAACGCCGGGCACATGATGGTGATCCCATACCGTCAGGAATCAGAGCTGGAAAACCTCACCGAGGAAGAATCTCGCGAGCTTTTTCAGTTTGCCCAAGCCGCCATCCGCGTCCTAAAGAAGGTCTCCGGCCCCGATGCCGTCAACGCTGGCTTTAACTTGGGGCGCGCCTCGGGCGGCTCGGTGGGGCAGCACCTGCACATGCACATCGTTCCGCGCTGGAGCGGGGACTCAAATTTCATGACTATTGTGGACGGCGTCAAAGTGCTGCCGCAGCTCCTCAAAGACACCCGGTCCCTGTTGGCGCAGGGGTGGGCGGAGCTCGCCGCCGAGGGAATCATTTCAGGAGAAGCGCATGCTTAGTGTTCATGGGCGCAAACCCGCCGCCGTGGTTGTGGTCCCAGTGGCCAAACTCTTCCTGAAGATGGGGCTCACACCCAATGTCGTCACCGTCGTGGGCACAATCGTCACCATTGCTATTTCGGTTATCCTGATCCCGCTTGATCACCTCTTTGCGGCGGCGCTGCTGTCGGGACTCTTTGCTGCCTTCGACATGCTCGACGGCACCATGGCGCGCCTGACCACCGGCGGATCCAACTTCGGCGCGACTCTCGACGCCTCCTGCGATCGCATCACTGACGGTGCTTTGTTCGCAGCGATCGCCTATTGGATGGTGTACGTCGATAACGCCCACCCTCTCAACTTCGCCGCCTGCATGGTGGTGCTCGTGAGCTCCCAGGTCATTTCTTATGTCAAGGCGCGCGGCGAAGCCTCCGGTTTTAAGATGGTCGGCGGACTCGTCGAACGCCCCGAGCGCCTCATCTTGGGCCTCGGCGGCGTGGGGCTGGAAGGCTTGGGCGTGCCTTATGCACTCGAGGTTGCCCTGTGGCTGCTGGCCGTGGGCTCTGTCTTCACCATTTACCAGCGCATGCGCCAAGCAGCGCGTCAGGACACCAAGGCGCGTTTCAAGAAGGAACTGAAGCACATTTAGTCTGACACTCTCTTCTACCGGAAGGTACCGCGCCCTCAGCCCACACAGAAAGGCTCCCGAACCGTGGCTCTACTGGACCGTGACCGGCTGACCGCCGCCGCATACATCGCGTGCTGGAAGGTTGTGCGCTTCCTTCCCCAGCCGCTGGCAGCCTGGCTGTTCGAACGCGGCGCGGATCTGGCAAGTGACAACGGCCAAGGCATGGAACAGCTGCGCCAGAACCTGAGCCGGGTCGTGGGGGCGGAAAACGTCACGCGGGAGTTGGTGCGGGATTCGATGCGCTCCTATATGCGCTACTGGCTCGAGGCTTTCCGTCTGCCTGCTATCCATTCGGATCCGGATCTGCAGAGGCATCTATTGGCAGGTCTGCGAGGCAAGGAACATGCTGATGCCTCCGTGGCTTCCGGGCGCGGGGTGATTTTTGCGCTTCCGCACTCCGGTAATTGGGACATGGCGGGTGTCTTCTGCGTGGGGCACTATGGCGGCTTCACTACGGTGGCTGAGCGCTTGAAGCCAGAGGTGCTTTTTGACGCCTTCGTGGACTACCGCGAGAGCCTTGGCTTTACTGTCCTGCCACTGACCGGTGGCAGTTCTTCTCCTTACCCGCGTCTGAAGGACACTCTGGAACGCGGTGGGGTGGTGTGTTTGTTGTCTGAGCGGGACCTCACGCGCACCGGTGTGACGGTAGACTTCATGGGCGAAGAGGCTAACGTTGCCGCCGGCCCCGCCCAGCTGGCCATCGAGACAGGAGCTGCACTCCATGTCGTGCACTCGTGGTTTGACGGTAAGGATTGGGGGCTATCGGTCAGCCCCGAGGTGGAGGTCACTGACCTGCAGGAGACATGCCAGCGCCTTGCGGATGGCTTTGCGGAGAACATCAGGGCACATCCAGAAGACTGGCACATGTTGCAGCCGCATTGGAACGCCGATGTGGAGCGGCGGCGAGCCGCTCGCCAGAAGAAGTAGAAAGGCAGAACACAGATCATGCGCATAGGCATCATCTGCCCTTATTCCTTCGACGAACCCGGTGGAGTTCAGGCTCATATCCTTGACTTGGCGACTGTCTTCATTGAGCAAGGACACCACGTGGAAGTACTCGGGCCCGCAGCGGCGAGCACGCAGGTTCCCAGCTTTGTTCGCAAAGGTGGCTGGGCGGTGCCGATTACCTATAACGGATCCGTGGCTCGTCTCTCTATTGGCCCGCACGTGCGCCGCAATATTAAGCGTTTCATCCGCGAGGGAAATTTCGACATCCTCCATATCCATGAACCCAACTCCCCAAGTTATTCCATGGCTGCTCTGGCAGTGGTGCGCGGGCCCATCGTAGCGACGTACCATGCTTCGGCCTCGAGCTCTCTGGCATTGACCCTGGCTAAGCCTTTCCTCCGTCCGTATCTGGAAAAGGTTCGGGGAGGTATTGCGGTTTCAGAGATGGCTCGGCGCTGGCAGGTTGAGCAGTTGGGAGGGGACCCTGTGCTCATCCCTAATGGGGTCGACACCTCTGTCTATGCGCGCGAGCGTGCCCGCGCCGAGCATAAAGAGAATGATTCAGAGATTGAGATTGTGTTCTTGGGCCGGCTCGATGAGCCGCGAAAAGGCTTGGACATTCTTCTTGAGGCTCTCACGCTACTCCCGCAGCCGGTCCGGGTGACGGTTATGGGCGGGGGACACCCGCGACGCGTTCCGGGGGTTGACTTCGTGGGGCGTGTCAGTGATGCCGAGAAGGCGGCTATTTTGGGGCGCGCTGATATTTATGTGGCTCCCAATACAGGCGGCGAGAGCTTCGGCATTGTTCTTGTTGAGGCAATGGCCGCTGGATGCGCAGTGGTGGCTTCAGATCTGGAAGCCTTCGCCGCGGTGTGCAACGCAGACTCGGAGAAACCCGCAGGCGCCTTATTTAAGAACGGTGATGCGACGGACTTAGCGCGGGTGTTGCAGGATTTAGTGATCAATGCGGACAAGCGGCAGGCCTTGATTAGGGCGGGGGTAGAGCGTGCCCGCGAATACGACTGGGATCATGTGGCCGCAGCCGTCATGCAGGTATACGAGACCGTGGCGGATGGCACAAAGGTCCGGGTGTCATAAATGGCTATCGAGATAGTTATCATCCTCGCTGTGCTCCTCGTACTAGGTATGTGGGCGCTGTACACGGCGCAGCGGCTCAACTCGCTCCACATTCGCACGGACGCAGCCTTGGCGCAGCTCGAAGCCACTCTGGATCGCCGCGCAGCAGTGATAAGTGCCTTGGCTCCTGAGCTTGAGGCTATCGCGGCGCGCGCAGAGTCAACGGAGCTTGTGCAAGGGCATTTCGATGAACGAGCCGCCCGGGAACGGGAGCTTTCGGCGGCTATTGCGCAGCGCTTTGAGTCACGCCCGCCCGTGCTTGCCGACGCCGAAGGTCGCATCCACCTAGCGCATCGCTTCTACAACGAGGCAGTCAGCGATACCCGCGCGCTGCGCCTGCGGCCAGCCGTCAAGCTGCTGCGTCTGGGAGGAACCGCGAAATTGCCGGAGTACTTTGAGCTCAGTCAGATCGACGTGTGATTCACCCGCCCTGTCACGCCCGCGCCTGATTCGCTCTTGCCACACGGTACTCAAGCAGGTGCCAGTAGACGGCACATGCGGTCATTGCCAGGATGAGCAGATTGCGCAACAGGAGCGCGTAGACCGGGTTGGGGTTTTCGCCCACAAAGAACCAGATGTAGTTATACCCATAGGGGTAGATGACGGTTCCCAAGGCCGCCGTTCCTACAGCGAGCACCGCCATGATGGCGCGTACCCCTTTAATGTCAGCGGCCACCTTCCGTGGGGTGGTGGCCGCCGTGGAAGTAGGGGAGCGAAGTGCCACCGCTAGTATCGGCCCAAGCCACACGATGTATTGCGGGGAGAAGACCTTATTTGTCGCGATGAGAAGGAGGATCGCCGCGATGAAGAAGACGAGGGAGGAGTGCGGGCTCCAATTCCCGCGCAGAAAGTGCACGAGTGCCACTCCCACGATCCACAAGAGGGCCGCTCCCATGGCGATGCTGCTCAGCGCAATCGCTGTGTCGACGCCCGGGCCGGTGATCTCAAAGCTTTTCGAGGCCGCGTATCCCATCGTCCACACATCAGGCTGGTGATTAGCTTGGTAGACGAACCAGGTGGCGGCCAGAGATTCGATCTGGAGGCCGCGCTCTCCTTGATAAGTCAACGGGGATAGAACTCTGTCCACGCTGGTCATTGCTGCCACGCCGATGCACAGGGCAACGAGACTTCCAAAGAACGCGACTAGTCGCTGCCACGTAGCGCGGGAGGTTGCGCGCCCGACGAGTCCGGCAGCGAGGACACCGGGCCACAGCTTTGCTGCGGTGGCCCAAGCCAACAGAACTGAGGCAAGCCGCGGGCGGGTAGCCAGAAGTGCGCCCGCACCGGCAACTAGTAAGGCGGGGTAGAGATCGAGCCGCCAGGTAAATACATGTCCCGCCGCGGTGCCGAAGAATACCCAGAACCACCCAGCGCTATATGCCCCTGGGGTGGAACGGTGATGGTGCAGGAGGAGGGCGAGGAAAGTGGCGTCGGCAAGCAGCATCATTGCCGTAAAACCGATGGCGTAGCGCTCAAAGTCGTAGCCAGTAAGCCACGCAAGCAGAACGCTGGGCCAGGTGCCGACTTGGGGATATTCCGTCATGTCGCTGGGGTTAGTGCCGTAGACGCCCTCGAGGTAATACCGAACGTCCCCGAGCGGACCCTTCTCGTTGAGGAGTAGGTAGATAAGGAAAAGGCGTGCCAGCACCCACCCAAGCCAGATGCTTGGGGCCTTAGCGATTATTTTCAATGGCGGACTCGACGTCGACGGGTGGCCCCACCATGAGCAGAACGCTGAATACTACGGCAACGACGAGCAGCGCGATGAGCGCGGTGCGCACCGGGTGGCGAATGGCCTGTGCCAAGATCGTGTCGAAGACACCGTGCGGCTCTGAGTCATCGGCATTGCTAAACCGCCAGGGGCCGGCGACGAGTCCGCGCCGCGATACCCACACTGCAAAGGGCAAGGCCGCGAAGGGGATTACGGTTACGACTAACCCCAGAATTCCCACGCCGAGTGACCACCGGTTATTGATCCATACCAGCGCCGTCATGAGCAGGAAACAGAGGAAGCCAAAGCCGTGGATACCTCCCGCGATGGGGGTGAGTGCTTCGGTCGTGCCGGAGTACTTGAGGATCATGGAGAAGATCAGCAGGCCCCACGTGAACATTTCCAGGTACGCGGCCACACGGTGCACGCTGTGCGGGGTGGTTGAAGTCATGCGGAATATAGTACGCAACTTCCGAGAGTGGATCAGCACGTGAGTAGGATGGTCGGGGTTAGTGTGGCGAGCGCCATAACAGAAAGGAAAGAGGAGAGAACATGGCATCGGTGGCCCAGGCGGTCGATATCGAGCGGATCGGTGAAGACGAGTTCCGCGGCCCCGTGGTTCCCTCGCTCATTACGCGCACCTTCGGCGGACAAACCATGGCGCAGGCGCTGCGGGCAGCGCAGCTTACTGTCGATGAGAAGCTAGCGCACTCCATGCACTGCTACTTCGTGGGCCCGGGCGATTCCAGCGCTCCCACCACCATCCAGGTCGAGCGGATTAGGGACGGCCGTTCTTTTGCGCACCGTCACGTGCGAGTCTTTCAGGATGATCGCTTGATCTTCATGCTCAGTGCCGGTTTCCACGCGACCGGGGATATCGGTCCTGAGCATCAGGCCGACATGCCGCAGGTGCCGCCACCGGAGATCATTAAGGACTCGCCTTACTCCACCCGTATCATTTTGAAGGAGTGGGAAGACTGGGATGTGCGGCTCGTTCCGGACGCGGACCGCGATGCTGTCGCTGCCGAAACCACTGGGGCAGGGTTTAGAAATATTTGGTTCCGCAACACCGGTGACCTGCTTGGTGCTACCTCTGACCAATCCCTCCACCAGGTAGCGTTGTTGTATATGTCTGACATGACGTTGATCCGCACGGCGCTTCTTCCGCACCAAGGCGAAAGGATTCAGCTAGCCAGCTTGGATCATGCGCTGTGGTTCTTGCGGCCAGTGCGGGTGGATGAGTGGATGCTGTTTTCGCAGTCCAGCCCGTCAGCGCAATCCGGTACGGGACTTGCCCAGGGAAAGATTTTCAACCAGCGCGGCGAGCTACTGGCCGTGGCGATGCAGGAGGGGCTGACGCGCACCTTGCATCCGGATAGTGATGGCTCCAGCGCCAATGGCAATTGGCAAAACGTCTAGGATGCAGGCGGGGCACGGCCCCCTGTGCTGGTGGAGGCTCGGTGAGGCCGTATAATTACAACAGTTTCCACACAAGTCTTTTAAGCCACATCGAAAGGGATGACATGGCAGGCCACTCTAAATGGGCAACAACGAAGCACAAGAAGGCGGCGAACGATGCCAAGCGTGGCAAGGAATTTGCCAAGCTGATCAAGAATATCGAGGTGGCAGCACGCACCGGCGGCGGTGACCCCGCAGCCAACCCCACCCTTGATGACATGATCAAGAAGGCTAAGAAGGCCTCCGTTCCCAACGACAACATTGAGCGCGCCCGCAAGCGCGGTTCCGGCGAAGAGGCCGGTGGTGCCGATTGGGAAACCGTGATGTACGAGGGCTATGGCCCGAACGGCGTGGCCATGCTCATCGAGTGCCTGACGGATAACCGTAACCGTGCGGCGACGGACGTCCGTACTGCGATGTCTAAGAATGGCGGCAACCTCGGCGAGTCCGGTTCCGTGGCATATATGTTCTCCCGCACCGGTCTGGTTATGGTGGAGAAGGGCGAACTCAGTGAAGATGACATCCTTCTCGCCGTCCTCGAGGCCGGCGCCGAAGAGGTCAATGACAACGGCGAGAAGTTCGAGATCACCTGCGCACCGGGCGATGTTCCTGCCGTGCGCGAGGCGCTCGTTGCTGCCGATATCGAGGTCGATGACACCGATACCGACTTCCGTGCTTCCGTTGAGGTGCCGCTGCAGGCAGATGATGCCCGCAAGATCTTCCGCCTCATCGATGCTCTCGAGGATTCGGATGATGTCCAGAACGTTTATACCAACATGGACTTAAGCGAAGAGGTCCTCGCCGAGCTGGACGAGGACTAAGAAGGCTAGTCGAGCTCGAGGCCTTCCATGCCATGAGCAGTCACCGTCTCTGACAATGGTGCGCGGCCCGGGGCAGTCTTGAACACGGGGCTGGACTGGTCTGCTACGCCGAAAGTTAGGGCGGTGACGAGTTTGTAATCCTCGTCCACGCCCAGGAACTCACGGACGGTTGGGGCGAGCAGCGAAATCATGCCCTGCGGGACGCCGTGATAGCCGTGCGCCTGGAGCGAGAGCAAAAAATTCTCCGCATAGGTGCCTTGGTCAAAAGCGGCACGGATGCGGTCACCCATCGGGGGAATGAAAAGCAGCGCGGTGTGCGGGGCACCGAAGAAGCGAAGGTTTTCACGGATAAATTCCGTGCGGGCTTCTTTATCTTCACGCGCAATGCCGAGGAGCCCATACATTTTGGCTGCCAGTTGCTGAGAGCGCTGCGGGTGAACGCCTTGACCGTAATCAATCGTGAAGTCTGGGTTGATGCCGTTCTTATCGAATTCGGATATGAGAGCAGCGCTTAGTTCTTGCAGTGCCGTACCGCCGACGAGGTGCACATTCCATGGTTGGGTATTGGAATTGGAGGGGGCGGATCGGGCGTCGATAAGCACCTGCTTTATGACATCAGCGGGGAGCGGCTCCGGAAGGAATGCGCGCGGTGAATGGCGGGAACGGATAAACTCTGAATAGTCATTAGGATGTTGAGACATGCGCGCCACTCTACGCCGCGCAGTAGGAGAGGCGAGTAAGCGGCTTGGGGGACTGCCTAGACTAGAACACATGTGTGTACACTGTTCCTAGATAAACAAGCGCTTCACAAGGGCGCGTGCAACAAGGGCGAGGAGGCGGCCGTGAACTTGGAGGGGTTGCGCGTCATGGGTATTGATCCCGGTCTGACGCGTTGCGGTCTGTCAGTTGTCCAAGCCGGTCGTGGGCGTGGGGTCATTCCCATCGCCGTAGGGGTCGTCCGCACCCCCAGCGACAAGGACTTAGGGGAGCGCCTGAAGCGACTATCGGTGGCGGTCCGGGAATGGATGGATGACTATAAGCCGGATGTCGTGGCCCTCGAGCGCGTATTCGAACGCGGTCAAGTCTCAACCGTGATGCAGACCGCGCACGCGGTTGGGGTATTGGTCCTTGCCGCAGCAGAGCGGGATATTCCGGTGCACATGTACACCCCTTCCGAAGTCAAGAAGGCAATTTCAGGTAATGGACGCGCTGATAAGAAGCAGATGACCGCCATGATTACTCGAATCTTGGGGCTCAGTGAGGCGCCTAAGCCGGCCGACGCTGCGGATGCCCTAGCCCTAGCCGTGTGTCACTGCTGGCGTGCGCCAGCCCTGGCATGGATGACCGGCGGTGATGCGAGCGCTGGCGTCGGGGCCGGGGCACGAACGAGCGGAGTACGCGGCACCTCGCCGCGTACCGCATCCGTCTCCCGGGCGGCGAAGACGACCTCCTAAGCTAACTGGCACAACCACTCACACCAAGGAACCCTATTAATGATTGCATCTTTGCGCGGAACCGTCCTAGACATCCAGCTTGATCATGCCGTGCTGGAATGCGCTGGCGTGGGCTATAAGGTCCTGGCCACCCCGGCCATGCTGGGAACCCTACAGCGTGGCGAGGAAGCGCGGATCATGACCACGCTCGTGGTAAAGGAAGACTCGATGACGCTGTACGGCTTCACCAGTCAGGATGACCGCGATATGTTCCACGTCCTCCAAACGGTTTCTGGGCTGGGGCCAAAACTGGCTCTAGCTGCTCTGTCCGTGTTTAGCGCGGGCGATTTGGCACAGGCGATTGCGGGGGAGGAGGCCGCACGCTTGCAGAAAATCCCGGGAGTGGGCAAACGCGTCGCACAGCGGTTGATTCTGGAGCTCAAAGATAAGGTCAAGGCTTTCGCCCCGGCAGAAGGCGCGGATCTCTCGGCTGCTGCCCCGGCTGCCGCCGGGCCGGTGGTTGAGGATGTCGTTGAGGCTCTTATTGGGTTGGGCTTTACTGATAAAATGGCCCGCCCCGTGGTGGAATCCGTGGCGGCAGAGCAACCCGATGCGGCGACGCCGGTGGTGCTGCGCGCAGCGCTGAGCCAGCTTGGCGCCAAGAAGTAGGGGAGAGTGGGTGACATGTCAGACGTAGAACGCACTGAATTTAAGCTTCCGGAGGGGATGGATTTAAGCTTGCCCCCGCAGCGTAACCAGGATGTGGACGCCACAGAGCAACAGGGCGAGCACGATATTGAGCGCTCGCTGCGCCCGAAGTCCCTCGATGAATTCATTGGCCAACCCAAGGTGCGCGAGCAGCTATCGCTCGTGCTCAATGGCGCGAAAAACCGTGGTGTCACCCCGGACCACGTATTGCTCTCCGGCCCGCCTGGGCTGGGCAAGACCACCATGGCGATGATCATCGCCCAAGAGCTGGGAAGCTCCTTGCGTATGACCTCGGGCCCAGCGCTGGAGAGGGCCGGGGATCTAGCGGCGATGTTGTCGAATCTGATGGAGGGGGATGTGCTCTTCATCGATGAAATTCACCGCATCGCCCGCCCAGCTGAGGAAATGCTCTACATGGCAATGGAGGATTTCCGCATCGATGTCATCGTGGGCAAAGGCCCAGGAGCGACGTCCATCCCGCTGGAAATCCCGCCTTTTACACTGGTAGGAGCGACAACTCGTGCGGGCATGCTGACTGGTCCGTTGCGTGATCGCTTCGGTTTCACCGCGCAGATGGAGTATTACGGTACTGAGGATCTCACCCGGGTAATTAGCCGTGCAGCGCGGATTCTGGAGGTGGACATCGATCAGGATGCCGCGGTAGAGATTGGTTCCCGCTCGCGTGGCACTCCGCGTATTGCCAACCGGCTTTTGCGCCGAGTCCGAGACTATGCCGAAGTCAACGGGGATGGACATATTAATGTTGCAGCTGCCCAGGCAGCGCTGCGGGTCTTCGACGTCGATGAGCGCGGATTGGACCGTCTTGACCGCGCGGTGCTCGGGGCTTTGATCAAAGGCCACGGCGGTGGCCCCGTAGGAGTGAATACCCTAGCCATCGCGGTGGGCGAGGAACCATCGACGGTGGAGGAGGTCTGTGAGCCCTATCTCGTGCGTGCCGGCATGATCTCACGAACCGGCCGCGGCCGTGTGGCAACAGCCGCCGCATGGCAACACCTAGGACTGGAGGCGCCCGAGGGAGCGGTTGGCGGGACCCTTTTTTAATTGGCCCGGAGGTAGGGCGGTCTGGCACACTGGCCTTTTATGAACGGAACTCAACTTCTTCTTCTCCTTGTTCTCGCCATCCTCGTCATCTTGCCGAGCTTCATGTCGATGCGAGCGCAGCGCAAGCGCCAGGCGCAGATGCAAAAGCTCCAATCCTCGCTGAAGGCGGGACAGGAAGTGATTACTGCCGGCGGCCTCCACGGCACCGTCGTCGCAACCCGCGGCGAGCAGGTTGATCTGCAGGTGAAGGACGGCACGGTGATGACTTTCGACACGATGGCCATCGTTCGCTCCGCTGACGCAGCCGGCGCAAACACTGATGCGCCAGTGGAGACGGAGGACGAGAACGACGAGCGCTTCCCGAAACTCTAAGATTGCGTTGCGCTCGTCACAGTGCGGGCGCGTACCTTAAGTCTGTTAAGGAAAACAACAGTCCATGACGTACCATGGTGGACTGTGCTTTAGTCATGGAGGCACCGCGGCGCCCAGTGCGTGCGCGGCGGTTGCTGCCATGACCTATGATTTTTAGCCCTGTTCCTCACAACACAGGAGATCTTTGTGTCCGCTTCGAAACGTGGTGGCGTTAGCAGCCGTCAACGGCAATGGCCCAAGCGTGCGATGGCGTTTTTCGCGCTCATTGTCATCGTGGTTTATGCGCTGATATTTTTGACCGGTGATAAGTCACCAACACCCAAGCTCGGCATTGACCTGCAGGGCGGAACCCGCGTAACCCTGGTGCCGCAGGGCGAAGACCCCACCCAGGAACAGCTGCAGCAGGCGCGCACCATCCTCGAGCAGCGCGTGAATGGCATGGGCGTGTCCGGTTCTGAGGTCGTCATCAGTGGCTCCAGCTTGGTCATTACCGTCCCCGGTGAAGATGCCTCCCAGGCGCAGGCCGTGGGCCAAACCTCCCAGCTGTTGTTCCGCCCAGTGGGCGAGCAGCCGATGCCAGACATGGGCAAGCTTGAGAAGACCATGACGGATATGGCTAACCGGTGGGTTAAGTACGGGGTGGTAACTCCGGAGCATGCTGATCAGTCGCTGGCCTCCATCCATGAGGCACTCAACCAGAGTGCCGACGCCGCCCAGGGCGGCGATCAGAAGGACGAGGAGAAGGATGACAAGTCACCGGCTCCGACTGTGAGCGAAAAGCCGCTTCCGGACCCAGCGAACTCCCTTGAGGAAACTGAGCGCCGCGACAAGGTTACTGAGGTTCTGCTCAAGGACCGCCAGTCCGAAGACCCCACCGTGCAGACCGCAGCCTTGGGACTGATGACCTGTGATGCGGAATCCGATCCGCTGGCAGGTACCGACGACCCTGCAAAGCCCTTGGTGGCTTGTGATTACTCGAATCAGCAGCCCTATATTCTTAACCCGGCTCCGCTGCTGGACGGCATTGAAGATCCGAACGGAACTCGCCTGACCGGTAACGAGATTGATAACAACGCCCCGATTCAAGGCGGGCTCAATTCCCAGACTGGTCAGATGGAGATTAACTTCGCCTTCAAGACCGGCGATGGCCCCAATGGTTCGCAAACCTGGGCTACCCTGACCCAGGAGTACCTCCAGAAGCAGGTGGCTATCACCCTCGACTCCGCCGTTATTTCCGCGCCGGTAATCCAAGGCCCGACCCCGGTTGGTTCTGCCACTTCCATCACCGGTGACTTCACGCAGGAGGAGGCCCAGAACTTGGCCAATAACCTGCGTTATGGTGCGCTCCCACTGTCCTTTACCGGCGCTAACGGCGAGCCGGGGGGCACGGTAGAAACCGTTCCGCCATCGCTGGGCAAGGCAGCTCTTGAGGCAGCGCTCATCGCGGGCATCGTGGGCCTCATCCTGGTTTCGCTGTATTCCATCTACTACTTCCGTGCCCTGTCTTCGGTGGCTCTGTTGGTCCTCATCGCTACCTGCGTTCTGCTTTATGGCGCACTGGTTCTGCTGGGCCGGTGGATCGGTTACTCGCTTGATCTTTCCGGCATGGCGGGCTTGGTCATCGGTATTGGTGCCACCGCTGACTCCTTCGTCGTCTACTACGAGCGTATGAAGGATGAGCTCTTGAGCGGACGTACCTTCCGCTCCGCCACCCGCACTGGTTGGGAGCGTTCGCGAGCAACGATTGTCACAGGTAAGGCCGTGACTCTCATCGGCTCCGTCGTGGTCTACTTCTTGTCCATTGGCGCCGTCAAGGGCTTTGCCTTCACCATGGGCCTCACCACCATCTTCGACCTCGTCGTATCCTTCCTGATCATGGCACCGCTCATGCAGCTTCTTGGTAGCCGCCCAGCCTTTGCCAAGCCGTCGATGAACGGCCTGGGCGGTATTTACAACCTTGTGGAGGAGCGCCGTGAACGCGGCTTTTATGCCAAACCGGCCAAGAAACCCGTCGCTACTGCTACGGATGAGGAGAAGTAACCATGGCTGTCGAAACTACTAGCCGCAAGATTTCCCGTTTTGACCGTCTCTATGTGGACGGCAGTGGATTTGACTTCGTGGGCCGGGCTAAGACCTGGTACACCATCGCCGGCGTGCTGCTTATTGCCTCGATCCTGGCTATCGTACTTCGCGGCTTCAATCTGTCCCTTGATTTCGAGGGCGGCACGAAACTCAACATGCCTGCAGGCGATCTTTCTACTGAACAGGTAGAAGAAACCTTCACGGAAGCCACCGGTGTCACTCCGGAGCTGGTGCAGATTGTGGGCGCCGGTTCTTCGGAGACTCTGGAGATCACCTCCGAGCGCCTGTCGCAAGATGAGGTTAACCAAGCCCGCCAGGCTATCTTTGAGACCTACCAAGTCAAGGATGACAACGGCAAGCCGAGCCCGGATGCAATTGGCTCCTCGACGGTGTCGGAATCCTGGGGCTCGTCGATCACCCAACGCATGGTTATTGCCATGGCGGTCTTCCTCGTGCTGGCCACCATCTATGTGGCGGTCCGCCTGCAGCGCGATATGGCTTTTGCCGCTATCCTCGCGCTCATCTTTGACGGTGTCTTCATCGCGGGCATCTACGCGCTCTTCGGATTCGAGGTGTCCCCGGCAGTCATCATCGGTCTGCTGACAGTCCTGACCTTCTCCCTCTACGATTCCGTCATTGTCTTCGACAAGGTGGATGAGAATACAACGGGGCTGGAAGGCCAACGCAAGAAGACCTACGCCGAGCTCACTAACTTGGCTGTCAACCAGACCGTGATGCGTTCCATCTCCACCTCGGTGATTTCGGCCTTGCCTATCATCGCGCTGTTCATCGTCGCCGTGTGGTTAATGGGCATTGGTACTTTGCGCGATCTGGCATTGGTTCAGTTCATTGGCGTTATTGAAGGTGTCTTTTCCTCCATCTTCCTGGCCACCACGTTGCTGGTGACCTTGTCGAATCAGCGCAAGAGCGTTAAGAAGCACAATGAGGTGGTCGCTGCCTACCGCGCCGAGGGGTGGACTGCAGAAGCAGAGGATGAGGATGCGCCGAAGGCAACACGCACCGTGGCATCCCCGGCCGCAGCTTCTGCACCAGCCGCAACACAGACCGAATCCGGGCCGCGTAGCGACGAGTCCGGTGGGGCGTCCTGGCGCCCTGGGCGCTAAGCCGTGCGTAGTCCATCATTCGCGGCGCTGTGTGCCGCGGTAGCTCTTACTGTGACCGCATGCGGGGCACAGGAAGGCGGCCTTGGCAAAGACACCCCGCCATCGCGTTTTGCGGTGCTGGCCGACGCCCCCATTGCCACCAGCAATGCAGCCACGGCGTGGGGGGATGCGGTGGGGGCGGCCCAGCTGGCTAGCCGTGTTTTCCCGGCGCTCTACGTACCGGGCCCGGCGGGGCAGATGGTCCCTAATTCAGATCTCGCCGATGCCGAGTTCTTTGCTGCCGAGGGTGAGGACGCTGGGGCGCACGTGGACTTCACGCTCACTGAGCAAGCACGTTTTGCTGACGGTGAAGCCGTGACCTGTGATGATTACCTTTTGGCCTTCACCGCCGGGCAGTTGAGCGAGATTTTCGGTTCCCACCTTCCCCTGATGGAGGAAGTGACAGAAGTGGAATGCGCGCCCCACAGCAAGAAATTCACCGTATGGTTTACACCTGATGCCGGCTCGCGGTGGCGGTATTTGTTTGGGCCGGGTTCGGTTGTCCCAGCACACGTGTTAGCTAAGCGGGCTGATATGAACCTCGAAGAACTCAATGCAGCTCTACACTCTCAGGATGTAGCTACTTTGCAGCCGGTAGCAGAGGCGTGGCGCTATGGTTTCTCTACGGAGCCTGGGCGCTTTGACCCGGAGTTACAGGTTTCCTTCGGTCCTTATCAAATCGAGCGCGTTGAGGATGACGGTGCCATTGTGCTCACCGCCAACGATAACTATTACGGCGATAAGCCGACCCTGCGCGAGTTCCTCATGCTTCCGAGAAGCGCAGACGCTGCCGCGCTTGTCGCCTCAGATGAGCTCCGCGTTGCCGAGGCTGCCACCGCGTCACCGTCGTGGTTCGACCGGGATGTAGAAGGCAAGCCAGTAGAGGTGACGTCTTCGGCAGGAAGCCTGACAGACACCTTAGTATTCTCCGAGGCTGGGACCTTTTCTCAGCCGTGGGCACGCGCTGCCTTTGCGGCCTGTGTGGATGCACAGCACTTGGCGCAGGTTTCGTCGAAGGAATCTGGCGTGGACGTCCCCGCTGTCACCGTCCGTACCGTGCGCAATGATGATCCGGTCGCGGCGCAGATGTCTTCGCTGACAACCGTTCCTGTAGACAATGCAACGGCATCCGGTCTGTCCGGCTACACCATCGGAGTGGGTTACCTCGGGCCTAACCCGCGTTATAAGGCGATGGTGGAGGAGCTCCGCGCGGCGTGCGAACCTGCGGGGATCATGGTGGAGGACCGTTCCGGCGAGCGGGTTTCCCGTGCGCAATTGGCCGCGGATCCTGCAACTGGGCTGCCGGAGATAGATGTCTACCTCGGTGCCGTGGACCCGATGCGTGAGCATTCCGCGCCGTCCTCTAGCGTGAAGCACGCGGCGGCGCTGCGGAAGCTGGAGCAGGAATTGTGGGAGGAGCTGCCCTCTATTCCCATCGCCGCGCAGCCTCGCACATTCATTGTCGACCGCGCTGTCACCGGCGTGGTGCCCTACACTGGCCTTGCGGGTATCGGGTGGAACCTCGACCGTTGGAGCTATAACCCCACAACAGCAACTGAAACAAAGGAAGAGTCGTGAGCGAGATTTACGTCGCAGCAGCACAAGCCTTGAAGGATAAGGTGCGCCTTGTCCAGGATTTCCCAGAGGAGGGAATTCTTTTCGAGGATCTGACCCCGGTGTTGGCTGACGCAGATTCCTTCACCGCCGTTGTCGATGGCTTAGCAGAGGCCTGCAACGAGTTCGGCGCAGACATGATCGGCGGCCTCGATGCACGCGGTTTCCTGCTTGGTTCAGCCGTAGCCTACAAGCTGGGACTAGGAATCTTGGCTATCCGCAAGAAGGGCAAGCTCCCACCGCCCGTCTTGACCCAGGAGTACGAGCTGGAATACGGCACTGCAGCACTGGAAATCCCCAGTAGCGGCATTGATATTGAGGGCAAGCGCATCGTGCTTGTCGACGACGTCCTCGCCACCGGCGGCACACTCCACGGCGCCACCTTGCTCTTGGAATCCGCTGGAGCTGAAGTCGTGGGCAACGTCGTGGTCCTAGAGGTCCAAGGACTTGAGGGCCGCGAGCGCCTGCAAGGTTCTCCGCTGATTGTGCTCAACCAGATGGGGACAAAGGACTAAGGTTGTATGCCTAAGCTACTTCGCGGAGGCAGACATGACGACTGAAAAGCAGGACAAGACTGCATGGCGGCCAGGCAGTGTGCGCGGCATGTCCGCGCGATTGGCCCGCTCCCTGACAGGTGGTCGCGTAAAGATCAATCCGGCTCTGGACCCGTTGATGTCGATCCACCGGGAATTTCACCCGAAGGCGGATGCGGAGCTGCTCAACAATGCCTACACCACGGCACAGCGTCTGCACGAAGGCGTTTTCCGCAAATCCGGCGAACCTTATATCACGCACCCGTTGGCGGTAGCGACAATTGCCGCTGAGATTGGTATGGACACCACGACTGTCGCGGCGGCTTTGCTCCACGACACAGTGGAAGATACTGACTATTCGCTGGAGGACCTCACCCGTGACTTTGGTCCCGAAGTGGCCCGGTTGGTCGACGGCGTAACGAAGCTTGACAAGGTCGCCCTCGGTGCCGCCGCGGAGGCAGAGACAATCCGCAAGATGATCGTGGCCATGGCCACCGACCCGCGCGTGCTCGTTATCAAGGTGTGCGACCGCCTGCACAACATGCGGACCATGCGCTTCCTGCCGCCCGAAAAGCAGGCGAAGAAGGCACGCCAGACTCTCGATGTCATTGCGCCACTGGCTCACCGCCTAGGAATGGCCAGCGTCAAATGGGAGCTTGAGGATTTGGCCTTCGCCATCCTGTACCCAAAGAAGTACGACGAAATCGTGCGCATGGTGGCGGATCGTGCTCCCTCACGCGATCGAGCGCTGAAGGAAATCAAGGCCCAGGTAGGCCAGGCTCTCAAGGCTAATGGTATTGAGGCCGAGGTCATGGGGCGCCCGAAGCACTACTGGTCGATTTACCAGAAGATGATCGTGCGCGGCCGCGACTTCGCGGAGATTTTTGACCTCGTGGGAATCCGCATCCTCGTCGATGACATCAATTCCTGCTACGCGGCCATTGGCGTGGTGCACTCGCTGTATCAAGCTCTTCCAGGGCGCTTCAAGGATTATATTTCCTCTCCGCGATTCGGGGTATACCAGTCACTGCACACCACCGTGATTGGGGCCGGCGGTTCCACCCTTGAGGTGCAGGTGCGCACGCACGAGATGCACTATAACGCGGAGTTCGGCGTGGCCGCCCACTGGCGTTATAAGGAAACTAAGGGCAAGAACTCGGGCCACCAAGAAGAAGTGGACCAGATGGCGTGGATGCGTCAGCTGCTGGATTGGCAGAAGGAAGCTGCAGATCCCAACGAGTTCTTGGATTCGCTGCGCTATGACCTGACAGCCAAGCAGATTTTTGCCTTTACCCCCAAGGGTGACGTGGTCAATCTGCCCGCGGGGTCCACCCCTGTGGACTTCGCCTATGCGGTGCATACCGAGGTCGGCCACAGGTGCATCGGCGCAAAGGTCAACGGCAAGCTCGTGGCTCTAGAATCGGAGCTGAAGTCCGGCGATAAGGTCGAGATTTTTACCTCAAAGGATCCGAATGCTGGCCCCTCGCGGGATTGGCAGGAATTCCTCGTATCGCCTCGGGCGAAGACGAAGGTGCGGCAGTGGTTTGCCAAAGAACGCCGTGAAGAGCACCTCGAGGCCGGGCGCGATGCCTTGGCTGCTGAGGTGCAGCGCGGCGGCTTGCCCATGCACCGCCTGTTTACCGCCAGCTCCATGAAGCAGGTGGCTGAGCAGCTGCACTATCCCGATGTGGATGCACTCTATACCGCTATTGGCGCGGGCCACGTGTCGGCACAGCACGTTGCCAACCAGCTCATGGCCCTGTTCGGGGACCAAGACGATGCCGTCGATGCCTTGGCTTCGCGTACCCCACTGAGCGAATTGGAGAACTCCCGTGCTCAGCACACGAAGGATTCCGCAACTGGTACCGGCATCTTGGTGGAGGGCAGCCCAGACGTCATGGCCAAGTTGGCGAAGTGCTGCCAGCCGGTGCCTGGTGACGCCATCTTTGGTTTCGTCACCCGCGGCGGTGGCGTGTCTGTCCATCGAGCGGACTGCACCAATGCCGAAAAGTTGAAGTCCGAGCCGGAGCGCATGATGCAGGTGGAGTGGGCCGGCGGGCCGAAGTCCTCCGGTGCATTCGCCGCAACCTTGCAATTGGAGGCCATCGACCGCCAAGGCCTGCTTTTTGAGCTCACGCGAATTTTCAGCGAGCAGAGCCTCAATGTGCTGTCGATGACATCCAATCGCGGTGATGATCACATCGCGACCGTGCGCTTTTCCTTCTCGGTTTCCGATACCAAGCAACTGGGGCAGCTCATGACAACGTTGCGCAACACGGAGGGTGTCTTCGACGTTTATCGCGTCACCGCCTAACCCGCCACCCCTGATTCGGGGGTGCGTGGCTGAACTCAAGGTTGCGCCTGGGTGAAACCGTAGAAGATCCTACGTAAACCCGCTGGTGGTGGTCTCAGCATGCGCTGCGCCATTGTGATGTATGCGTTATAAACACGTGGACAAGATTCCTCTCATTCTCAGGAGAACCACGTGAACTTCCGTCGCTTTGGCCAGCTGTTGGCCGCCACCACCGTTACCGCCGTTGCTATCTCCGGCGCACCTGCCTTCGCCGCCGAGGCTGATCAAGTGACCTTCTCCGTCACTAACTTCACCGACTTCCACGGCCACCTTGAGCTGGCTGAGGAGTTCGACAAGGACACTAAGGAATTGAGCGGCTACACCGAGATGGGTGCTGCTCGCATGGCTGCGCTCATCAAGGCCGTCAACAAGGATCAGGAGTACGCCCTGACCTCCGCCGGTGATAACGTTGGCGGCTCCGCCTTCGTGTCTGCAATTTCTGAAGACAAGTACACCAACGAGGCCCTCAATACCATGAACCTCGATGTCACGGCTGTGGGCAACCACGAGTTCGACAAGGGCACCGATGACCTGATGGGCCGTATCAAGGACCAGTCCAACTTCCCGATCCTGGGCGCCAACGTCACCAAGGATGGCAAGCCCCTGCTCGATGCTTCCTTCGTCAAGGAGGTAGACGGTGTGAAGGTCGGCTTCGTTGGCACCGTTACCACCAACACCAAGTACAAGGTGTCCGCCGCCTCCATCCCAGGTGTCGAGTTCTCCGACCCCGTCGAGGCCACCAATAAGGAAGCCAGCCGCCTGAAGGAATCCGGCGAGGCCGAGGTTGTAGTGGCGCTCATGCACGAGGATGCTCAGCAGTTCGCGCAGGGCTTCAACAAGGATGTGGATATCCTCTTTGGCGGTGATACTCATGTCAAGACCCAGGGCGAGGTTGCTCGTGAGGACGCACTGCCGCTGTACTGGGCACAGGGCTACGAGTACGGCAAGGTGCTTAACGACGCCGACATCACCTACGACAAGGCCGAGAAGAAGATCACCAAGATTGATCTCAAGCAGTACGACGTGGCCGACGCAGATGTCTTCGCTCAGCTGCAGGGCCTCGAAGACGACCCCGAGGTAGCTAAGGTTGTCGAGGAAGCAAAGAAGGTAGCGGAGATTGAGGGTGCCAAGACTGCTGGTACCACCGAGAAGGCCATGTACCGCGGTTCTGATGAGGGCAAGGACACCGGTACCAACCGCGGTGTGGAGTCGACCCTCAACAACTTTATTGCCGATGGCCAGCGCTATGCTCTATCTAAGCAGACGGACAAGGACATCGAAATCGGTGTCATGAACGCAGGCGGTGTGCGCGCCGACCTCAAGCAAGGTGATGTTTCCTACCAGGACATCTTTGCCGTTCAGCCATTCGGTAATTACGTGATCACCGCGGAGGTTAGCGGCGCAGACTTCATTACCGCGTTGGAGAACCAGTGGAAGCCTGGCCAGTCCCGCCCGCGCCTGGCTCTGGGCCTGTCCAACAACGTCACCGTTGTCTACGACCAGAAGGCTGAGCAGGGCAAGCGCGTTAAGTCTGTCACCATTAACGGTGAACCGATTGACCCGGAGAAGAACTACAGCATTGCTCTGTCCTCCTTCCTTGCCTCCAGCGAGACGGAGGCCGGCGGCGATGGCTTCTTCGAGCCCGGTTCCATCAAGAACCGCAATGACGTTGGCTACATGGACACCCAGGCGATGATTGACTACATCGCTTCCGGCGAGTCCAAGGTTCGCACCGGCCAGGGCCAGATTGGTGCCCACGTGTCTGGTGACCTGAAGCCGGGGGAGGAGATCACAGTCGACCTTTCCTCCCTGAACTACTCCAACGCAGAAGAGCCACAGGCTAAGAAGGTCACCGTTGCACTGGGTGACGCTAAGGCCGAGGCAGACATTGACAACGCAGCACAGCCCGGTGACGAGCAGTTCGGTGAGCGCGGCCGCGCGACCGTCAAGCTCACACTCCCGGAGGAGCTGGCGGGTGATGAGAAGCTGCTCATCACTACCGATGCTGGTACTGAAGCAGTTCTGCCGCTGTTCCTAGACGGCAATGACGGCTCTCAGGACGGCGGTTCTGCCAAGGACGTAGGGTCCTCTATCGGCTTGGGCGTGGGAATCTTTGCCGCAATCGCGGCTGCTATCGCAGCCGTCATTGGTGCCATTAACATGCCGGTAGCAGCCCTCCCAGCTCCGGTACAGCAGTTAATTGAGCAGCTGCGCAAGCAGTTCAACATCTAGTCACTTCTGATGTACAGGCCCGCACTACGGTGCGGGCTTTAGCTTTTTCTTCCGGAAGGTAGGGTAGTAGGGTGTGGATACACTGAGGCTTTTTGGACGCGAGGCAATGTATCAGCTCGGCATTGAGCTTCACCGCATCCCCCTGGTGATGCTCGCAACGCTGGGTATCTATCTGGCCTTCATGGTCCTGGTCAAGCTTTTCGGCAGCCGTGTTCTGACGTCCATCACTGCCTCTGACGCCGTCATCATCATTATGTTTGGTGCGGTCTCTGGCCGCGTCATCGTGGGAAACCCGCCGACGCTCGCCGCCGGCATCATTGGACTTTTCACCCTGATGCTTTTGGAGGCCGCATTCGGTACCTTCCGCCAACTGGTGACGTGGTCACGGTTCATCGACCGCAAGCCAGTCTTGCTCGTGTACAAGGGGCAGCTGCAAGAAGACAATATGAGTTTCGCCCACATTACCGAGAGAGACGTCAATTCCGCAGTGCGCAAAGCTGGCCTGGGCCGGCGCAGCGATGTGCAGCTGATGATTTTGGAGCCAACCGGCCAAATTTCCGTCATCCGTCGAGGCCAGCTTGTTGATGCCTCCGTGTTCAAGGACGTCCTCGGCGCCGAGCGCATCGAGGAAGTGGATGAACCGGACTAGCCTGTATGTTCTGGCTTCTTGAGAAATTGAGTGCTTAAGAAGCCGCATCGACCCTATCGGGGGCGCCGTATCTGGTGGGACGGAAAACCAAAAACTCCTCCTGCGCGGAGTGCGCAAGAGGAGTGTACGGAGCCAGTGGCTTACTTGGTGCCGGCGAGCTTGTCGCCGAGACGCATAGCGTCATCCATGGCGCCGATGATGGAGGTGACGACCTTGATCCACTCGCGGATCTCCTTTGGGCTGATGTTGCCCTCATCGTCGGAGGAGAGAGCGAAGAAAGCCTTGGAGGAGCTGTCATCCTCAACCGGGGCTGCGGAAGCAACTGCGGTACCGGAGAAAGCGATGGTTGCAGCGGTGGCAGCAGCAACGATGGACTTATGGGAGAAGAACTTCATGGTGTGGTCCTAATCTGATTCGAATGTGAACGGAAAGTCTGAGCTATTCGGTCTGACTTACTTAGCGAAGTTCTTGTTGTAGAAAGCGAAGACGGTGCCCAGAGCGCCGATGATGGCGGTGAAGACAGCGATCCAGTCGCGGATCTCGCGCGGGCTCATGTCGGAGATGGAGGAACCCTCGGAGTCGTTGGAGGAAGAGGAAGAAGACTCCTCGTCCTTGTTCCCGTCCTTGCCGTTGTCGCCGGTGTTGGTGTTGTTCTTGCCCTCAGACTCAGGAGCGTCCTTGCCGGCGTCCTCGTTGGTGTTGGTGTCGTTGGTGGTGTCGTTTACCGCGGCGGTGTCATCGTTGGTGGTCTCAGCGGTAGCAACGGTCACGCCGGACAGGGAAACGGTAGCGGCGGTAGCGGCAGCAACAAGTGCCTTACGGGAGAAGAGCTTCATTCTCGTTCCTTAGGTATCTCGGGAATTTCAAAGACCTCACAGATGCTACTGAGGCACTACGCGTTTTGCAAGGGTTCTACCATTCGAATAGCGAGTCTGAAGGTCTGCTGACTGTCGCATGTGAGCTGGGTTTATCACGATATGACACCTTTGGGCGAAGAATGCTTTGCTAAATGAACAGCTCAAGGCTAAGAAATTCTTAGACCGTGATGGATGGTGAGGGACGGGAAAGGAAAAGCCCCGCTCACTGAACGTGTGCGAGGCTGATCACCGTAAAGGGGGTAAAACTTAGCTTTCGATGGTGGCCTTGGTGATGCGAACCTCTTCAGCAGGTTCACCATCGGATTGTCCATCCTTGACGCCCTTAGCGGCAATGGCGTCGATGGTCTTCTGGCCCTTCTCCGTCAGGTTGCCAAAGTAGGTATAGGCAGGCGGAAGCTGCGAGTCCTTGTAGTTAATGAAGAACTGGGAACCATTGGTGTCTTCACCGGCGTTAGCCATGGCGATGGAACCCTTCGGGTACAGAGCCGGCTGGGCCATTGCGGTGTCGTCAGCTTCATCGGTGGGGTATTCATTAGCAAACTGGAAGCCAGGTCCGCCGGAACCCTTGCCGGTGGGATCACCACACTGCAGGACGAAGATGCCGCCATCAGTCATGCGATGGCACACGGTGTCGTCGTAGTACTTTGCCGAAATCATGTCCGTAATCGCGTTGACGGTGCACGGAGCTAGGGAGCGATCAAGAGTCATTTCAATATCGCCTTGCTTGGTGGCGAAGTTGACGGTCACCTCTCCCTTGGCAGGAATGTCCTTGCCCTGCGGGGTGGGGACCTCACGGGAAGCGTCGCCAGTCTCGTT
Organism: Corynebacterium sp. HMSC066C02; assembly: GCF_001814945.1. NCBI lineage: Bacteria > Bacillati > Actinomycetota > Actinomycetes > Mycobacteriales > Corynebacteriaceae > Corynebacterium > Corynebacterium sp. HMSC066C02. The sequence continues at coordinate 75,099 of NZ_KV818469.1, read as the reverse complement.
GTACTCGCAGGTGATGGTCTCACCAAGGGACTTAGCGCGCTTGCCGCTCAAAGCCTCGGCAGTGGGGGCTTCGGTGGTGGTGTTCGCAGCCGAGCTTTCCTCAGCTTGAATCTGCTCTTCCTCCGACGAGCGTGTGGACAGGAACCAAATACCGCCAACGAGGGCGATAATGACCACGGCCGCCATGAGAACAACGCCTAGCGGTCGGCTCTTTTGTTTGCGGTCACGGGACTTCAGCTCGCGATCGAGCTGATTGAGCGCATCATCCAAGCGCTGGCTGTTAGTAGACACCTATGTTTCCTTCACTGTGGTGGTTCACAAACTTTCGACCCACTCATCCTAACCGCACCGTTGTTCACCGTGGCGAGCCGCCCCGCGGGTCAGTACGCTTGGGTGCCATGGCTACAACGAATTTTCAGAATGAACCCGTCGAAACCAACGCAGAGCTTCCCAAGGTTGGTGACGCCCTGCCGGACTTCACCCTCGTGGGAACCGACTTGGCAGAGCTGACTAATGCTGACTTCGCAGGCAAGCGCCTGGTGGTGTCCTGCTTCCCATCCGTGGACACCGGCGTGTGTGCGGCACAGCTGCGCAAGTTCAACGAAGAGGCAGCTGGTCTAGAGAACACTGTTGTCCTGTCCATCTCCCGCGACCTGCCTTTCGCGCAGGAGCGTTTCTGCGCTGCAGAAGGCATCGAGAACGTCGTCAGCGCTTCTGATTTCCGCTCTGATTTTGCCGATAAGCTCGGTCTCGTCCTGGAAGGCTCCCCGCTCAAGGGCCTATTCGCCCGCGCGGTCATCGTCACCGACGCCGAGCACAAGGTGACCTACACCGAGCTGGTTCCGGAGGTCACGACCGAGCCGGACTACGACGCAGCTTTGGCAGCTCTCAAGTAATGAGCGCTCCCGAAATCTACGGTTTCGCCGCTGGGCCCTATAAAACCAACACCTATGTGGTGGCTAACGGTTCCCGGGCGTTCATCGTGGACCCAGGGATGCATACGCGCGAGAAGCTTGAGCAGCTCGCGCGTGAGAAGTCCTTGGAGTTTGAAGCCGTCGTGCTCACCCACGGCCACATTGATCACACGCGCGACGCTGCCGAGTTTGACCTACCGGTCTACATCCACCCGGACGACGCGTTCATGCTGGTGGATGGCTCCGGTGTGTCCCCCGAGTCGCAGATGCTCTTTGCTGCCGCCTCCATGAAGCAGGTAGCGGACCGCCGCGACTTGATCGATGGAGAAACGTTGAGTCTTGTCGGCCTTGAATTTGATGTGCTCCATGCACCGGGCCATTCCCCGGGATGCGTCATCCTCGTGGCTGAGGGGATTGCCCTGACGGGCGACGTGCTATTTAAAGGCTCCATTGGACGCACCGACTTGCCACACTCCGACCACGCCGCGATGCAGCGTTCACTGCGCGGTCCGGTGTGGGGTCTTGATGACTCCCTTGCTATCTTGCCGGGCCACGGCCCGACGACGACCATGCGTCGTGAACGCGCGACTAATCCGTTTCTACGCGCAGCAGGGGATGTACTCTAAAGGGCGTGAGTGATAAGAAGCAGTTCAAAGCCCTGTCCGCGCCTAAGGGTGTGCCGGACTACGTCCCGCCGCAATCGGCCATCTTTGCCAAGGTCCGTGAGGCCTTCGTACATCAGGCACACCTGTCCGGCTTCCAGCACATCGAACTCCCCGTCTTTGAGGACACATCGCTCTTCGCCCGCGGCGTAGGGGAGTCCACGGACGTGGTGTCGAAGGAGATGTATACCTTCGCCGATCGTGGTGATCGTTCCGTGACGCTGCGACCAGAGGGCACCGCGGGTGTCATGCGCGCGGTCATTGAACACAACCTTGACCGCGGTCAGCTTCCGGTGAAGCTCAACTATTTCGGCCCCTTCTTCCGCTACGAGCGCCCGCAGGCGGGCCGTTACCGTCAGCTGCAGCAGGTCGGTGTGGAGGCCATCGGCGTGGATGATCCGGCGCTGGATGCCGAGATTATTGCCTTGGCGGATCGCTCCTACCGCAGCCTAGGCCTGAGCCAATTCCGCCTTGAGTTGACCAGCTTGGGTGACCACGACTGCCGCCCGGCCTACCGCGAGAAGCTGCAGGAGTTCCTGTTCAAGCTGGATCTAGACGAGGACACTAAGGCCCGCGCGGAGCTCAATCCCCTGCGCGTGCTCGATGACAAGCGCCCAGAGGTCCAGGAGCAGCTTGTTGATGCTCCCTTGATGCTTGACCACCTCAATGCCGAGTGCCGCGAGCACTTTGAAACGGTCACCGGCCTGCTCGATGACATGGGCGTGCCCTACACCATCAACCCGCGCATGGTCCGCGGCCTCGACTATTACACAAAGACCTGTTTCGAATTCGTCCACGATGGCCTTGGCGCGCAGTCCGGCATCGGTGGCGGCGGCCGCTATGACGGCCTCATGGCCCAGCTTGGTGGGCAGGAACTGTCCGGAATCGGCTATGGCCTTGGCGTAGACCGCACCATTCTGGCCCTCGAGGCTGAGGGAGTCGAGCTCGAGGGTGTCGACGAGCGCGTGGCCGTCTACGGTGTGGCCTTGGGAGCTGCGGCGAAGCAGAAGATGGTCAGCATCATCAATGACCTGCGCAAGGCCGGCATTGCTGCCGATATGTCCTTCGGCGACCGTGGCCTTAAGGGAGCGATGAAGGGCGCTGATCGTGCCAACGCCCGCTTCGCACTCGTCCTCGGTGACCAAGAGCTAGAGGCCGGCTCCGTGGCGCTCAAGGACCTGCGCGCGCACGAGCAGCGCGACGTCCCTGTGAGGGACATCGTCAACCAGCTCCGTCAGCTGGTTTAGCACTCCACCTGGGAGACGGTAAAGCCCATCGTCTTCGCTAGGCCGCCGAGCGAGGTCTCCTTGTACTTGGAGAGCATGTCGCGTCCGGTTTCGGCCATGGTGCGGACCGCGTTGTCGAGGGTGACGTGGTGCGTTCCCTCACCCATGCGCGCTAGGCGAGCGGCGTTAATGGATTTGACGGCGCCAATAGCGTTGCGCTCGATACAGGGGATCTGCACCAGGCCGCCAACAGGGTCGCAGGTCAGGCCGAGGTTATGCTCAAGCGCGATCTCGGCGGCGTTTTCCACCTGCTCCGGGGTTGCACCGAGCAGCTCAGCCATACCGGCCGCCGCCATGGAGGAAGCGGAGCCCACCTCACCCTGGCAGCCCACCTCGGCGCCGGAGATGGAGGCATTGGACTTGATGATGATGCCAACGGCACCCGCAGTGAGCAGGTAGCGGCGGGCATCGGCGCGCGTGAAGTCCGCCATAAAGTCGCGGGCATAATGGAGCACGGCCGGGATGATCCCACAGGCGCCATTCGTCGGTGCAGTAATGACGCGGCCGCCGGCGGCATTCTGCTCGTTGACGGCGAGCGCGTAGAGGTTTACCCATTCCATTGCGGAAAAGCCACAAGACTCGTCGTCCTGCTTGGCCAACAACTGTTGGTACATCTGCGGCGCACGGCGGTTGACACGGAGGCCACCAGGCAAGATTCCCTTGGTGGAAATTCCCTCGGTCACGCATTCGCGCATGATGTCCCACACAAGGTCGAGGTGTTGGTAGACGTAGTCGAGCCCGCCTTCTTCGCGGTGCAGGACTGCCTCATTGGCGGCGACGATTTCCCAAATGGCCATGTCGTTGGCCGCGCACAGGTGAAGCAGGTGCTCACCCGATTGGAACTCATAAGGAACGGCGTCCTCGGCGGTCGCCGCAGCGACACCGGCCGGAACTCCAGTGTCGGTTTCGAGCTGGGCGTTGTACTCCTCGCGGGACAGAATGAAGCCGCCGCCGACGGAGAAGTACTCCGTGTTCTCGGCGAGGATGGAGCCGTCTTCGTCCCAGGCAGTGAAAATCAGGCAGTTCGGGTGTTCTGGCACCGGCTCGTTGTTGAACTCAATGCTGTACTGCACCTTACCTGCAGGGCCTGAGATGGAGCCCTCGCTGGGGATGAAGGCATCAGCGCGCGGCTCGGCGTCGAGCGGCACCGACAGCGGGTCCCAACCAGCAAGGCCCAAAATTACGGCGCGATCCGTAGCGTGGCCGCGGCCGGTAGCAGAGAGCGAGCCGCGCAGTACGACGTGGACCTTTGCAGGGTGTTCATCCAGTGTCTCGAGGAAAGCCTTGGCGGCGCGCATGGGGCCGACGGTATGAGAGGAGGAAGGGCCGATGCCGATGGAGAAGATATCGGTCACGCTAATTGTCATGTGGGGTCAAACCTCCTTAGAAGCGTTAAATAAGTTACGCCTTACGATAGTACCGAGAGGCCTCCATAGCTGCTTAGTCCGGTTGGCCGTCGTGGCGGGAGAGGAGTTCGCGGAAACCTGCAGGATCCGAATCCAGTATGTCTTCGGAACTGTCCTGGGGCGTTTCCTGCGTTTCGCTGAGGGTGCCCGTAAGCCCAGCGACCCGGTCGAGCGGGCGCACCATGAGATCCGCTAACTCCCTAGCGGCACGCTCGATGCGCCTTTCATTACGCGCGCCCTCCGCGGTGCCATAATCCTCCGTGGCTTGGAAGACGCCGGTGGGGACCACCGTGGCGTGCAGGTAATTGAGTAGAGGCCGCAGGGCATAGTCCAGGACCAGCGCATGCCGGCTGGAGCCGCCCGTGGCCGCGATAAGGGTAGGAAGCCCCTCCAAGGAATGCGGCTCCAAGGTGTCGAAGAACATCTTGAACAGGCCCGAGTAGCTTCCTTGGAACACGGGACTGACTGCGATGAGACCGTCGGCATTCAGCACGGCGGACTGTGCCGCCTTCAGACGAGGCGTGGGCGAGACCCAGTTGGTCATGGCCTCGGCCAGCTCGCCCGCGAGTTCGCGTAGCTCCACGACGGTGATGTCCACGCCTTCACCCCGGGCGGTGACATGGGCGGTGGTGGCGGATGAGAGGGCGTCACCAAGCGCGCGCGTCGACGACGGCAAGGACAGCCCAGCCGTAACAACCACCAGTGAGCGCATTTATTTCTCCTCTCCAGGGCTGACCAGCGCGTGTGGGGGATAGGAGCCAAGCGTGGCGTGCGTCGGTGGGTCAGAAGGTACATGATCTGGGCGGCGTTCCTCAAAGCGGCGGCGCAGTTCCGGCACGACCTGGGTGCCGAGGATTTCTATCTGCTCCAGCACCACCTCTTGCGGCAGTCCGGCGTGGTCGATGAGGAAAAGCTGGCGTTGATAGTCACCAACCCAATCAGCAAACTGCAGCGTGCGCTCCACCACTTGCTCCACGGTGCCTACCGTTAAGGGGGTTTGAGCCGTGAATTCTTCCAGGGAAGGACCGTGGCCGTAGACCGGAGCGTTATCGAAGTAGGGGCGGAAGAAATCCTTCGCCTCCTGCTCTGTAGACCCGATGAAAACGTGCCCACCGAGGCCCACGATGGCCTGATCGGCACGGCCGTGCCCATAGGATTCATAGCGGTTGCGGTAGAGGTTCACCATCTTCGCGGTGTGTTCCTTGTTCCAGAAGATGTTGTTATGGAAGAAGCCATCGCCATAATAGGCAGCCTGTTCGGCAATCTGCGGGGAGCGGATGGAGCCGTGCCAGACAAAGGGCGGGATACTGTCGAGCGGCGCCGGTGTGGCGGTGAATCCCTGGAGAGGGGTACGGAACTTTCCTTGCCAGGACACGACGGGCTCACGCCAGAGGCGGCGCAGCAAGTGATAGTTTTCCACCGCGAGGGGGATGCCCTCGCGGATGTCCTTGCCAAACCACGGGTAGACCGGGCCAGTGTTACCGCGGCCCAGCATTAGGTCGATGCGCCCGTCGGCGAGGTGCTGGAGAAAGGCGTAGTCCTCCGCGAGGCGGACGGGGTCGTTGGTAGTGATCAGCGTGGTGGCAGTGGAGAGTTGAAGGTTCTTTGTCTGTGCCGCGATATAGGCCAGGTGAGTGGTGGGTGCCGATGGGACGAAAGGTGGGTTGTGGTGCTCGCCGGTGGCGAAAATATCGAGCCCTACCTCCTCCGCCTTGAGCGCGATTTCCGTTATCGCGCGGATGCGCTCGGCCTCGGTGGGGGTGCGGCCGGTGGTGGGGTCTTGCGTGACGTCACCAATGCTGAAAACTCCGAATTGCATGCCAATCTCCCGTCTGTGACGTGTCAGCAATAATGTACCAGGAGATTATTCCCATTCGAGGGCGTCGACCAACACTGCGAGATCCCCCGGTGTCGCGATAGCCAGCGGACGCTGCGAAGCCTTTCCATGCTCGGTGAGGAGGACTGCGCTGGCACGGACGCCATCTACGGTGGCCTCTGTGAGAGCATCGATAACCTCTTGCGCGCTGGCTGTGCGGGGCAGAAACTCGGCGCGGTCCTTCTTCTCGGCGAATTCCAGAACGGCGCTAATCGACGCCGCATTGACCACGCCATCGTCTCCCAAATCAGCCGCAATCCACCGGGCGATGACGTTGGTCGTCAGCAGCGCCTGGTAAGTCCCCGAATCATAGATAGGGATCTGCGAATAGCCGGTCTGGTTAATGAGCCGTAAGGCCTCCATGATTGGGGTTTCGGGGGCAAGAATGGTTACGTCACGGTCAGAAAGAAGGGACTGCGCTGTAGGCGGATCCGTGAGAAGGCGCTGCAGGTTTTCCAGCTGCGTGACGACCTGTGGGTGTGGGGTAGCGATGGGTGCGCCGTCGAAGTAGCGGCCATGGGCAATGGCATTGCGCAGGTTACCAAAGTCCTTCAGCTGTTCCGCTTGGCGCTTGCCCAACAGATGTTTGTCGTGTGCGCGATCAACAATCCACCAGAAAGAATCTGAATTCTTCGCCCCAATTGCCTGGCGGAGAAATTGTTCAATGTCGTTGAAGGCGGAAAAGAATCTGGCCAGGGAGTTATCGCTCATGAAGCCCCAGTGTACGGATTTGGCAGTGCGTGCTGTGTCCGGTCGCTAAAACACAATCACCGCGAGGACCCCGGTTGTTGGGGCACTCGCGGCGATAGGGCACTATGTGCTGTGCGCGTGTGATGCGCTGAAGCTTTAGAAGGCGACGCGCAGGATAGAAACCGTCACGGCTGCGATGGCTGCCGCTGCCGGGAGGGTGATAACCCACGCGAGGGCGATCGGCTTCATCAGCTTCCAGTTGGCGGCGCGGTTTACGATGCCGACACCCAGGACAGCGCCGATGAGGATGTGGGTCGAGGAGACCGGCAGGCCCAAGAGGGACGCTGCCATGACGACGGCAGCGGCGGCCAGTTCAGCGGCGAAACCGGAGGAGGGGTGCATCTGAGTCAGGCCCGAACCGACCGTCTGGATAACGAAGCGGCCGATGAACCAGAGGCCAGAAATCAGGGCGATACCCATGGCCACCATGACCGGGAGAGGGACAGTGACTTCATCGGAAATCTGGTTCGTCCGCAGGACGTCGAAGACGGCGGCGAAGGGGCCAATAGCGTTAGCGATATCGTTCGAGCCATGCGAGAACGCGAAGGCCGAAGCAGTAAAGACCTGCATCCACGAGAAGAGAAGGAAGGTCGAGCGTGACAGGGACTTCTTCTTCAGGGAGCGGGCGAAGATAAACACAGCCATCCAGACCACGGCGCCTACCATGCCCATAACCAGGAAGTTCTCCAGGGTGGAGAAGTCAACGCCGGTGTTCTTCAACCCCTTGAAAAGCATCATCGCGGAAATAATGATGGCGCCCAAAGCAGCCAGCAGTGGGACCCAGTTCTCCAGGGCGCGGTGCGCATTGATGTCCTCAAGATCCTTGTTGAGGTTATGCAAGTCCCGGTAGTAGTCGGACTCGAGAGCCTCTGGGTCATAATCATCTTCCGCTGTGAGAGCAGCATCACGAGCCATGGCGTTGGTGTAGGAAATCTGCTGCAGCTCATTCATGCGCTCGAAGCGGGTCTTGTGCTCCTTGCGTAGTGCCGAGCGACGAACCTTGATCTCACGCAGGCGTTCGTCCGCAGCGTCGTTGTACACCAAGATGGAGGACTTGATCCACTTGAAGAGAAGGAAGGCGGCAATGCCACCAAGAACTGGGGAAAGGACCCAGGAGAAGGCAATGGTGCCGATTCCGCCCCACTGCACCATGTCCATGCCACCCTTGCCGGTGATGAAGCCGACGGTCAGTGCAGCGCCGACGATACCGCCGACGATGGAGTGGGTCGTAGAAACCGGCCAGCCCATCCGGGTGGCGACGAGTAGCCAGATGGCGGCACCTAGGAGCGATGCCATCATGATGTAGACGAACTCCATCGGGTCTAGACCGTCAATTGCATCAAGGTCCACGATGCCGGAACGGACGGTATCCGTCACCTCACCGCCAGCGAGGATGGCACCGGATACCTCGAAGACTGCAGCGACCGCGAGGGCCTGCTTCATCGACAAGGTTCCTGCACCCACGGAGGTACCGAAGGAGTTGGCGACGTCATTGCCGCCAATGTTGAAGGCCATGAATAGGGCGAAGATGATCGCTGTAATCAGGACTACGCGATTAGCCCCCTCAGCAACTTCTCCGTTGCTCCAAATGATGAAGAAGATCAGCGTGACAGCGGTGATGGCGCCGAAGAACAAGTGCCAAATCCAGTCCTTGTTCTTGCCATTCATCGATTCGAGGTCAGGCATCGTCGGCGTGGCGGTGCTCAAAACGTCGTTCCTTTCATGAAGAGAACGCTGCGTGATGAGGAAGCGCGGGCTGCCGCAGGCAGGGCGAATGCGCCGTGAAAGCAGGGGATAATGTGCCTGTCGCGGTGCAGGGTGATGGCATCACGCACGGTTCTTTTATGCTTTTAAAGACAGAGCGGATCCCACCACAATCCGGCGGGAACTTGATCAGGGTAAAGCATCAAGATTGCCGGCAGGTAAACACTTCATGTATTTGAATTTAATCTGCACTTTTCTGGCACATTTGGGGGTGGTGCGACCTTTCATCGGCCGCACTAGCACCTTTTAAGCGCAGTATTAAGACTTATAGACGCCTCGGCCCAAGGTATCGCACTGTTCCATCTTGCCGGTGTTATATCCAGCGAGGAAGGCCTGAGCGCGGTCCTCGGAGGAGCCGTGCGTCCACATGTCCGGGCGTACTTCGCCGCCCGAGCGGCGCTGGATGTTGTCATCGCCTACAGCACGAGCGGTGTTCACGGCATCGGTTACTTGTTGTTCAGTAATCGTTTCGAGCAAAGCGTCTTCGCCCTCATCGGCGTAGTGCGCCCAGAGGCCGGCATAGCAATCAGCTTGCAGCTCAATCTTCACAGCGTTGGAATCCTCGCCAGGCTCGTTGTAATTGGACAAGCTGAGCGTGCCTTCCAGTTTTTGAATGTGGTGGCCAAATTCGTGGGCCACGATGTACATCTGGGCCAGAGGAGCATTCTCGCCGCCGAAATTGCGGAGCTGATCAAAGAAGGCGGTGTCGAAGTAGGCCGACTCATCCGCAGGGCAGTAGAACGGGCCCGTAGCGCCTGAAGCCTGGCCGCAGCCCGACATGGTGGTGTTGTTGAAGATGACGCGGCCCGGCTCGACGTACTCGATGCCTGCCTGATCCGGCAACTGCTGGGCCCAGACCTTGTCGACGGACTGGGCGGCGAACATGACGCGGCAATCGTCGTGCTTATTGCCGTCCTCAGCAGTTTGGCAGTGCGCAAATGCGTCTTCGCCGCTTTCCTCTGGTCCCACCTGGGTCTGGTCGGTCTGGGGATCGCTTTCGGTGATGGCGCCGGGATCGCCGCCGAGGAGTAGATAGAGACCAATGAGAAGGAGAGAGCCAATGCCGCCGCCGGTAGCGATCATGCCGCCGCGGCCTCCACCGCCGGAGCTAGCTCGCTTACCATCAAAATTGGCGCCAGATTTAAAAGTCATGCCAGAGATTTTGCCACAAGCCGTAGGTGCTGTCTGCTCGATAGGTGGACTGCTGTTAAGCACACGGTGCTCACCCTAGCGCTGTGCAAGTCCGGTGTGGGCGGTAGACTTGGGCCGTTCAAGTACTTGCATCCCTCGGCGCGTGCTGTCTACGCGTGGCGTGTGTGGGTGCGAGCGTCAACAATGAGAAGGGATTGAACGAGAGTGCTGCGTACACATTTGGCAGGCGAACTGCGCAAGGAGATGGCAGGGGAGACCGTCACCCTGACGGGTTGGGTCGCTCGCCGTCGCGACCATGGCGGTGTTATCTTCATTGATCTGCGTGACCGCTCTGGCGTTGCCCAGGTGGTTTTCCGCGAATCTGAGGTAGCTGAGCGCGCCCACGATCTGCGTTCTGAATACTGCGTCAAGGTTACCGGCGTAGTGGAGCCGCGCCCGGAAGGTTCGGCTAACGCAAACCTGGCATCTGGTGAGATTGAGGTTAACGTCTCGGACCTGGAGGTGCTCAACAAGTCCGCAGCGCTGCCGTTCCAGATTGATGATCCGTCTTCTTCCGGTGAAGTCGGTGAAGAGACCCGTCTGAAGTACCGTTACTTGGACCTGCGCCGCGAGCGTCAGCACGAGGCTCTGCGCCTGCGCTCCGCCGCTAACCGCGCCGCCCGCGAAGTTCTGGACAACCACGACTTTACTGAGATTGAAACCCCGACCCTGACCCGTTCCACCCCGGAGGGCGCTCGTGACTTCCTCGTGCCCGCCCGCCTCAAGCCGGGCAGCTGGTACGCACTCCCGCAGTCTCCGCAGCTTTTTAAGCAGCTGCTCATGGTGGCCGGCATGGAGCGCTACTACCAGATTGCTCGCTGCTACCGCGATGAGGACTTCCGCGCGGACCGCCAGCCTGAATTTACGCAGCTCGACGTCGAAATGTCCTTCGTAGACCAGGACGATGTTATTGCACTAGCGGAAGAGATTGTATCCGCTCTCTGGAAGCTGATCGGCTACGAGATTAAGACGCCCATCCCGCGCATGACCTACGCCGATGCCATGAAGTACTACGGATCTGACAAGCCGGATCTGCGCTTCGACATCAAGATCGTGGAGTGCACCGACTTCTTCAAGGACACCACCTTCCGTGTCTTCCAGAACGAATACGTCGGTGCTGTCGTCATGGAAGGCGGAGCCTCCCAGCCGCGCCGCCAGTTCGATGCGTGGCAGGAATGGGCAAAGCAGCGCGGTGCGAAGGGCCTGGCTTATATCACCATCGCCGAGGACGGCACCCTGGGCGGCCCAGTGGCCAAAAACATTACTGACGCCGAGCGCGAGGGCATTGCCGAGCACGTCGGTGCTAAGCCGGGCGACGCCATCTTCTTTGCCGCCGGTGACGTAAAGTCTTCCCGTGCTTTGCTGGGCGCTGCGCGCGGTGAGATCGCAAAGAAGCTGGACCTTATCAAGGACGGCGACTGGGCCTTCACCTGGGTCGTGGACGCACCGCTCTTCGAGCCGGCCGCCGATGCCACCGCTTCGGGTGATGTGGCTCTGGGTCACTCCAAGTGGACGGCTGTCCACCACGCCTTTACCTCGCCGAAGCCGGAGTACCTGGATAACTTTGATGAGAATCCGGGAGAGGCCTTGGCCTACGCCTATGACATCGTCTGCAACGGCAACGAGATTGGCGGCGGCTCCATCCGTATCCACGACCAGGATGTGCAGAAGCGCGTCTTCGATGTCATGGGCATTGGTGAAGAGGAAGCGCAGGAGAAGTTCGGCTTCCTGCTCGACGCTTTCCAGTTCGGTGCCCCGCCGCATGGCGGCATTGCTTTCGGTTGGGACCGCATTGTCTCCCTGCTGGGCGGATTCGATTCCATCCGCGACGTCATTGCCTTCCCGAAGTCGGGCGGCGGCGTTGATCCTCTGACCGATGCTCCGGGCACCATCCCCGCTGAGCAGCGCAAGGAGACCGGCGTGGACTTCAAGCCGGAAAAGGCGGCTAAGGCTGCACAGGGTGAAAAGGCTGGGAAGGAGTCTTAAGACCGCGCAGCGCCGGTAAGGTAGTTGGGCCTACGACAAGTGGAGGCAGGCAAGCAAGTGAATTCGATGGGACACGAGTCCATGGACAGTTCTGCGGCTGATGCCGTGGTGGCGGAAGCATCGCTGATGATTTCCCGCCGCTATGGCGGCGAGCCTGAGCTGAGTGACATTCAACAGCTCACCGGCTCGGGCAATGCTGTGGTGCTTCGTGCCCGCACGACACCAAGTGCCTTCTTTCCACATCGGTCGGTCGTCATCAAGTACAACCCGGTCACCGGACACACTATTGATGACGCCGCACTCCTGCGTGAAGTGGTGGCCTATCAATTCACCACAGCGCTGTCTGAAGAGGTCCGCCCAGGCCCAGTCCTTCTTGCGCACGATGTGGAAAAGCGCATCCTCGTGCTCACCGACGCGGGCGATGGCGACACCTTGGCGGATGCCCTCGCCCACAGCAGCGATGAAGACCGCGTCGAGCTGCTCCGATCCCTGGGCAGCGCGCTGGGCAAGATGCACGCAGGAACCGCAGGGCGCGAGGAGGATTACGAGGCCCTGCTGAACCGTCAGCTGCGCCGGCATCCCGAATACGCTGAGCACCAGGCGCTGCGTGATGATTCGCTGAAGAGCTCCATCATGATCGGCGCTGACATTCTCAATGAGGCCGGACTGGAACCGCCGAAACACGTTCGCGAATTGGCTCGCACCGCCATGCAGAGCTTTAGTTCTGGCCGCAACCGCGCCTTTACCCCCTTCGATCTGTCCCCAGACAACATCATCGTGGGGACAGCGTTAACCTTCCTGGATTATGAATGGGCTGGTTTCCGTAACGTTGGCTTTGACGTGGCCTGCGTTGTTGCAGGCTTCCCACAATTCCTGTTCTCACGGCCGATTACTGATAGCGAAGCGGAAATCTTCATCCAAGCCTGGCAGCGCCGCATCGTCGATGTGTGGCCCCAGTTTGCTGATGAGAAGACGCTGCATGAATTGCTGGTGGCCTGCCTCATAGGCTGGGCCCTGTCGAGCGTGACCACCATGTATGCCGGCGGGATCGAAGGCGTTGTAGCTCTGGCGGAGGGCAACGCCGAGATTTATCGTGACCCGCATCGCTCGTTGCTTCGCCGTTCCGACCAGGGGCCGTTCACCGAGGATGAGGCTCTCATCCGCCGTGATCTTTATGAAACTTTCGAGGCGCTGTCGCGGTTTGCCGCGCAGTGCAAGAATGATGGATGCTCCGTGGTGGCCGCATTTGGCCGCGCAGTTGCTTCCCGTCTCCGGGAGTCCTGATGGGGCAGGAGTCACTCTTCGGCGATGACCAGTCAGCGCCCAGCCTGCCGGGTGGCCCCGATATGTTTGCAACTCATTCAGGCTCACCCCTTGCCGCGCGCATGCGGCCGCAGAGCCTCGATGAAGTGGTGGGGCAGAAGCACCTACTGGAGCCGGGGACCCCGTTGCGCCGGCTGGTGGAGGGCTCGGGGGAAGCCTCGGTCATCCTGTACGGCCCGCCGGGAACCGGAAAGACAACGCTCGCCTCCCTGATCGCTTCCTCCTTGGGGGATAACTTCATTGGGCTTTCTGCCCTGGACTCTGGTGTTAAGCAAGTCCGCGAAGTGATCACTCATGCGCGTCGCGAACTCATCGAAGGTCGCCGCACGGTGCTCTTCATCGATGAGGTACACCGCTTCTCCAAAACCCAGCAGGATGCGTTGCTGGCGGCCGTGGAGAACCGCACTGTCCTTCTCGTGGCCGCGACCACCGAGAATCCTTCGTTTTCTGTGGTAGCGCCGCTGCTTTCGCGTTCGCTGTTGCTGCACTTGGAGCCGCTTGACGATGTCTCCCTCCGCAGCCTCGCGGAGCGGGCGCTGAGGAGTGAGCGCGGTTTGGCGGGGCGAATCACTGCCACGGAAGACGCTTTGGATCAGCTGGTGCTGCTCGCCGGCGGTGATGCTCGACGGACGCTGACCTATCTCGAGGCGGCCGCCGAAGCGGTGCCGGATGGCGGCGAGCTCACCGTCGACATTCTCAAAGACAACGTCAACCGCGCGGTCGTGCGCTATGACCGTGACGGGGACCAGCACTATGATGTTGTCTCCGCCTTTATTAAGTCCATCCGCGGCTCCGACGTGGACGCCGCGTTGCACTACCTTGCCCGCATGATTGAGGCCGGCGAAGACCCGCGCTTCATAGCGCGCCGGCTCATCGTGCATGCCTCCGAGGACGTTGGGATGGCGGATCCCACCGCTTTGCCCACCGCCGTGGCCGCGGCGGAGGCTGCGGCCCTGATTGGCCTGCCCGAGGCGCGCATCCCGCTGGCGCAGGCCACGATCCACCTGGCCACGGCGCCGAAGTCGAATTCCGTTATTAATGCCATCAACGCTGCCCAAGCCGATGTCCAGGCCGGTAAGAGCGGGCACGTCCCGCCGCACCTGCGCGACGGCCACTACGAGGGTGCCAAGCGCTTGGGAAACGCTGTCGGCTACCGGTACCCGCATGATGATCCACGCGGTGTGCTAGCCCAGCAGTATTTACCGGAGACGCTCACCGATGCCGAGTATTATCAGCCCACCGACCACGGCGCGGAAAAACGGGTGCGCGAGTACCTGGGGAGGTTGCGGGACATCATCCGGGGGCGGCGTCGCTAAGCAGAGCACCGGACGGGTAAAGTTGAGCGCTGACTAGAAACCATTCAACAGTGAAGGACTTTTGCTCGTGAAGACTCATGAGATCCGGGAACGTTTTACCCAGCACTTCGTCAAGGCCGGCCACGAGGCCGTGCCCAGCGCATCGCTGATCCTGGATGACCCGAACCTGCTCTTCGTCAACGCCGGCATGGTTCCCTTCAAGCCCTACTTCTTGGGCCAGCAGAACCCGCCTTTTGCTAACGGTACGGCGACCTCTATCCAGAAGTGCGTGCGCACCCTGGATATCGAGGAAGTAGGCATTACCACCCGCCACAACACCTTCTTCCAGATGGCAGGCAACTTCTCCTTTGGCCAGTACTTCAAGGAGGGGGCCATTACCCACGCCTGGAACCTATTGACGAACTCGGTAGAGGATGGTGGCTTGGGGCTTGACCCCGAGCGTTTGTGGGTCACGGTCTACCTCGATGACGATGAAGCAGCCGATATCTGGCACAACAAAATCGGTGTTCCCCGCGAGCGCATTCAGCGCCTCGGCATGGAGGATAATTACTGGTCCATGGGCATTCCTGGCCCGTGCGGACCGTGCTCCGAGATCTACTATGACCGTGGCCCGGAATATGGCCAGGACGGTGGTCCCGTCGCGGACGATAATCGCTACATGGAGATCTGGAACCTGGTCTTCATGCAGAACGAGCGCGGCGAAGGCATTGGCAAGGGCAACTTTGAGATCGTGGGCGAGCTGCCCAAGAAGAACATCGATACCGGCATGGGCATCGAGCGCGTCGCCTGCATCTTGCAGGACGTGGACAATGTGTACGAAACGGACCTGCTGCGCCCAGTCATCGACGTAGCCGAAGAGCTCACCGGTGCGAAGTACGTTCCGGATGCGCCGAAAGAAGACCTGATCCGTTTCCGCGTGGTGGCGGACCACTCGCGTACCGGCATGATGCTCATCTTGGATGGCGTTACCCCCGGTAACGAGGGCCGCGGCTACATCCTGCGTCGCCTGCTTCGTCGCATCATTCGCTCCGCCAAGTTGTTGGGCGCGAAAGGCGAGACCATGGAGCGCTTCATGAACACCATCATGGACACCATGACGCCGTCCTACCCGGAGATCGCAGAAAACCGCGAGCGTATTCTGCGCGTTGCCGTGGCAGAGGAGAAGGCCTTCCTCAAGACCTTGGAGTCGGGTACCAAGCTTTTCGACGAAGCAGTGATCGAGCTGAAGAGCACCTCCCGCGCAGCTACCCCGAAAGTCCTGTCCGGTGAAAAGGCCTTCGAGCTGCACGATACCTATGGTTTCCCCATCGACTTGACCCTGGAAATGGCGCAGGAAGCCGGTTTGACCGTAGACATGGAAGGCTTCGACGCCGCCATGGGCGAGCAGCGCCGCCGCGCCAAGGCTGATAACCAAGCCAAGAAGCATGGTCATGCTGATCTGTCTCTGTACCGTGACTGGGTGGATAACCACCCGACGCTGTTCACGGGCTACGAGACCTTGGAGTCGGACGCCAAGGTCATCGGTCTTGTGCGCGATGGCGAGAAGGTCTCCGAGGTCCAGGCAGGGGACACGGTCGAGGTTATCTTGGACCAGTCGCCGCTCTACGCCGAAGCCGGTGGCCAGACCGCCGACCGCGGCCGCATTATCGCGGGCGAGACCCTGCTGGAGGTCAAGGATGTTCAGAAGATTGGCAAGAAGTTGTGGGTTCACAAGGCCACGGTGACCGCCGGTGGCCTTGAGCTGGGCAATGGCGTGACCGCCGCAGTTGACCAGCAGTGGCGCCACGGCGCCGTGCAGGCGCACTCCGCAACGCACCTTATCCACGCCGCGCTGCGCCAGGTGCTGGGCCCGACCGCAGTCCAGGCTGGTTCCTTGAACCGTCCGGGCTACCTGCGCTTTGATTTCAACTACACCGACCAGCTCACGCAGGAGCAGCTCGATGAGATCGCTTTGGTGACCAACCAGGCGGTGGACCAGCACTTCCCGGTCAATACCATCGAGACCTCCTTGGAGAAGGCCAAGGAGATGGGGGCGATGGCCCTCTTTGGTGAGAACTACGGTTCTGAGGTCCGCGTCGTGGAGATGGGCGGCCCCTTCTCCATCGAGCTCTGCGGTGGTACGCACGTGAAGAACACTGCAGAGATCGGCCCGGTATCTGTCCTCGGCGAATCCTCCGTGGGTTCGGGCGCGCGCCGCATCGAGGCTTATTCGGGCCTGGATGCATTCCGCTACTACTCGAAGGAGACCGCCCTCGTCGAGGGGGTCTCTCGTGAGCTCAAGGTCCAGACTGAGGACCTGCCGGAGCGCATCGCGCAGCTGACGGAGAAGCTCAAGGCCGCAGAGAAGCAAATCGCCGAGCTTCACAAGGCCCAGCTCATGTCCCAGACCGCGGAGATGATCTCTACTGCGAAGACCGTCAACGATTTCACCCTCGTGGCTGTCAAGCTGCCTAAGGGGGTCAACGGTGGAGACTTGCGCACACTGGCTTCTGATATCAAGAACCGTCTCGGTGATGCCGCCGGTGTGGTTGTCCTGGCATCGGAGAACGAGGGCGGCAAGCTCCCGTTCATCGTTGGCGTCACTAAGCCTGCAGTCGAGCGCGGTGTCAGGGCTGGTGACTTGGTCAAGGTTATTTCTGGCTATGTCGACGGCAAGGGCGGCGGAAAGCCGGACATGGCCCAGGGCTCGGGCGCGAACGCGGGCGGCCTGCAGGCGGCCTTCAATGCTGTACGCGACGAGCTCGGTCAGCACTAGTAAGGTGCATGCAAATAGCTGAGTCGCAGAATCAGGAGGAGCACGATGGCCGTAGAGCCTGACAAACCAGGCGTCGACGATCCCGGCCCGGGGCGCCGTTTGGGCCTCGACGTCGGTACCGTCCGCATCGGCGTGGCGGTATCTGACCGAGACGCGCGCTTGGCCATGCCGGTCGAAACCGTCCGGCGTGAGACCGGGTTTAAGGACCGCGACAAGGGCGATATTGACCGTTTGCTCGAGCTGATCCATGAGTATGACGCCGTCGAGGTGGCCGTTGGCCTGCCGCGTGATCTCAAAGGCAACGGCTCATCAAGTGTTAAACATGCCAAGGAAATCGCGTTTCGTATCCGCCGCCGCTTGGCAAAAGATGACAGGATGAAGGAACCTCCGCCCGTACGCATGGTGGATGAGCGCCTCACTACGGTGGTGGCAACCTCTGCTTTGCGGGCCTCTGGCGTGTCAGAGAAGCGTGGTCGCTCGGTCATTGACCAAGCTGCCGCGGTGGAAATTTTGCAGTCCTGGCTGGATGCGCGCCATTTCGCGTTGCACGGCCACAGCCCTTCAAACGTAGGAGACGAAGTACGTGAGCCGTAAACCTTCACGCATCGGACGCTCGATGGAACCTCAATATGTCAAGCGCCGTCAGCGCGGCATGGCCGTGCTCATCGCAAGCTTGGTCCTTATCATTGGCGGACTCGGCTACATCGGCTTCCGCCTTCTGGGAGGGGGCAGTACCTTGGACTACGAGGGGCAAGGCAACGGTGTCACACAGCTTGTTCAGGTCCCAGAAGGCTCGTCCATGGGTGAATTAGCACCCGAGCTGGCAGAAAAGAACGTGGTGAAGACATCCGAAGCTTTCTCCTCAGCAGCCAACTCCAACCCACGCGCAAGCCAAATCAAACCCGGCTTTTACCGTCTCCAGGAGGAGATGAGCGCGAAGGCCGCTGTCGAAGCGCTGCTCGATGAAGCCAATATGGTGGACCTCCTCGACGTCCAAGGCGGTGCCACGCTGCTCGACGTCAACGTGCTTGGCGGTGATGTTCGCTACGGCATTTACTCCTTGATTTCCCAGGTCTCGTGCAAGGAAGGCGGCTGCGTCTCCGCTGAAGAGCTCGAGAAGATTGCGGCCACCGTGGACCCAGCTGAGCTGGGCGCACCGGAGTGGGCCCTGGAAGAGATTCGCGCACGAGGCGAGGACCCGAAGCGCCTTGAGGGGCTGATTGCCCCGGGCCAGTACGTGCTGGATCCGAACATGGATGCCCAGGAGATTCTGACGGACCTGATCACCCGCTCTACGAAGAAGTACAACGACACCAACATCGTTGACCGCGCCCAAGCAATTGGTCTGAAGCCCTATGAGCTTCTAACTGCCGCTTCATTGGTGGAACGCGAGTCCCCGGCCGGTGAATTCGACAAGGTTGCTCGAGTGATCCTCAACCGCCTCGATGAACCGATGCGCCTCGAGTTGGACTCCACCGTGAACTATGGCCTCGAGGACGTGGAGCTGGCCACCACCGATGAGGACCGCCACCGCGAGACGCCATGGAATACCTACGCCAAGGACGGTCTGCCTGATTCGCCGATTGCCTCGCCTTCGGAGGAAGCTATCCAGGCCATGGAGAACCCGGCGGAAGGAAACTGGCTCTTCTTCGTCACCGTCGATGACAAGGGCACCACCGTGTTTACCGATAACTACGATGAGCACCTTGCCAACGTCGATGATGCGGTGCGCTCTGGCATCCTGGACAGCCAGCGCGAGGCCGAAGGTGCGCCGCCAGCCGAGGAGCAGTAAACCAATGCCGCGCGCCGCAGTCGTGGGCAGCCCCATTGCCCACTCGCTCTCACCAGTCCTGCATAACGCTGGGTATGAGGCCCTGAGCCTGAAGGAGTGGGACTATACCAAGCATGAGGTGACGGACTTGCCGGCCTTCCTCGCCGAAGTAGGCGAGGAGTACTGCGGTTTCTCCGTCACCATGCCGCTCAAATTTGATGCCCTTGCTTGTGCCGATATCGTCAGCGAGCGAGCTGAGCTCATTGGCTCCGCGAACACCTTGGTACGCACCCCGGAAGGGTGGCGCGCGGATAACACGGATACCGAAGGCGTGCTGGGCGCGCTCGATGAGCTTTTGGGCTCTTCCCAGCCGTCTTCGGCGCTGCTCATCGGCGCCGGCGGAACCGCGCGGCCGGTCCTGTGGGGGCTGGCTCAGCGCGGAGTGAAGGACGTTACCGTGTTGAATCGCTCCGACCGTTTAGCTGAGCTGCGTCCGCTCGCTGACGCCCTCGGTCTCACACTCCATGCGGCAACCTTCGAGGATGATCTAGCAGGCCTTGCGAGAGCAGTAGATCTCCTTGTCTCCACCGTGCCCTCTGCTGCGTTGGAGGGATACCTGACGCAGCTGGCCAAGGCTCCGGTTTTTGACGTTATTTATGATCCGTGGCCTACTCCGCTCACTGTGCATGCGGCCGCTGATGGCTACCGGGCCGTCGGCGGGCACATCATGCTGGCTAATCAGGCTTATTCGCAATTTGAGCAGTTTACCGGGCATACTGCCCCGCGGGCAGAGATGCTGGCGGCGCTCAACAAGGCGCTCAAGCTGCCCTAAGCAAGTCCCCACAGCTTGGTGCGTGCGTCTTGTCCGCCCACGCGGTAGGCTGCGGGACCATGGGGGAACTGCTTTTCTTGGCGTGGGGGTGCGCTTTAATTATTTATGACCTGCGTTTCAAACGCCTGCCTAACTATCTGACTCTGCCTGCCGCAGCCTTATCGCTGTGCTGGTTCAGCGTGGCCGGGCTGCTGTGGCCGGGTATCTACGTGGTGGCGGCGTTGCTAAGCCGCGCCGGAAGCATCGGCGGGGGAGACCTCAAACTGGCGCTGCCGCTGGGAATGGTGACCGCACACGTGGCGGGCGTACCGGGGGTTGCGCTGGCGATGATGGGGGCGTCGCTGAGCACGGTGCTCTGGGGCTATATAACCAGGGATAGGACACCCGCGCATGGACCCGGGATGTTGATTGCCGCAGGACTTGTTGTGTTATTTAGCCCCGACATGGTGTGATAGCAGGCCTAGTGGCCCCGAAGGAACCCTTGGCGTGTGATAATAGTCCGCATGCTTCGTTGGACTACCGCAGGTGAATCTCACGGCCAGGCACTCGTTGCACTCATTGAGCACATGCCGGCCGGGGTTCCCGTTTCCCAAGACGATATTGCTCTCCAGCTCTCTCGCCGCCGCCTCGGCTACGGCCGCGGCGCCCGCATGAAGTTTGAAGCTGATGATCTCACTCTGCTCAGTGGCATTCGCCACGGCCTTACCCTGGGTAGCCCCATCGCTATCATGATTGGCAACACGGAGTGGCCAAAGTGGACCACCATCATGTCCCCGGATGCGCTAGATCTCGATGACCCGGAGACTGCTAAGGCGATGGCTTCCGGTCGCGGTGCTCCGCTCACTCGTCCACGCCCTGGGCACGCCGATTTCGCCGGCATGGTGAAGTTTGATCACGCGGAGGCCCGTCCCATTCTGGAGCGTTCCTCCGCACGCGAGACCGCTGCCCGCGTCGCCGCGGCCACCGTTGCCCGCAACTTCCTTCGCGAAACCCTGGGAGTCGAGGTGCTGTCCCACGTCATCTCCATTGGTGCCTCAGAACCTTATGAGGGCCCGCACCCTAGCTTTGCGGACCTTGAGGCCATCGACGCCTCTCCGGTTCGTGCCTGCGATAAGGCCGCAGAGGAATCGATGATCTCAGAAATCGAGACCGCCAAGAAGCAGGGCGATACCCTCGGCGGCATTGTAGAGGTCATCGTGGAGGGCCTGCCGATTGGTTTAGGCTCCCATACCTCGGGGGAGGACCGTCTCGACGCGCAGCTCGCCGCCGCCTTGATGGGGATTCAGGCGATCAAGGGCGTTGAAGTAGGCGACGGCTTCGCTGAGGCGCGCCGTCGCGGAAGCGAGGCCCACGATGAAATGGTGCGCACCGATGAGGGAGTGGACCGGGAGAGTAACCGGGCTGGTGGCCTGGAAGGCGGCATGACTAATGGCCAGACGCTGCGTTTGCGTGCGGCGATGAAGCCGATTTCTACCGTCCCGCGCGCCCTGAAGACCGTTGATATGGCTACGGGTGGGCCAGCCACTGCCATCCATCAGCGTTCTGATGTCTGTGCAGTTCCAGCGGCTGGCGTGGTGGCCGAAGCCATGGTGGCTCTCGTCCTTGCGCGTGCCGTGTTGGAGAAATTTGGTGGCGATAGCTTAGCCGAGACCAAGCGAAACATTGCTGCCTACCAGGATTACGTGGCTAGCCGCTTGGATTGGGGTGAGGCATGAATTCCCCGCACGTCGTTCTCGTAGGGCCTCCTGGCTCCGGAAAGACCACCATTGGCCGACGCCTCTCGCGCGCGCTGAACTGCGAGGTTGTTGACTCTGATGCCCTCATCGAGGCCCGCTACGGCAAGGCTTGCGGCGAGATTTTCTCTGAGCTGGGTGAACCAGCATTCCGTGAGGTCGAAGCCGAAGCGGTGCGCGAGGCACTCGCCACTACTGGCGTGGTGAGTCTAGGCGGCGGGGCAGTGCTGACCGAATCTACACGCGCCCTGCTCGATGGCCTGACTGTTGTATTCCTTGATATCACCCCCGAAGAAGGCGTAACCCGCACGCTGGGGGACAGCAACCGTCCCGTGCTGGAGTCTGCGGACCCGCTGGCGCACTACACCCAACTTTTGGAAACGCGCCGACCCCTCTACAGCGAGGTCGCTGACTTAAAGGTGCGCACTGGTGTGCGCTCCCCGCAGCAGGTGGTGGGTGACATCTTGAGCTTCCTCGAAACCCTCTAAGACGACGAAACTTCTTTACCCGCTACGTGTCGACGCCTCACGAACCCTGCCACCCCAGCCGAAGGAGCACCACCCATGCACACCATTGCTGTTAATGGACCATCGCCTTATGAGGTCACTCTTGGCAGTGGCCTGAGTACCGCCATGATTGAGCGCGCCGCGGCGATTGGGGCGGCTAAGGTGGCAATCATCCACCAACCGCCGCTCGCGCAGGCTGCCCAAGACTTAGTTAAACAGGCTCGCGTACAGGGGATTGAGGCCACCGCAGTTGTGGTCCCCGATGCCGAAGCCGCCAAACGGATCGACGTGCTCGCCCGCTTGTGGGATATCTTCGGAGAAGCAGGTTTTAGCCGCCGCGATGCCGTCATTGGCCTAGGCGGCGGTGCGGTAACGGACCTGGCTGGGTTTGCTGCGGCGACGTGGATGCGCGGCATCCCGGTGATTCAGGCGCCGACGACGTTGCTCGCCATGGTGGATGCCGCCGTGGGCGGCAAAACCGGCATCAACACAGCCGCGGGAAAGAACCTGGTTGGGGCTTTCCATGAGCCGGACTCAGTCTTTGTTGATGTGGAGCATTTGCGCACACTGCCAGCCGAGGAAATCGTCGCCGGTTCTGCAGAGATTATCAAGACTGGCTTCATCCATGACCCGCAGATCATTGAGCACTACCTGAAGGATCCCGCCGCATGCCTTGAGCCCGACGGCCTGCTGCCGGAGCTCATCGAGCGTTCTATTGCGGTCAAGGCACACGTGGTGGGTCAGGACTTGAAGGAATCGGGGCTGCGCGAGACTCTCAATTACGGCCACACCTTTGGCCACGCCGTGGAGCGTCGCGAGAACTACTCGTGGCGACACGGCCGCGCGGTAGCGGTGGGCATGATGTTCATTGCCCACCTATCCCACGCGCGCGGGCTTATCGATGCCAACCTCGTGGCCACGCACCGCGACATCTTGACCAGGATTGGGCTGCCGACCACTTATGAGCAGGGCCATTTCGAGGAGCTGCTGGATGCAATGCGCCATGATAAGAAGAACCGCGGCGGCCACATCCGCTTTGTAGCGCTCACCGGGATCGGGGAAACCACGCGCTTGGAAGACGCCACTGATGAGGAGCTGCGCGCAGCCTACGCGCAGCTGACCGTATAGGAATTTAAGGAGTTCGCCATGACCATTCTCGTCCTCAACGGCCCGAATCTGAACCGCTTGGGCAAGCGCCAGCCAGAAATCTATGGCAGCGAAACTTTGGAGGATATAGAGACTCGCGTCCGCGCGGCGGCGGGGGAGGAAGAGATCGTCTTCTTCCAATCCAACCACGAGGGCGAACTCATTGAACAGGTGCATCGCGCTGCCGACGAAGGCTGGCCTGTCATCATCAACCCGGGCGGTTTTACACATACCTCGGTGGCCCTGCGTGATGCCTTGGCGGAGGTAGCCGATGGCCCCGGATTCGTCGAGGTGCACCTATCCAACGTGCATGCGCGGGAAGCATTTCGGCAGCACTCTTACCTGAGCCCCATCGCTCGCGGTGTTATCGCGGGCCTCGGCTCTTATGGATATGTCGCGGCACTGGGGTACTTCCTGGCAGATTAGCTATCATGGAGTATCGCTTGAATTGATTGGAGTGGTTCTCTCATGGCATTAGCCGATACTCGTTATGGCAACCGCCGCCGCAAGCTCATGACTGAGCTGACTGGTCAGCGCATTGACGCCATTATCGTTACCCACCTGACGCACGTGCGTTACTTGACCGGCTTTTCGGGATCGAATGGTGGACTGCTGTTGCGCAAGGACCTCTCCGCGCTCATGGCAACGGACGGTCGCTACACCACGCAGATCGCGGAAGAGGTTCCGGACATCGAAGCCAGCCTTGGTCGCGATGTAGGCCCGCACTTGCTGGGGCAGGTTTCTCAAGATCTGCGGGTGGGCTATGAAGCCGACTATGTCACTGTCGCACAACTGCAGCGTCTGGAGAAAGCAAAGCCGGAGGGCGTGACTCTGGTACCGGTCACCGGCGTGATTGAGAAGATTCGCCTGGTCAAGGATCACGTTGAGCTGCAGAAGCTCGAAGAGATAGCGGCCTTGGCCAACCAGGCGCTCACCGATCTCGTAGAGGCTGGGGAGGTCGCCGCTGGGCGCACGGAACGCCAAGTCGCTGCCGATTTGGAATACCGCATGCGCATGCTCGGCTCGGAGCGCGTGAGCTTTGACACCATTGTGGCTTCCGGTGAAAACTCCGCTAAGCCCCACCACGGTGCGGATGACCGCGAGTTGCGCAAGGGGGATTTGGTTACGATCGACTTCGGTGCCCACCTGCGCGGCTTTAACTCCGACTGCACACGCACCTTCGCTATCGGTGAGGTCACTGAGTTTGCCCGTGAAATCTACGACATTGTCCTGCGCGCCCAGGAGGCAGGTGTGAAGGCAGCGGTGCCAGGTGCCAAGCTTGTCGACGTCGACGCGGCCTGCCGTGACATCATCACTGAGGCCGGCTATGGCGAGTACTTCGTTCACTCGACTGGCCACGGAATCGGCCTCGACGTGCACGAAGGGCCCTCCGCAGCGAAAACCGGCAAGGGCGAGCTCGCCGAAGGGATGACGCTGACCATTGAGCCGGGCATCTACGTTCCTGGTAAGGGCGGCGTGCGGATCGAGGACAGCCTGTTTATTACCTCAGGGGCACCAAAGATCATCACGGCCTATCCGAAGGAACTTCAGGTGCTGTAGCCAGCACCCCTTCGTACCGTGCAGCAGCCGCGTACGGTATGCTTAGACACTGTTTTCATAGTTTCGACTACAAGTTATTTGGGAGAGTCATTTCATGGCAGATACCACTGATTTCAAGAACGGCCTCGTTCTGAAGATCGACAACAAGCTGCAGCAGATCGTTGAATTCCAGCACGTCAAGCCTGGCAAGGGTCCTGCATTCGTGCGCACCAAGCTCAAGGATGTGGTTTCTGGCAAGGTCACCGACAAGACCTTTAACGCTGGTGTGAAGGTGGAGACCGCCAACGTTGACCGCCGCGACATGACCTACCTGTACAACGATGGCCAGAACTACGTGGTCATGGATGATAAGACCTACGAGCAGTACGAGCTGCCGTTTGATAAGTTCGGCGACGCCGGCAAGTTCCTCTTGGAAAACATGCGTGTCCAGGTCTCCTTCCACGACGGCGACGCTCTGTTCGGTGAGCTTCCGATCTCCGTTGACCTGAAAGTTGAGCACACCGAGCCAGGTCTGCAGGGTGACCGCTCCAACGGCGGCACCAAGCCGGCGACACTCGAGACCGGTGCCGAGATCCAGGTGCCGCTGTTCATCGAGACCGGTAACACCCTCAAGATCGATACCCGCACTGGCGAGTACCTCTCCCGCGTCAACAACTAAGATGACCCGACCAGAGCCTAACTATAAGCGGCACACCGCGCGCTACCGCGCGCGCCGCCGAGCTGCGGATATTCTCTTCGAAGCAGAATCACGCGACGTTGATCCGGTAGCCATCGTGGAAGACCGCGTCGAGCTTGCTCGCGACCCGGAAAACGGCGTGGCGCCGATCGCGGACTACACCCGCGAAATTGTCAGCGGAGCAGCTGAAGAGCTGGACGCCATTGACGATGCGATTGCTCGTTACCTCTCCAGCGAGTGGTCGCTCGAACGCATTCCCGCCGTTGACCGCGCGATCATGCGAGTATCGGTATGGGAAATCCTCTTCAACGCGGATGTTCCGAACGCTACCGCGCTCGTTGAAGGCGTGGAGCTTGCTTCCGAATACTCCAATGACAAGGCCGCGCCTTATATCCATGCGGTGCTGGATGACGTCATCCAATCACAGTCTGCGGATAGCCCGATGGCCTCGTCCTCTGCCGAGGAGCCCGCAGAGCCCGCTGAGACTGCGGAAACGGAAGGGGACACCGAATAGGGACCCACCGCTGGCGTTAATTGTTTCGCCAGCCCTTTCCAGAAAAACTCCGGCCAGTTAGCTTTGCGGACTGGCCGGAGTTTTGTCTTGGACGGGTTCAAATAGAAAACTGCCCTTGTTGCCAAAGATCTGGCCAGATCTTGAGGTGAGGGCGAGAAACTTTGGCAACAAGGGCAGTTGCGGCGGTGGTGCCGCGCGTGCGTCGGTGGTTGCAGTGCAGTGCGCTAGAGCAGCGAAGAGAGGAAATCCTTCGTGCGCTGGTGCTGAGGATTGTCCAAGACCTGCTGTGGGGTGCCGGTTTCGATGACGCTGCCGCCGTCCATGAAAACGATGGTGTCGGCGACCTCCCGGGCAAAGCCCATCTCGTGGGTGACAACGAGCATGGTCATGCCATCGGCGGCAAGTTCCTTCATCACGCGGAGCACCTCACCGACGAGCTCGGGGTCGAGGGCGGAGGTGGGCTCGTCGAAAAGCATGAGCTTCGGGTCCATCGCAACCGCGCGAGCAATGGCGACGCGTTGCTGCTGACCACCAGAGAGCTGGACTGGGTAGGCGTCCGCCTTGTGCGCGAGGCCAACCTTTTCCAGCAGCTCCATGGCCTTTTTCTTTGCCTGCTCCGGGTTCTGCTTCTTTACCTGGATGGGGGCCTCGATGATGTTTTCCAGCACGGTGCGGTGGCTAAAAAGATTGAATTGCTGAAAAACCATGCCGATATCTTGGCGCTGGGCGGCGGCTTCCTTCTCGGAGATTTCATAGAGCACGCCGTTGCGCTCGCGGAAACCAATCAGTTCGCCGTCGATGTAGAGGCGGCCGGCCGTGACCTTCTCCAGGTGATTACAGCAGCGCAGGAAGGTGGACTTACCAGAACCGGAGGGCCCCAGAAGGCACGTGACCTCACCGGGCATGACTGTGAGATCGATGCCTTTGAGAACCTCAAGTTGGCCGAAGGACTTGTGCACATTTTGTGCGGAAATCATGGGTGTCGGCATTAGTTCTTTACCTCCGGGATGACAGAGACGTTGCGGGGAATGGTTCCTTCGGCATCCGCCAGCGCGGCCAACTGGCGGCCGGTGAGCTCGCGGGTGGCGCCGCGCTCAAAGCGGCGCTCTAAGAAGTACTGGCCCACCATGAGCAGAGAGGTGATGGCCAAATACCACGTCGCCGCGACCATAAGCAGGGGGATGGGCTCGAAGAGCGCAGCCGAAATGTCCGTGGCGCGGCCAAAAATCTCCGCCGTGTAGGGAATAGCAACCACAAGTGAAGAAGTCTTGAGCAGTGAAATAAACTCGTTGCCGGTCGGCGGGATGATGATGCGCATGGCCTGCGGGAGCACAGTGCGGCGCATGGTCATCCACCATCCCATTCCCAGGGCCTTGCTGGCTTCCTTCTGGCCCTCCGGAACAGAAGAGATACCGGAGCGAACAATCTCCGCCATGTATGCGGCTTCGTTCAAGCCTAAGCCTAAGACGGACAAGAGGAATGCGTTATTGAGTACCTCGGTGAGGGAAATCTCTGTGAATCCAAGGTTGATGGATTGGTAGAGGGCTGAAAGTAGACCCCAGAAGACGAGCTGCACGTAGATTGGGGTGCCACGGAAGAGCCAGAGGAAGACCCACGACACGCCACCTAGCACAGGGTTAGGGGACATGCGCATCACCGCGAGGGCAGCGCCGCCTACGACGCCGATGATCATTGCCAGAATCGTAATGGCAATGGTGTGCAGGGCAGCGGTGGCAATCCGAGTATCGAAAAGATACTGGAAATACGTGCCCCACCCGAAGGCTTCGTTGCGTGCCGAGGAGATGATGAACCATACGGCAAGCAGAGCGAGGACAGTGGCGAATACCCAGCGCCAGGGGTGACGCAGTGGGCGGGCTTCGATCTTTTCTGGGGCAGTCGAAGCCGATGAATTCGACGCTGCCGGGAGAGAGGAGTTAGTCATTGATCGGCCTTTCGTTAATCATTGCGTGTTCGACGAGTCCGTCGTCAACACCCCATTTATCGAGAATTTCAGCGTATGCCCCGGTATCGATGAGATGCTGGAGTGCCGCCGCCACGGCAGGGCCGAGGTCTGAATCCTTTGGCACGGCGAAGCCGTAGGGTGCGGCGTCGAACATCTTGCCGACCATGGACATACGTCCATCTGAGCGGTTGACAGCCCATGCGGAGACTGGTGAATCCGCAGAGAGGGCGTCCGCGCGGCCCATCAAAACCGCAAGGGCGGCGTTATCGCTTGTGTCATAGGGCAGGATGGTCAAGTTACCATCGCAGGCTTCCTGCTTGGGACGCAGATCGTCGGTCTCCGACACCGTCGTGCGCTGCACCGCGACGGTAAGGCCACAGGGATTCGATGGATCGACCTTGTGGGGGCCGTCGGTGAGTTCTGCCCACTGGATGCCGGCGTAGAGGATGTCGACGAAATCGAAGTTTTCCCGGCGCTCATTGGTATCGGTGAACCCGGAACCGCCGAGATCAATCTGTCCCGACTGAACCGCCGGCAAGATCATGGAGAAGTCTTGTTCCACTGGCTGGAACTTGAGCCCCAATACTTGGGCGACTGCATTGGCTAGGTCCATTTCCAAGCCGATGATCGAGCCGTCGGAGTCCTTGAACTCGAAAGGCGCGAACGGTGGGTTCGTGCCGACGGTGAGGACACCATCTGCGTCCTGATACATCGCGGCAATCTCGGGCACTTCGTCCACGTTGGGCGCGGACCAGCCCTCTGGCAGCGCTGGCTCCTCGTTGGTGACGCAGCCGGAGAGGGCAACGGAGGCCAGCGCTCCGACAGCGCCCACGATGGCCTTCTTCTTATTCATGCTTTAACTCTCTTGATAACTTGCGGCTTTGCGCCTATCCACGGCGATGAAAATAGCGACGATGATGCCGCCGAGCGCGAACATAAGCAGGATAAGCGGTGTGGAAGCATCCTGGTCTGCGCCCCACGGCCACAATGCGCGAAGCGAGCCCAGCATAAAGCCGGCCATGGCGGCCAAGGTCGGATCGCGGTGGGTATCGAGTAGGTAATTCAAAACCTTGACGAACGCGACAAGGCCGCACAGCGCGCCGAGGGCGAAGACGCCCACGATGGTCATGTTCCGGTCAGAGACCGCGCCAATGACAGGCTGGTAGAGGCCCATCGTCAGCAAGATGAGTGAGCCCGATACGCCGGGGAGAACGAGCGCGCAGACGGCCACCATGGCCGCCAAGAACACCACAATCAGGCTGGGGTCTTCGACAGGAGTTGAAGTAAAGCCGGTAACGAAGAAGATCGCGACGGTGGCGATGATGAATGCGGCGATGGACGCGGGCGTAAACCGCGACATCATGCTTATTGGAACGATGATGGACACGGCGACCATGCCGAGGAACAATGCGCGGGACAAGGACACTTGTCCTTCCACAAAGTTGTGGAGCAGCGTGGAAAAACCGAAGACGGCAAGGAACATGCCGGCGGCGACTGAGAGGAGGAAGCCCCACTCAACCTTTTTGAAACGGCCGGAAATGAGATCATTGGCGTTGTGCAAAGCGCGTTCATAGATGCCTACGATGAGCGCCACGGTGCCTCCGGAAATACCGGGGACCAACTCGGCCATGCCAATGAGGGCGCCGCAAATGGCGTTAAGAATATAGTGCATAAACCGAAAGTAACGTTGACAGTCTCCTCGGTGGGGATGCCGTGCCGAAGGAGAGGAATGGGCAGATGACTCCTTATTCTCTCACTCCGCGAAGGGCTTATGCAAACTATTCAGCCCATAGAAGGTTATACGTTGCCTACATCGGCAAGCGCTTGGCCACCTCGCCGTAGATCGAACCTAAGATGGCGAAGGCAGCGAGGCCTACAAGGCCGTCGAGAAGCACGGTGTAGAAAGTGTTGAGCTGCGGATCGTCCGAGGACGCCGCAGACTTACGCAGCTCCTGGTAGTAGGAGGAACCTTCCACCTTGGAGGAAACCTCCTTGTCGGCACTCGAATCTGCGGCAGTAGCCACGGTGGTACCACCCAAGGTGAGGGCAACGGCGGTGCTCACAGCGATGATAGTGCGACGCATGGTAACGGATTCCTTTCGGTTGAAAACGCTAACACCCCACAACAGGGTCTGTTGCGGGGTGGAATTGTGCCCCTGGTGAGACTCGAACTCACACTACACGGGTTTTGAATCCGTTGCCTCTGCCAATTGGGCTACAGGGGCGCACAAGCAACGATAGTAGCGCAGCCGACCAATGTGAACCTAATTGCCTGCCTACGGCCCTCAACGGTGCCGCTCCGTGCAACACGTTAGGATGGGCCGGGTGACTACTTCTCAGCCCCGACTCTTGCTCATTGACGGCCACTCCATGGCCTTTCGCGCATTTTATGCACTGCCCGCGGAGAACTTTTCCACCTCGGGTGGCCAGCACACGAACGCGGTATACGGCTTCCTGTCCATGCTGGCGAATATCCTCGCCGAGGAGAAGCCGGACTTCGTCGCTGTAGCCTTCGACGTGGGCCGCAAAACCTTCCGCACGGAGATGTTCCCCGACTACAAGGCGCAGCGCGAAGCCGCCCCGGAAGAGTTCCGAGGGCAGGTTGAGCTCATCCGTGACGTGCTGGAAACGTTGGGAATTACCACGCTCTCGCGCGAGAATTTCGAGGCCGATGACATCGTGGCCACGTTGTCCACACAGGCGGGCGCGGACTATGAGACTTTCCTGGTTACCGGTGACCGCGACTATTTGCAGCTTGTCGACGACTCCACGACCGTCCTCTATCCCATGCGTGGGGTGTCCAAGCTGCATCGCTTCACACCGGAGGCGGTGAAGGAGAAGTACGGCCTGAGCCCCGAGCAGTACCCGGATTTCGCAGCCCTGCGCGGAGATCCTTCCGATAACTTGCCTTCCGTTCCGAAAGTGGGGGAGAAGACCGCCACGAAATGGATTACCCAGTATGGTTCCCTCGATGGCCTCATCGAGCATGCCGAGGAAATCAAGGGAGTGGCGGGCCAGAACTTCCGCGACCGCATTGAACAGGTCAAGCTCAACCGGAAGCTCACCCAAATGGTGACGGACATGGACCTGGAGGTTGGACCGGCAGACCTGGAATTCAAGGGAGCGGTCGCTAGCGAGGTCGCGGCTCGCTTCGACGAGTTGGAATTTGGCACCAACCTGCGCGAGCGGGTCCTCAACGCCGTCCCGCACGATGCCGCCGCTGAAGCTGCCGCGGCGGAGGAAACGCCGGATGTATCGGTGACCGTGGTGGACACGCCGCTGGCTAAGTGGCTCGAAGGTAAAAAGCATGTCGCGGTATTCGTGCAGGGTGACGGAACCCCAGGTGCAGGAGATGCGGCAGCGCTAGCACTGGTCGATTCAGCTTTTGAAGGACTCCAGATTGAATTGGCGGACCTGGATGCAGAAGATGACGCCGCCCTGGCCGCGTGGTTGTCATCAGATGCGCCGAAGTATGTGCACGAGGCAAAGGCTACTTGGCACATGCTGGCGGGGCGAGGGATTGAACTACGTGGAATTGCCCATGACACAGCCCTGGCGGCCTACCTCCTGCGCCCAGGTCAGCGCACGTATGCGTTGACGGACGTGTACCAGCGCCATCTGCAGAAGTCCTTGGGGGTGGCCACGGAGCAGCTTTCCCTCTTGGATGACAATCAACTTGTAGAACAGGCCGGCGCCATCATGGAGCTGGCGGCAGAACTGACTAGTCAACTCCAAGAGATTGATTCCTTCGAGTTGTATACAGACCTTGAGTTGCCGCTCGTGACCATCCTGGCCCAGATGGAGGCCGCTGGTATTGCAGTTGACCGCGATGTCTTGGAAACGCAGCGTGATGCTTTCATTGAGCAGGTCAATGAGCAGGAACGCGCCGCCCGCGAGTTGGCTGGTGATGATTCTCTTAACCTGAATTCCCCGAAGCAGCTGCAGGCGGTGCTCTTCGATACTTTCGATATGCCGAAGACGAAGAAGACTAAGACAGGTTATTCGACCGCAGCTAAGGAAATTGAGCAGCTGGCCGTTACCCATCCGCACCCCTTCCTGGATCACCTGCTGGCGCACCGCGAATACCAGAAAATGAAGACGACGCTGGAGGGGCTCATCAAGACCATTCAGCCGGATGGCCGCATTCACACCACGTTTAACCAGACGGTGACTTCAACCGGCCGCCTATCCTCGACCGAGCCGAATCTGCAGAACATCCCGGTGCGCACGGAGGCTGGTCGCCAGATCCGCTCGGCCTTCGTGGTCGGTGAAGACTTCGAAACCTTGATTACGGCCGATTACTCGCAGATTGAGATGCGAGTCATGGCGCACCTCTCTGCCGACCCTGGGCTTATTGAGGCCTACCGGGAGGGTGAGGACCTCCATAACTACGTTGGTTCCAAGGTCTTCGATGTTCCTGTCGATGAGGTCACCCCAGAGCTGCGCCGCCGAGTCAAGGCCATGTCCTATGGCTTGGTCTATGGGCTATCCGCATTTGGCTTGTCGCAACAGCTGGGCATCCCCGCACGGGAAGCCAAGGAGATCATGGAGAGCTACTTTGAGCGATTTGGTGGTGTAAAGCGCTACCTCGACGAAGTTGTCGTGCAAGCTCGAAAGGACGGCTACACCTCCACGGTCTTCGGGCGCCGCCGCTACCTACCGGAGCTGAACTCCGATAATCGTGTTGCTCGCGAGAACGCCGAGCGCGCAGCGCTCAACGCCCCGATTCAGGGAACTGCAGCAGACATTATCAAGGTGGCCATGATTCGCGTGGACAAGGCGCTTGAAGGTTTGGCCTCGCGCGTCTTGCTCCAGGTTCACGATGAACTCGTCGTGGAGGTGGCTCCCGGCGAAGCGGAGGACGTCCAGCGCATCGTGGAGCGAGAGATGGACAAGGCTATCGAGTTGACTGTGCCCCTTGAAGTCTCCGTTGGTGTGGGCAAAAACTGGGATGCCGCAGCGCACTAGGGCTTAGGTCAAGCCCACCGCGCGCTCGTCTTCGGTGGG
The DNA here is from genome assembly GCF_001814945.1 of Corynebacterium sp. HMSC066C02. Lineage (NCBI taxonomy): Bacteria > Bacillati > Actinomycetota > Actinomycetes > Mycobacteriales > Corynebacteriaceae > Corynebacterium > Corynebacterium sp. HMSC066C02. Next base: position 42,162 of record NZ_KV818469.1, on the reverse strand, counting down.
CGTGCGTCGCTCGACCAAACATCCGGCAAGGAGGTCGAATGGGGTTTGTCCCAGCAGCAGGACGCTGAGGCCGAGGATGCCCAGGATGGTTGCCTCCACGAAGGGGAGTCCTGTCAACGCGAGAAGTGTGAGAAGGAGCCAGCCGTTGCGAACGGCTGGGCTGCCGATTCCGGGATGCTCAGCAATGACTTCTAGCTTTAGCGACCACTTACCCAGGGAAGTCTGCTTTGCGGCCTCTACCCACACTCGGTAGACGTAGAAGACGAGTGCGAGGGCAACGATGTCATAGACAGCGCCTGCTCGACCGCTCAGCACTTCATCGGCGATGAGGTTGATAAGCCACTTGAGTGCCACGATGATGGCGGCGGCGAGAAAGGCATCAATCCACCAGGCCACTGCGCGGCGCACGAAAATCCCGAGGCGTTCTAGAAGCATGGCTGTCAGCTTAGTTCGCTGCAGCCGATTGATTCGATACCAGGGGAGGTAGTGTCTGACCTACCGTGCTTCGCACACGAAGATGGCGGTGCCGGGGAAAATGGCTCCCCGTTCAGGCGACCATTGTCCCCACGTAAGTGTGTTTTCCTTCGGCCACTCGGGTTCGATGAGGTTGCGAATTTCAAATGCACCGCGCACTTGGAGTGCTCGCACCCAATCGCCCATCGTGCGGTGGAACTCGGCATAGCTGAGCTCACCGCTGTCATCCTGCTCTAGGTAGGCGCGTTCAAAATAAGACAGCTGCGCAGTGAGGTCCTGTGGATCATCGGGGAAGACCCAACGCATGGGGTGTGGCACAGAAAAGACGAAGCGGCCATGAGGGTGCAGAACACGGTGGACTTCGTTCAGTGCCTGGTCAAGGTTGGCCACGAAGGGAAGGGCGCCAAAGGCGGAGAAGACGACGTCGAAGGATTCGTCACGATAGGGAAGTGCTAGGGCATCAGCCTGAACGAGCGGTAGGCCACTCTCGGCATGGGAAAGCATTCCAGACGAGAGATCGAAGCCCGTGGCAAAGCGCGCGCGTCCTTGCAGCCACTGCGTGCAAGGCGCGGAGCCGCAGCCGAGCTCGAGGACGGTATCGGAGGATACATCGCCCAGTAGCTGCGCTTCCGCCTCGTGCAGCATCTCAGGACACCAGTAGAAAGAGGATAGATATTCGGGGTGTTCCGCGTGGTAGGAATCGGCGTCACGATCCCAAAAATTGCGATTGGCTGAGGAAGCAGAAAAGGCTGCAGAAGACATTCTCACTTTTCCAATTTCTTTTCCGTGTTGTATTTGCCGTTTTAGCTGCGAGGATGTAGGGTTGTACGGGCGTGTCTATGACTCGGGACGCGCTGGGCTACTGTAGGAGAGCTCGGCACGGCTGCGAGTCGGGATTGAAATCCATCTTAAGCCTTGCGTATTTGCGCTGCTTAATGACGCTTTTCAAGAGACGCGTAACTGTCCAATTACGATCTCCTACGTTTATTCGGAGCATAACTACATGCCAACTTCTAACACCCCTCAGGTTGCGATCAACGACATCGGAACCGCAGAGGACTTCCTCGCAGCCGTCGACGCCACCATCAAGTACTTCAACGATGGTGACATCGTCGAGGGCACCGTGGTCAAGGTTGACCACGACGAGGTCCTGCTCGACATCGGTTACAAGACCGAGGGCGTCATCCCGTCCCGCGAGCTCTCTATCAAGCACGACGTCAACCCGGATGAGGTTGTCGAGGTCGGCGACGAGATCGACGCACTTGTTCTCACCAAGGAGGACAAGGAAGGCCGTCTGATCCTGTCCAAGAAGCGCGCACAGTACGAGCGCGCTTGGGGCGCCGTCGAAGAGCTGCACGCCAAGGAAGAGCCGGTTACCGGTACCGTCATCGAGGTTGTCAAGGGTGGTCTCATCCTCGACATCGGCCTCCGTGGCTTCCTCCCGGCTTCCCTCGTTGAGATGCGCCGCGTTCGCGACCTGGAGCCGTACATCGGCCAGGAGCTCGAGGCCAAGATCATCGAGCTGGACAAGCAGCGTAACAACGTTGTCCTGTCCCGCCGCGCATACCTCGAGCAGACCCAGTCCGAGGTCCGCTCCGAGTTCCTGCACCAGCTGCAGAAGGGTCAGGTCCGCAAGGGCGTTGTCTCCTCCATCGTCAACTTCGGCGCCTTCGTCGATCTCGGCGGTGTCGACGGCCTGGTTCACGTTTCCGAGCTGTCCTGGAAGCACATCGACCACCCGTCTGAGGTTGTCACCGTGGGCGACGAGGTCACCGTCGAGGTTCTCGACGTCGACCTGGACCGCGAGCGCGTGTCCCTGTCCCTGAAGGCAACCCAGGAAGATCCGTGGCGCGTCTTCGCCCGCACCCACGCTGTGGGCCAGATCGTCCCGGGCAAGGTCACCAAGCTCGTTCCGTTCGGCGCCTTCGTTCGCGTCGAGGAGGGCATCGAGGGCCTCGTCCACATCTCCGAGCTGGCTCAGCGCCACGTGGAGGTTCCGGACCAGGTTGTCAACGTTGGCCAGGAAGTCATGGTCAAGGTCATCGACATCGACCTCGAGCGTCGTCGTATCTCCCTGTCTGTTAAGCAGGCCGACGAGGACTACACTGACGAGTTCGATCCGTCCAAGTACGGCATGGCTGACTCCTACGACGAGCAGGGCAACTACGTGTTCCCGGAGGGCTTCGACCCAGAGACCAACGAGTGGCTCGAGGGCTACGACGAGCAGCGTCAGGCTTGGGAGGCTCGCTACGCCGAGTCCGAGCGTCGCTTCAACCTGCACACCGCTCAGATCGAGCGCAACCGTGCTGCAGCTGCTGAGGCCGCTGAGTCCGCTGCCAACTCCAACTACTCTTCCGAGTCTCAGGATGCAGCTCCGGCATCCGATTCTCAGGCAGAGGTTGGCGGCTCCCTCGCATCCGACGAGCAGCTCGCTGCTCTGCGCGACAAGCTCGCTGGCAACTAAGAATGGATCTTTCTCGGTTCGCACTCAGCGATGAACCCGAGATGGTCTAGCTTTTGAGAAAGGCCGCTTCTCCCACTGTGGGAGGGGTGGCCTTTCGCGTATCCTAAGCCGGTATGAAGCTCATTGGACTCACCGGCGGTATCGGCAGCGGAAAATCTACAGTGGCGCAGCTTCTCCTGCACCACGGATGGGAGCTAGTTGATGCCGATCAGATAGCTCGGGACATCGTTGAACCGGGGCAACCGGCGCTCGCTGAGTTAGCAGACGCTTTCGGGGAGGATATCCTTCAAGCCGATGGAAGCCTCGATCGTGGGCTGCTGGCTTCCCGCGCTTTCGCCAGCCGGGAGAAGACCGATCTCCTCAACTCCATTACGCACCCGCGTATTCAGGAGGAAACCCAGGCCCGCTTCAACTCCGCGCGCCGCGCTGGCGCCGACTTCGTGGTGTATGACATGCCGCTCCTCGTGGACAAGGGTCTACACAAAAATATGGACGCCACCATCGTCGTTGACGTCGATGTGGAGGAGCGGGTTCGCCGCCTCGTGGAGTATCGCGGGCTGGATGAGGGGGATGCGCGCCGCCGGATAGCCGCGCAGGTCCCGGACGATGTGCGCCGCGCCGCTGCTGATTTCATCATTGATAACAACGGCGCTCGCGATGAGCTCGATGCGCAGGTTGACGGGGTCGTCGACAAGCTCCGCTCCCGGTTCGCCTAGGGACGCGCAATTAACTAACGCGTCGCTACGACGTCAGAGACTTCAACGTGGTCGTTGTTTTCCATGTCTTCGCCCACGAAGTCGAGGTCTGTGCGCATGAGCATGGTGTTGTAGTCATGCCAGGACGTCAGAGTGTAATAGAGGTGCTGATCGTCCTGGTTCGGCAGAACGAAGGGAGCATAGGTGTCATTGAGCGGCTGGCCGCTGACGACCTTGGTGGTCTTTTCACTCACCAGCATGCGGCGCGGCGACCATGGGCCTTCTGGGCTATCGGCCGTGCGCATAACGATGCCTTCGCCCTCCACCCCGTACATAGTGATGTATTTGCCCAAGTAGTGGTTGTAAGCCACAGAGAGTTCGGATACCTTGCCGTCGAGTACCTCGGTGGCGCTCGCCGGATTCTTCACCCAGGAGCCGTCAGAGTAGTAGCTGAAGGCTTCCTCGTTAGGAAACTCCGACTTCAACGCACGGGACAAATATGCTGGGCCGCGGCGGCCGTTGCCGGTGGTGAAGCGGTAAATGTACTCGTCGTGCTCGATGAAGGCTGATTGTTGAAGTTTTTCAAACCCTTTGCGGTAGTTGGCGCCGCCGGGAATCGGCGCGTTCGCACCGTGGCTAGTGTTGGTTCGGGTGGCCTCTGGCACTGCGCGCCACGTGACTCCGCCATCAGTCGACTTCACGGTCGCGCCAAAGTTGGTGGACCAGCCGGTCTTCGGATCGTGCCAGGAGCGCACCGACATGTAGTCGATGTAGTGCACGCCGTCGACCACTATGCCGGCCGTGGGGATAGTGGTGCGCTCGCCGTTGGTGTCTTTATCTCCCACCTTCTGGGAAGGGATGAACTCCTTAGCCCGGCCTTGAGCCGACCATCCAGAGTTCGTTAGTGCTTCCTCCAGGCGCAGGCCGTCACCATAGTCGTGGTCGCTCGTGCGCAAAAGGAGGTTGGAACGCCACCCGTCGCCCTCGCTTGAGCAATCCATGGAATCGCCGAAGACATAGTAGGATTTGCCCGCGCCATCCGAGTAGGCGATGCCGAGGTCAGTTCCGGAAATATCAAACTTCCGGTCGGTGCGGTTTGGAGAACCGGAACCAGTGATGAGCTGCATGATTTGGGTTGGCCCGCCGCTGATCTGGCGCTGGTTATAGTTGCTGCGCTGTGGTGCCTCAGTATTGCCCGAACTGCTGGACCGGGAAGAGCTGCCGAGTAGGGCGTCGAGCCCACCGAGCGAAGAGCCGGAAGTCTCGGGTTTCGACGTGAAGCTGCCGGACCTCGAGTAGGCCGTACACGGTGACGCGTGGGCCGCAGGGGAGTGGGTCACGATAGCGACAGGCACTAGTCCGGCAATGGTCAACGCGCTGGTAAGAGAACGAAGCTTCATGTCAGCAGATTCTAAAGGAGAGCGCCAACTTTTAAAGGATATGGCGGCTAAAATTTACCTTGTGCTCGCATCCCGTTCACATTCCCTGCTTAATCTGCACCTCCATGGGAACGTGGGATGTTGGGCCTTTTGATAATCACGCCGCGTGCGAAGTGCTCGCGGCAATCCGTGATGGCTCCTTCGATCTTGATACTTTTAAGAAAAGCTGCGTGGATTCTCCCATCGATGTCGACGATGCTGGGGTAATCATCGCCCTGGGGGCATTGGCCACCACGCCTGAAGATAGGCTCCCCGCTGGAATTAGCGCGGATGACGTTAAAGCATTGCGCACACCACAAACCCGGGCCTGGTTGCGCAAGAAAATCAATACAGCGATGGAGCCCAACAGTTCCCCGATTTATGCGTTGTGGGAAACCACGGGTGAGCTTGAACTGTGGTTGCGCAGGACGCGCGCGGCGTTGCCCTAAAATGCAGTGAGGCCTCCCTTCACAGACACAGGTGAGACAGGTTGCCTAGCCAGTGGGCCCTAGCAGGTTTCGTGGTGTGCGCGTTAGACTGGTCAGCATGGCTTTTGCTGCTGAACACCCCATCCTGCCCGTCTCCGAACATCGCCCTGTTGGCGAAATCGAGCGGCGCTCAGCCGAGTTCCGTGTTGAGTCCGAATTCCAGCCCGCTGGCGACCAGCCCGCCGCCATCGCGGAACTGGATGAGCGGCTCAGTCGCGGCGAGCGCGACGTGGTACTCATGGGTGCCACGGGTACCGGTAAATCCGCGACAGCCGCCTGGCTCATCGAAAAGCAGCAGCGCCCAACACTTGTGATGGCGCCGAATAAAACGCTGGCGGCGCAGCTGGCAAATGAGCTGCGCCAGCTTCTCCCACACAACGCGGTGGAGTACTTCGTCTCCTATTACGACTACTACCAACCGGAAGCCTATATCGCGCAGACGGACACCTACATTGAGAAGGACTCCTCTATTAATGAGGACGTGGAGCGCCTCCGCCACTCCGCCACGTCAGCTCTTCTTTCTCGCCGTGATGTGGTTGTGGTTTCTTCTGTGTCGTGTATCTACGGTCTGGGCACGCCGCAGTCCTATCTTGATCGCTCTGTTGTGCTAGAGGAAGGGGAGGAGATCGACCGCGATCGCTTCCTCCGCTTGCTCGTGGATATTCAGTATGAGCGCAATGACGTGGGCTTTACGCGCGGAACCTTCCGCGTCAAGGGCGATACCGTGGATATTATCCCTGCCTATGAAGAGCGCGCGGTGCGCATCGAGTTCTTCGGCGATGACGTGGACGAGCTCTACTACATCCACCCCTTGACGGGCGACGTGCTGGAGCGGGTCGACGAGGTAAGAATCTTCCCCGCAACGCACTATGTAGCTGGGCCAGAGCGCATGGCCCGTGCCATCGAGGACATCAAGGAGGAGCTCGCGGAGCGCCTCGCGGAGCTGGAGAACCGCGGCAAGTTGCTCGAAGCGCAGCGCCTGCGCATGCGTACCGAATACGACCTTGAGATGATCGAGCAGGTGGGCTTTTGCTCCGGCATTGAGAACTATTCGCGCCACGTTGATGGACGTCCCGCCGGCTCCGCGCCGGCGACACTCCTGGACTATTTCCCAGAGGACTTCCTCACCATCATCGATGAGTCTCACGTGACCGTCCCGCAGATCGGCGGCATGTTTGAGGGCGATATGGCCCGCAAGCGCAACCTCGTGGAGTTTGGCTTCCGTTTGCCTTCTGCCGTAGACAACCGTCCGCTCACTTTCGATGAGTTCGAAGAACGTGTGGGACAAGCGGTGTACATGTCGGCGACGCCCGGTGATTTCGAAATGACGGCTTCCGGCGGCGAGTTCGTGGAACAGGTCATTCGCCCCACCGGCCTCGTAGATCCCAAGGTGACGGTCAAGCCCACCAAGGGCCAGATTGATGATCTCATCGATGAGGTCCGCGCCCGCACCGCGAAGCAGGAGCGCGTCCTGGTCACGACGTTGACCAAACGCATGGCAGAGGACCTCACGGACTATTTGCTGGAACACGGTATCAAGGTGCGCTACCTCCACTCGGATATTGACACGCTTCAGCGCGTGGAGCTGCTGCGCCAATTGCGCTTGGGGGAATTCGATGTCCTCGTGGGCATCAACCTGCTGCGTGAGGGCCTCGACCTTCCTGAAGTTTCACTTGTCGCCATCTTGGATGCCGATAAGGAAGGTTTTCTGCGCTCCACCACCTCGCTTATTCAGACTATTGGCCGCGCCGCCCGAAATGTGTCCGGTGAGGTCATCATGTACGCCGATAAGATTACGGACTCAATGCAGGAAGCCATCGAGGAGACTGAGCGCCGCCGTGAGAAGCAGATTGCCTATAACAAGGAGCACGGCATCGACCCGCAGCCGCTACGCAAAAAGATCGCCGATATCTTGGACCAGGTTTATGAGGACGCCGATGAGCAGGGGCAGGACGCGGATCCCACGGCCATCGTCGACAAGCCGGATGTGTCCTCCATGGCTGCCGACGAGGTGCAGGCGCTTATCGACGACCTAACGACCCAAATGCGCGAGGCAGCCCGGGAGCTCAAATTCGAGTTGGCGGGGCGCTTGCGCGATGAGATCGCTGATCTGAAAAAGGAGCAACGCGGTCTCAAGGAGGCCGGCATTTGACGACGCGCCTAGTCCTGAAATTTGCCAACTCAATGTGCGGGTAAAATCCGTCTCGGCATAGCAGACCGTGTCATACTGTTAAGGATTAATCGCTACTTATAAGGAGAATTATGCTGAGCTACAACGTTATCGCTGTCGGAACCGATGGTTCTCAGACGTCCATGCGCGCTGTTCGTTCTGCCGCGTCCATGGCACGCGCTTATGACGCGACGCTGATTATCGTGTCTGCTTTCTACAACCACTCGGGTTCGATGCTCGGCGCCCCGAACTCAGAGGATGCCCGAGTACCGGTTGTGAGCGAAGAGATGTCGGAAAGCTTCCTCAACAATGCCGCGGAGATTGCGCACGGCGAGGGGGCGGAGCGGATTGAGATCATCGCTAAGTCCGGTGACCCGGTGAATTCGCTCCTCGAGGTCGGCAGGGACCATGACGTTGATATGTTCGTTGTGGGTAACAAGGGAATTCATTCGGTGCGTGGTCGCGTGTTCGGCTCCGTGGCGACGGAGCTCACTCGTAAAGCCCACGCTGACGTCGTCGTGGTCAACACCACTGACTAGGGCAGAACATGGCGCGCTGAGCCTCGTGCGCGCTGATCGACGTGAACGCGCCAGCGTTGTTAGACTAGCGGGTGCGCAAAAGCTTTAAAATTTTGTCAAGCGGTGGCCTCATGGTTGAGGCCAGCGAAGAAAGGTCATCATGAGCGATTACAACAAGATCGTGGTCGGCACCGACGGTTCCAAGTCCTCCCTGCTTGCTGTGGAGCGCGCCGCCAAGATCGCCGCAGCCTTCGATGCCACCCTCATCATCGGTTGCGCCTACTACGAGAACCAGGAGCAGGCTTCCAAGACTTTGCGCCAGGATTCCGTGACGATTCTCGGTGATGAGAAGGCCCAGGCCAACCTCGCCTCTGGCAAGGAGCACGCAGAGAAGTTCGGCGTGGCGAAGGTGGAGACCGCTGTGCGCCCGGGCACCCCGGTTCAGGCCCTGATGTCCATTGTCAACGACAACAAGGCAGACCTGCTCATCGTGGGTAACCGTGGAATCAACTCCCTGACCGGCCGCCTGCTTGGTTCGGTACCGGCGGACGTCGCACGTCAGTCTGATTGCGATGTCATGATTGTCCACACCGTCAACTAACGCTTTATTGCGTGCACGGCGCGCAGCGCCCAGAGACCTTCAAAGAAAGGGTTACCTGGGCCGCTGCGCGCCTTTTCTTATCTTCCTAGCTGGAAGGAAGAGTGCGGTAGGCACGGGCAAGGGCGTTACCGTCGGTGCCTTGAATGAGCGGGATATCGAAAGAAGACTGCTCGTTGACCTTCACCAAGGGAGCGAGCGAGCCGTGGGACAGCAGCTGCTCCTGCGGTGTGAGATTGCGTATCGCAACTGCTGCCACATGGTTAGGATGCTCCGCTGCCGCGTCCGCATAGGTCAAGGGATCGTGCTGGCCATCATCACCGATGAGCAGCCAGCGCAGTTTGCGGAAAGCGATGAACAGGTTTCGCAATTGGACGCGCTTGTGCTCCAGGCCATTGCGGAAGAGGCCGGTAGGTGTAGGCCCCCAATCCGTCAGGAGTAGCGGGCCACGGGGGAATCCGTTGTCCGCCATGAAATTCACCAACGTGTCATAGGTGTTCCACGCACCGGTGGAGAGGTAAATGAAGGGAGCTTCTGGATGCTGCTGGGAGATCTCTCGGTAGAAGCTGGCCATGCCTTCTACTGGTTTGCGCGTATTGGTGCGCTTGACCCAAGAATTCCACGCCGCAATCATCGCGCGTGGCAGCCACGTCACCATGATGGTGTCATCGATATCGCTGACCACACCGAAGGTCGTGTCCTTATCCACGATGAGGACCTCCGCGCTGGCTTCCTCGGCGCCCTTGGCCCGGATGGTGACCTCGTGCCAACCAGGTTCGAGCCCGTGGTCATGGACTAGCACGTCGACATAGCCGTTGTCGTTCGTGGTGCCCGCTACCGTTTTCCCGCCAACCGTAACTTCAACCTCGTGGTGCGTGACCTGAATGGTGAAGAACTGGCGGTATCCGCGTTGAGCCCACGTATCGCGCTCTTCGGCGGCAGGGTCATGCATGAGGACCCGCCCCAGCACGTGGACGAATTCCTCGTTGCCGTAGCCGGCATAGCCAGTAACACTGGGGCGCCAGCCTTTGCGTGCTGAGCGCTTGAGCGAGTAAGCATTTGCGGTGGATTCGACTTTGCGGGCGATATCGGAAAGTGCCATGCGCACCAGATTAACGGAAAACCTCCGCGTAGCGGCCGGCGATGGTGAGGGACTGCGTCGCACGCGTCAGCGCCACGTAGAGGTTGTGCAGACCCTGCGGGGACGCTTCCACGATGTCATCCGGATTGACTACGGTGACGTGGTCAAACTCCAGTCCTTTGATCTGCTCAACGTTGGCTGCGGTGATCACAGCGCGCAGGCGCCCGTCAGCGTCCTGGAAGGTTGCGGGCTGAAGGTCGCTCTCACCGTCCTGCCAGATAACGTCCACACCGTCGCGCACCGCGATGCCTGGCGTCGCCTCGGGGTTGATGGATTGAAGGAGCTGGTTGGCCAGCTCCGTGATCGGGCGCGGGGTTCGGTAGTTGACACTCAGACCGTGCAATCGGAAGCGCTGGCCGACGAAAGGCTCGAGAGTCTCGCCCCAATCATCAACGCCGGCGGGAGCTCCAGTCTGGGAGGTATCGCCGACGAGCGTCATCCACCGGGAAGGGCTGCGCCGGAAAATCATGCGCCACTCCATTGGGGTCAACTCCTGTGCCTCGTCGACGATGACGTGCCCGTAAGCCCACGTGTAGTCCTCGCGGGCACGTTGAGCGGTGGTGCGGGAATCCCGAACTTCGTGGCGTCGAGCGAGGTGCTCGGCATCGATGACGTCGTGGGCAGAGAGAATCTCCGCTTCGAACATGTCATCATCGTTGTCGGTGGAATCAGATGAGCTCAGAATGTCGAGGGCATCTTCTGCCTCGGCGACCTGCTCACGCCATTCCTTCTCCTCTGCAGCGCGTTCCGCTTCTGGGTCTGGCATGCCGATGAGGACAGCGAGCTCGTCGAGAAGCGCAGCGTCGGACGCCGCCCAAGCCCGGCCATCCTCGCGGTAGAGGGCACCCCGGGTTTCCTCATCGTAGGCGCTGGCCGCTGAATCGATGCGTTCGGTGCTGCTCAGGAGCTCGGCGAGCGCATCTGTAGGCGCCAGATGGGGCCAGAACTCGTCGATGAGCTCCAGGACCTGCGGTTCTTCAGCAAGATCATCGTGGAGCTGGTCCACATCTGCGCGGGAGAGCAGGTTGGCGCCTCCCAGCGGATCAGAACCGATGCGTTCGGCCATCTGTTGGGCCAGCGATTCAATGAGGTGTTCCGCAAACGCCGCTTGAGCATCGTTGTGCGGCTTGCGCGAGCGCCGTGCGCGGGTTCGTGCTGCCTTGACCATCTGGGGGTCCACGGTGAGCTCGAGCCGATCGATCTCCAGCGTGCGCAGCTGCTCGGGTAAACGCTGGTAGTCCTTCACCGCGTTGCCGAGAATCTCCACCATGGCCTCGGAACCCTTGATTTCGCGGGCGAGCAAGGATTCAGAGTGTGTAGCCTCGATGCTGGGGAAGAGAGAAGAAATGGTGGAGAGTACAACGCCGGTCTCACCAAGTTCCGGGAGTACTCGGGAAATGTATTCCAGGAAGGTGGAATTGGGGCCCACGATGAGCACGCCCGTGGCGGCTAATTGTTCGCGGTAGGTGTAGAGCAAGTAAGCCACACGGTGCAGCGCCACCGCCGTCTTGCCGGTTCCTGGTCCGCCTTCGACCACCATGACGCCGCGCGTGCTGTCACGGATGATCTCATCCTGTTCGCGCTGAATGGTCTCCACGATGGAGGGCATATGGCCAGTGCGGGCACGCTGCATGACGTGGTGGAGGGCGGATTCACTAGCGACATCGCTGCTTTCTGCAGTGTTGTCTCCTTCGAGGATCTCGTCGCTAATACCGGTGACAGTGCGACCGGTAGTCCTGATATGCCGGCGGACGTGAACCCCTTCAGGGTGCGCAGTGGTTGCCAGGTAGAAGGGCCGCGCCATCGGGGCACGCCAATCCAAAAGAAGCGTGCGGTAGTCCTCCTCCCGGGCATCGAGCCCCATGCGGCCGATATAGCGGCGGTCTAGTCCCTCCGGGGTGGGGTTATCGCCAGGTGCATCAATGTCGATGCGCCCAAAAACTAAACCGAGTTGGGCGACGTTAAGTCGATCCAGCTTGGCTTGTAGGCCGTGGTACTCGGTTTCGCGGCGCACGAGAGCATCAGCATCTGGGGTATGAGGGTCGACGGCTGCTTGCACCTCGTTGAGGCGTACATTGGCCGCGTGGACCTCGTTGTCCAGACGCTCAAAGAGACCGTCGACATAGGCTTGTTCGCTAGCTATTTCGGCGCTCTGCTCGCTCGCGTGGGCGCTGGTTTTCCCGGTGTGAGTCGCAGGTGAAGATTCAGACACAAGGCTCCTTGGGTGCGTATGAAGGCTTCTCGTGAACAGACGGGAAGTAAGAAGGGAGATAAAGGAAGAGTGGACAGGAAAAAGAACAACGGCCCAGCATACTAGCTGAGCCGTTGTTGTCTCCACCGCGGTGATCATCGCGGTGCGTTGCGGGGCTTTCCGCAGCGTAGGAAGGAGAGCTTAGAAGCGGTCACCAAACTTCTTGAAAGCTTTATCCAGCTTCTTGGAGGCTTGCTTCTGGAGCTTCTCAGCGCGCTTGCGAGCCTTCTTCTGGGCGCGCTTTCCGTCGAGCGAATCTGCCTTGGCTAGGGCCTCGTCAGCGCGGTCCTGTGCCTTGCCGGCTGCCTTTACCAGACCCTTGCGGGCGGTTTCGGTGTTGTCACGTGCAGCGTCAAGCCAATCATCTTTGTTCTCCTCAAAGAACTCACGAGCGGTCTCAGCCTTGTCCTCGACGAAGGAGCGCGCGGAGTCGATGAAGTCCCGGCCAGCGGACTCCCAATCATCACGGTTGTCCTCGACGTAGTCCTTGGCGGTTTCGAACCAGTCATTAGCCTTATTGGTCACATCAGAAGAAATCTCGTTGGCGCGGTTGGAGAAGTCTTCTGCGAACTTCTGCTGCTCGGACTTACCCGGCAGCGCCTGCTGGATCTTCTTGTTGGCACGCTCCGAGGCCTTGGCAGCACGCCAACGCACGGAGGGCTTGCCTTCGGTGTCCTGCGTAACAATGGCCAAGGCACCAAGTAGGGCAGTGTTGGTGATGAAGCTGTTGCGCTGTGCTTCCTTGTCCTTCTTGGAATCGGCGGTCCAGAAAGCGTTGCCCACCAGGTTAGGGACGTGCGTCAGCGCGAGCACTGCAGCCGAGGTGCGCGGGGCTTTGCCCAGTGCCAAGGTGGTACCTGCAGCGGTCTTCGCACCGCCGAGTGCGCGGGTAACGAGCTCTGGGTCATTTGGGATGTAGCCTGCATATTCGCGGGGCAGCACCTTGCGCAGGCGCTTGAGCGCGGACTCGGTGTCCGCGACGTGCTCCGAGGTGTTGCGGAGCGTATCCACACCATCCCAGACAAACACGGAGGCCAGCATAGGACGGGCAAATTTACGAATCATAACGTGCTCCATTCAATAGATCTTTAAAGACGTTCGTCACACCATAGTACGCGGGTTAAGCAAGTGCCGCTGTCAGTGCAGCAGTTAATAAGTTGTTACCAACGCCGCTCCCACCATTCGTCCATGTGCGGGCGCTCTGCGCCGAGCGTGGTGGGTGCGCCGTGCCCAGGGCGGACGATCGCTTCGTCCGGGTAGACATCAAAGAGACGCTGCGTGACATCCTTGTACAGACGCACGAAGTCACCTTCCGAGGTGGTCTTGCCCACTCCGCCAGGAAAGAGTGAATCACCAACGAAAAGGTTGGTAACCCCATCAATCTTTGCGGCAATGGCCGCACCGCCGGGGGTGTGTCCGCGCAGAATAATGACGGGTAGTTCGTAGCCGGCGAATGGGAGCGTATCGCCGTGCTCCAGCTCGACGTCGACGGGTGCCGGCAAGGCAGGGGAGTCCAGGAAAGAGGAGTAATGCACGGCACCGGTTTTATCCAGAACCTCTTTGAGCGCGCGCACGTGGTCCCAATGACGGTGCGTGGTGAGAACGGAAGTGATCTTTACCCCATGGTCGGCGGCCAAGGAGAGCAGCGCAGGGGCGTCAGCGGAGGCGTCGATAAGCAGCGCCTCGTCACCGGCGCACAACAGGTAGCAATTGTTGTCCATCTCGGACACGGAAATTTTGTGAAGCTCAAGCGCGTTGTTCATAAGTCCAACCATACGGGTACATTCTGAGTGAGAACTCTCTGAACACACATTCTTTTGTGTAGGAAGGCAGCAACTAGTGGCTGATCGTTTGGTCGTACGAGGTGCGCGTGAGCACAACCTCAAGGGCGTGGATATCGACATTCCGCGCGATAACCTGGTCGTGTTTACCGGTCTATCAGGATCCGGTAAGTCCTCACTTGCCTTTGACACCATCTTCGCCGAGGGCCAGCGGCGCTACGTGGAGTCCTTAAGCTCTTATGCGCGCATGTTCCTCGGCCAAATGGATAAGCCGGACGTCGAGTTTATCGATGGCTTATCACCGGCGGTGTCCATTGACCAAAAATCCACCAACCACAATCCGCGTTCCACCGTCGGAACCATCACTGAAATTTATGACTACCTGCGTTTGCTCTTTTCTCGCGCGGGTACAGCGCACTGTCCTGAGTGCGATGCCGTCATTGAGCGCCAAACCCCGCAGCAGATCGTGGATGAGGTCTTAAGTCACGAGGAGAAGCTGAAGTTCCAGGTCCTTGCCCCTGTGGTGCGCCGACGTAAGGGCGAGTTCGTTGACCTCTTCGCAGATCTCGCGGCGCAGGGTTATTCCCGCGTTCGGGTGGATGGTGAGCTTTACCAGCTCAGTGACCCGCCCAAGCTGAAGAAGCAGATCAAGCACGACATCGATGTCGTCGTGGACCGCCTGCAGGTGAAGGCTTCTCAAAAGCAGCGGCTGACGGATTCGGTGGAAACAGCACTGCGCTTGGCAGACGGCCTAGTCACCCTGGATTTCGTAGACCGCGAAGAGCTCACGCACACCTACTCGGAGAAAGCAGCCTGCCCCAACGGCCACACGCTGACCATTGAGGAATACGAGCCTCGCGCGTTCTCGTTCAACGCGCCTTTCGGTTCCTGCCCGGTGTGCGATGGCTTGGGCACGCGCCTTGAAGTGGATGTGGATTTGTTGATCCCGGATCCGGATGCCCCGGCTGTCGAAGCCATCCAACCGTGGACGTCGAGCCCCAATGCGCGATATTTTGTCAAACTGGTTGAAGGGCTAGCGAAAGCCCTGGACTTTGATCCGCGCACCCCGGTGTCCGAGCTGAGCAAGGAGCAGCGCCACGCGCTGATTTATGGCACGGATGTGGAAGTCAGCGTGCGCTATAAGAACCGCTATGGCCGCCAGCGCAACTGGACCGCGCCGTTCGAGGGTGCCATCGGCTTCTTGGAACGCAAGCTCGATCAGACGGATTCCGAATCCCAGAAGGACCGTCTGCTTCAGTACACCCGCCGCGTGCCTTGTAACGCTTGTGGCGGTACCCGCCTGAAGCCGGAAATCTTGGCGGTGCGCTTAGCCTCCACCGCACATGGCGAGCAGTCCATCGCTGGCTTGACGGCGCTGTCCATCGAGGAGGCGGCGGAGTTCCTCGACTCGCTCGTGTTGGGCCACCGCGAGGAGATCATCGCCGGTGCCGTGCTCAAAGAAATCCAGGCTCGCCTGCGCTTTCTTCTCGACGTCGGCCTGAACTACCTGACCCTTGACCGCGGCGCCTCCACGTTGTCCGGCGGTGAAGCACAGCGCATTCGACTCGCCACCCAGATTGGTTCTGGTCTGGCGGGAGTCCTCTACGTGCTGGATGAGCCCTCGATTGGCCTGCACCAGCGCGATAATCAGCGCCTTATCGCCACGTTGAAGCGCCTGCGCGATATCGGAAACACCTTGATTGTGGTGGAACATGATGAAGACACCATCCGGGAAGCGGACTGGCTTGTCGACGTTGGGCCTCGCGCCGGCGAATTTGGCGGAACTGTGGTCTATCAGGGAGAACCCGCCGGTATCGAATCCGTGGAGGAGTCCCTGACGGGGCAGTATCTGTCAGGAAAGAAGAAGCTTGCGGTCCCGGATACACGCCGTGAGATTGACCCCGAGCGCATGCTCAAGGTCGTCGGCGCGCGCGAGAATAACCTCAAGGGTATTGACGTCGAGATTCCACTGGGCGTCCTCGTCTGCGTCACTGGTGTGTCTGGCTCAGGAAAGTCCACAGTGGTCAACCAAATCCTGGCCAAGACCTTGGCCAACAAGCTCAACCGTGCCCGCCAAGTGCCCGGTCGTGCCACACGCGTGGAGGGCGTGGAACACCTAGACAAGCTGGTGCAGGTGGACCAGAGCCCCATCGGCCGCACCCCGCGCTCGAATCCGGCAACCTACACAGGCGTCTTCGACAAGATTCGTAATCTTTTCGCGGAAACCCAGGAGGCGAAGGTCCGCGGCTACAAGCCGGGGCGGTTCTCCTTCAACGTTAAGGGTGGACGCTGTGAGGCCTGCCAAGGCGACGGCACCATCAAGATTGAAATGAACTTCCTGCCCGATGTTTACGTGCCGTGCGAGGTCTGTGATGGTGCCCGCTATAACCGCGAAACGCTGGAGGTCCTTTATAAAGGTAAGAACATCGCAGAGGTTCTCGATATGCCGATTTCGGAGGCAGCCGAGTTCTTCGAACCCATCACCTCAATTCATCGCTACCTCAACACCTTGGTGGAGGTAGGCCTGGGATATGTCCGCTTGGGTCAGGCCGCCACGACGCTTTCTGGTGGTGAGGCACAGCGCGTAAAGCTGGCATCCGAGCTTCAGAAGCGCACGAATGGACGCACGGTCTACATCTTGGATGAGCCGACGACTGGTTTGCATTTTGAGGACATCCGCAAACTTATGCTCGTCATCCAGGGGCTGGTGGACAAGGGCAATTCGGTCATCATCATTGAGCACAACCTAGACGTCATCAAGGCCGCCGACTGGATCGTGGATATGGGGCCAGAAGGCGGTTCCGGTGGCGGAACTGTCGTGGCCCAAGGCACGCCGGAGGACGTGGCGCAGGTAGAAGGCTCCTATACGGGAGGGTTCCTCCAGGAGATGGTGTGATGGTGGGGCAGAAGAACACACCCATGGCTGCTTTAGCTCTTTGCCTCGCCGTGGCAACAACCTTAACTGGCTGTTCGAGCCCTGAACAGAACATCAAGCATCCATCTACTGAAGAAGCAGGTGAGGGTGATACGCCGAATTTCGACGTGTCCTCGCAGCTGCGCGCCGTTATCGCCGACGTAGAAAGCGAGTTTGACGTTCGTGCCGGTGTGTCCGTGGCGGATAAAAAGAAGACGTTCAACGCTGGCCTCAAGGGCCATGAACCTGCATGGTCGACCGTGAAGGTTCCCATCGCCATTGCCGCTCTGCGTGATGGAGCTAGCCTCGAGCTCGTGGACCTCGCAATTAAAGAATCTGATAATGATGCAGCCTATGCACTGTGGTCCCACGTCCAATGGACCGAGGGGGATGCCGGCAGCGCGGTGAAATCCCTGTTGAAAGAGTATGACTCAACCGGTGAATTTGCCGAACCCTTTGGCTATTCCACGTGGTCGCTCGAAGAACAAGCGAAGTTCGGCGCGCACTTGCCGTGCATACCAGAAGCTGAGCAAGTGTATGACGCGATGGATGACATCGTGGAGTGGCAAGACAATGGGCTTGATAAGCTGCCGGACACCCGCGCCAAAGGTGGCTGGGGATTATCTGAAACTGATAACGGATATACTCACCGTCAAATTGGAGTTCGAGAAACTGCAGGCGGCGGAACTGCGGAGAATAGCGCGGTGGGTCTGGCCATTGAGGTCACTATGCCTGGGGAGTATGCCGATGAAGCGATACCCGCCCTCGACATGCTAGCCGCCGGAGTTGACCGAGTGGTCTCTGAGGCGCTGAAAGCCAGAGCACTAACGCCGTTGGAAGGTTGCGCGCAACCCGGTGCGCCATCAGCGGTGGTAGGGACGTCGTCAACCGCTACAAGAGAGGTATCGACAAACACGTCGGCACGCCGATTTGGCTCACGATGATCGCGGTGATAGAGTAGTGCGCACTACCGCCCGTAGCGCCTCCTCCAGGAGGTACTTGGGCCGCAAGCGGAGTTTCTCCCACCCGATGCCGCGCAGGATGAATTGTCCAGTGCAGGATAAAGGTTAAGAGTAGGTGCCATTTATGGCGCGTGCTTGAAAAGAAACTCCCGGATGCCTATGGCACCGGGATTTATTCGTTTGTGGTCACGGTAGGCACACTACTAGCCCCCACAATCGAGGAGAACCACAATCAGCGCTGAAGCTCGCATTAATGAGCGCATCCGAGTACCCGAGGTCCGTCTTGTTGGCCCCGGTGGTGAACAGGTGGGCATCGTTCGTACAGACGATGCTCGCAAGCTCGCGTACGAAGCAGACCTTGACTTGGTCGAGGTCGCCCCGAACGCGAAGCCGCCCGTAGCCAAAATTATGGATTACGGCAAGTTTAAGTACGAGCAGGCCCAGAAGGCCCGCGAGTCCCGTAAGAATCAGCAGCAAACCGTGGTGAAGGAACAGAAGTTCCGTCCGAAGATTGATGATCACGATTACGAGACCAAAAAGGGCAACGTGGTGCGCTTCCTGGAGAAGGGTTCCAAGGTAAAGGTAACCATCATGTTCCGTGGTCGCGAGCAGTCGCGCCCGGAGCTCGGTTTCCGTCTGCTGGAGCGTTTGGCTGATGACGTCGCAGAGGTTGGCGTCGTGGAGTCGCGCCCCAAGCAGGATGGTCGCAACATGACCATGGTTCTTGGGCCCGTCCGCAAAGGCAAGAAGTAGACCACGCTCCACTTAGGATTTAAGGATTTAATTCTCATGAAGCAGAAGACTCACAAGGGCACCGCCAAGCGCATCAAGGTGACCGGCTCCGGCAAGCTGCGTCGCGAGCAGGCCAACCGCCGCCACCTCCTGGAAGGCAAGCCTTCCAAGCGCACCCGTCGCCTGAAGGGCACCGAGGACGTTGCCAAGGCAGACACCAAGCGCATCAAGCGCCTTCTCGGCCGCGCATAGTCAGCGCCGAAACACTCCATTTCCACACACCACAATCAAGATAAGGAAGTATTACTGTGGCACGAGTAAAGCGCTCAGTTAACGCCAAGAAGAAGCGTCGCGCGATCCTGAAGTCCGCTAAGGGCTACCGCGGCCAGCGCTCCCGTCTCTACCGCAAGGCCAAGGAACAGTGGCTGCACTCCATGACTTACGCTTACCGCGACCGTCGCGCCCGTAAGTCTGAGTTCCGCAAGCTGTGGATCCAGCGCATCAACGCTGCTGCTCGTATGAACGACATCACCTACAACCGCCTCATCCACGGCCTGCGACTGGCTGAGATTGAGGTTGACCGCAAGATCCTGGCTGAGCTTGCTGTTAATGACTTCGAGGCTTTCTCCGCACTGTGCGAGGCCGCCAAGGCTGCACTGCCGGAGGACGTTAACGCTCCGAAGGCTGCTTAAGCTTTCACTAGCCTGCCCACGCCCACTGCTTCCCACAACAAGGAAACGGTGGGCGTTTGGCGTTCCAAGCTTCAATTATGGGAACAGGAGCCAATGGGGAATAGGCCCCAGTGAGGTGAAGAAAAAGGGGACATGGCGTGTGCTTTGTGTTACCTTAATCAAGTTCCCACGTTCTCTTCCTGTGTTTACAGGCTTAAAAAGGAGTCTTTCTCATGACCAACCCCAACGGCGGTTTCCAGCAGAACAACCCGAATGCTTCGGGCAATAACCCTCAGTACTCCAATCCGTTCGACTCCAACGGAAATCAGTACCAGGGCGGCAACTACGGCCAGAACCTGCCGGCCCAGCAGGGCGGGTACCAAGGTCAAGGCCAGTATTACTCTCAGCAGGCCCCGGTCAACGCGCCGCAGAAGTCCTGGCTGGTTGCCCTTTTGCTGGCTTTCTTCCTCGGTGGCTTCGGCGCTCATAACTTTTACGTTGGCCGCACGGGTCGCGCTATCGGCCAGGTATCCCTCTGTGTCTTTAGTGTCTTAACGTCGTGGCTGGGTATTGGTGCAATCTCGGCGGGTATCCTCTGGATCTGGGTGATTATTGAGTTCATCATGATCATCGCCGGTGCAGGCGGTTATGACCGAGACTCCAACGGCATCCCGCTGAAGAAGTAGTCTTTTGCACATATTTTCTAGCCCACCTCTCTCAAGCTTGGAAGAGGTGGGCTAGCTGCATTGTGCTGCCCATGCGATCTGTGAGCTCGCAGGAGGCCTCGGTAGGGTGGGGGCTATGATACTGGACTTTGAGAATGCCTTCACCGAGCGCACGCCGCGCATAGTCAATGCCGCAAAATTGCATCGTGCCGCTAGCCGTCGGAAGGCAGAGCGTTTCCTTATTGAGGGTGAAAATGCTGTCGACGCAGCGGTGTCCACAGGCGCAGCCACGGACGTTTTCATAACGGAAAAGGCCGCCGAACGCTTTGCACATATTGTGCAAACCTGCGGCTATATGGACGTCTATGTTCATCCCATCTCCGACAAGGCAGCCAAGCACCTCTCCGATACGGCCACGAGCACAGGCCTCTTTGCTGTGTGCCGTCCTGTCCTGTGGACTGCAGGTAAAATCCTGGCGGGCAAGCCGCGTTTGGTCTCAGTCCCAGTGCTTACTTCCGAGCCGGGCAATGCAGGTACCTTGATCAGGACTTCGGATGCCATGGGCGCCGATGGCGTCATCTTCGCGGGTGAGACGGTCGACCCCTTGGGCTGTAAAGTCGCGCGTGCATCAGCTGGCTCACTCTTCCATATTCCCGTGGCTCGTGATCCCAATATCAAAGATGTCTTGGGTAAGTTGCGCTCCTCCGGCATGCAGGTGCTGGCAACGGCCGCTGACGGCGAGGTGGACCTCGCGGATGCGGACCTTTCCCAACCCACCGCATGGCTGTTTGGAAACGAAGCCCATGGTCTGGGAGAGCTGTTGGATGAAGCCGATATGCGCGTGCGCATTCCGATTTTGGGCCGTGCAGAGTCTCTGAACCTTGCCACGGCTGCCAGCATCTGCCTGTACGAATCTGCCAAGCAGCAGAACCGCTAGTCTCTCCTTGGGCTGGGGCTGGTGGCCACAGAAGTCGGGGAGCACGGTAAGATAGCTCGCGTTAGTTTTTGTGCGAGAAGAAGGTAATCAAGGCACGTGTCCGACACACCTCAGATCGAATTGACCGAAGAGGCCCTCGAGGCCGCCGCGCAGAAGGCCATTGCCGCCTTCGAGGCTGCATCCGACCTCGACGAGCTCACTTCCGCCCGCCGTGAGCACCTTGGTGATGGCGGCTATATCCCGCAGGCCCGCCAGTCGCTGGGGCAGTTGCCAAAGGATCAGCGCAAGGATGCTGGGCGTGCGGTAAACATCGCGCGCGGCAAGATGGAGAAGCGCTTTGCACAAATTCGTGAAGTGCTCGAGCAGGAGGCTCGCGCCGCGCAGCTCAAGGCGGAGAAAGTCGACGTCACCGTCCCAACTACCCGGGCGCAGACCGGTGCTTTACACCCAATTACTGCGCTGTCGGAGCGCATTGCGGACATCTTCGTGGGCATGGGGTGGGAAATCGCCGACGGCCCAGAGGTCGAGGCTGAGTACTTCAACTTCGATGCTCTGAACTTCAAGCCCGACCATCCGGCACGTACGTTGCAGGACACCTTCCATGTGGGTAAGGAGGGCTCGAAGCAGGTTCTCCGTACTCACACGTCGCCGGTGCAGGTGCGTACGATGCTCGAGCGTGATGTACCGCTCTACATCGCCTGCCCAGGCCGAGTTTTCCGTACCGACGAGCTCGACGCGACCCACACGCCGGTCTTCCACCAGGTGGAAGGCCTTGCCGTGGATAAGGGACTGACCATGGCCCACCTGCGCGGCACTCTGGAGCACCTGGCCAAAGTTCTCTTCGGTCCGGAGACCACCACTCGCATGCGGGTGAACTACTTCCCGTTCACCGAGCCTTCTGCTGAGGTCGATGTGTGGTTCCCGAACAAGAAGGGCGGCGCCGGCTGGATCGAGTGGGGTGGCTGCGGCATGGTTAATCCCAACGTTTTGCGTGCGGTCGGCATCGATCCGGAGGAGTACACCGGCTTCGCCTTCGGCATGGGCCTTGAACGCACCCTGCAGTTCCGCAATGGTCTCACCGACATGCGCGACATGGTGGAAGGCGATGTCCGCTTTACCTTGCCATTCGGCGTGCAGGCATAGGAACCCAGAGAAAGGATAGAAAGAAAACAATGCTTATTTCCCAAGACTGGGTTACCCGCCTCCTCGGCACCGCAAACTCTGGCTGGAACGTATCCGCCGAAGAGCTAGACTCCGGTTTTGTCCGCGTCGGATTCGAAACCGAGGGCTATGAGGCTCTTCCGGAGACCACGGGCCCGCTCGTTATTGGCCAAGTCGTGGAGATTGAGGAGCTCACCCAGTTCAAGAAGCCAATCCGCTACTGCCAGGTGAATGTTGGCAAGGCCAATGGCACCGGCGAACTCCAGGGCATTATCTGCGGCGCGCGTAACTTCCGCCTCAATGACTATGTCGTGGTTTCCCTTCCGGGTGCTGAGCTGCCGGGAGGCTTCAAGATTGCTGCCCGTGAGACCTATGATCACATCTCCAACGGAATGATGTGCTCCGCGGCTGAACTGGGCTTTGGTGCGAAGGCTGATGGCATCATCGTTCTGGGAGAGGAAGTCGCCGACAAGGTCGGTGAGGACGCTCGCCCCCTCATTGGGCTGTCCGATACGGTTTTCGACGTCAACATCACCCCAGACCGCGGCTATGCTTTGTCGGCACGTGGCCTGACGCGGGAGATTGCCTCCGCTTTCGACCTCGCCTTCCCCGACGTGGCGCAGGATCCGAACGTTGCTGGAGTCGATACCTCTGCTGTACCGGCGCCGAAGGGCGAGCTGATCGCCGTCGATCTGCGTGAAGAAACCAAGGCCCAGCGCTTTGGTCTGCGCAAGGTTAGCGGCATTGATCCCGCTGCCCGCACACCCTTCTGGATGGAGCGCGAGCTCATGCTGTCCGGCCAGCGCAGCGTCAATCTGGCGACCGACATCACCAACTACGTTATGCTGCTCCTCGGAGCACCGATGCACGCCTTCGATGCCAACGTCGTGAACGGCGAACTCGTGGTGCGCAATGCTAGCGAGGGGGAGACATTTGAGACCCTCGACCATGTCAAGCGTGAGCTTTCGGCGGGTGACGTGGTCATTTGCGATGGCAACGGAATTCAGTCCCTGGCTGGTGTCATGGGCGGCACGACCTCTGAAATCTCCGAGACGACCACTGACGTGTACTTCGAATCGGCCATTTGGGATCCGATTACCGTGGCCCGCACGTCGCGCCGCCACAAGCTGTCCTCGGAAGCCTCCCGCCGTTTCGAGCGTGGCGTCGACCCGGCCATCGTAGAGGTTGCTCTCGACGTTGCGTGTGCGCTGCTGCAGCAAATCGCGGGCGGCACCATCGAGGAGGGCCGGACGCTCGTGGGAGACGTCGCCAAGCGCGAGCCCATTACACTGCGCGCCGCCAAGCCGAGCGAATACGCCGGCGTTGAGTACTCCCGCGAGACCGTGGTGAAGCGCCTTACTGAGGTTGGTTGCGAGGTCTCTGGCGAAGAAGAGTTTTCCGTCGTCCCCGCGTCTTGGCGCACCGATATCGACATGGATGTGGATCTCATCGAGGAGATCCTGCGTCTGGAGGGCCTCGAAGATATTCCGACCATTCTGCCTACCCCGGTGGGAGGTCGCGGCCTTACTCCGGCGCAGAAGCGTCGCCGTGCAATCGGACACGGCTTGGCTTATGCGGGCTATGCCGAGGTTCTGCCTTCGCCGTTCATTGCCAACGACACCTTCGACACCTGGGGTCTGGATAAGGAAGACCCGCGCCGCCGCACTGTTGCCGTGCAGAATCCTCTCGAATCGGATAAGGCCATTCTGTCCACGACGTTGCTTCCGAATCTCCTTGAAGCCATCGCCCGCAACGTGGCCCGTGGTCGAAGTGACCTCGCCCTCTTCGGTCTCCAACAGGTGGCATTCAAGCGTGCTGATGCGTCCCCGATGCCGTCGGTGGAGACGCGCCCGGAGGACTCCGTGGTGAGCGAGCTTTTGGAGTCGCTGCCGCTACAGCCGCTGCACGTGGCCACGGTCGCTACCGGCAACATTGAGCACGAGGGTCCGTGGGGCTCTGGTCGTGCTTATAGCTACGCAGATGCCATTGAGTCCGCGCGCCAGGTTGCCCGCGCCGCCGGTGTTGACATCACTGTCAAGGCGGCCGAGCAGCTCCCGTGGCATCCGGGCCGCTGTGCCGCCTTGGTCCTCGCTGCAGACGAGGAAACCGTCGTGGGCTATGCCGGCGAGCTGCATCCGCAGGTACTGGAGGCCCTTGAGCTTCCAGCCCGCACGTGCGCCATGGAGCTCGATGTCACTGCGCTGCCGTTGGAGGAGAAGTTCCCAGCACCGGTCCTCTCCTCCTTCCCGGCCTTGCACCAAGACATCGCACTGGTGGTGGATGAGGATACCCCGGCAGAGGCAGTGCGCCGAGTGGTTGAGGAAGGCGCCGGCGAGCTCTTGGAATCTGTGGAGCTCTTCGATGTCTTCCGTGGTGAGCAGCTCGGTGAAGGTAAGAAGTCCCTTGCCTTCCAGCTCTTGTTCCGCGCAGATGACCGCACGCTGACTGATGAAGAAGCTAACGAGCACCGACTCGCTGCCGCAGACCTAGCCAAGCAGCGTCTTGGTGCGGAGATGCGCGCTTAGCGTTTACTGGCACCTTTGGTTCCTTAACCCGGCTCACGCACCATGTGAGCCGGGTTTTCTTATGCTGCAAGGAGTGAAGGGGTGGGGACAGGTCCCCTGGAACTGGATGTAGTGTGGCTTGGCTCATAACCTCAAGGGGGCAGCGTTTCCACACCGAAAGGATTGTTCACACCATGCGTTTGATTTCTCGTCTTACAGCTACCGCCGCGGTCGTCGGCGCACTGACCATCGCCCCACATGCTTCCGCTGACTTGTCCCAGGGTTTCTCCAATGCTGATGGCACCGTCAACTGCGAAGCGGCGAATATTGAAGGAACTTACGTCGCTTGTCTGTCCAATGGCGCACGTGCCACTAGTCCGGAATGCAACCCGCCGGGGCAGTTGGCACCACGCTTCTTCTACCATGCGGGCCGGTCCAAGGCTGATTGTTTCAACCAGGGGCTCACGACTTCCAACTTCAAGCGCTTGCAGCCTGGCCAAGTTCACCAATTCAATGAGGTCACCGCCATCGCGGACGCCCAAGGTGGTATCCACTTCGTTGGCCCACAGGGTTACCTGGGCTACGCAGGAAAGAAGGCCGTGTCAGGCGCCGAAGGCCTCGGACAGGTTTCCTCCCGCGTCATGTAGGCTTCGCTCCTATCCCTACTGCAAGGCTCGAATTTTCGCAGGACACTGCGGAGATCCGAGACTTATTCTCTGCGGAATGAAGAAAGTGCTTCCAATTTGATTGAATAACATACGGCGGACTGCATTATTTGCTACTGTGGCTGCATGACTATTTCAGTAGCTATTGCCGGAGCCACGGGTTATGCAGGAAGCGAGATTCTGCGCCTCTTGCTGTCGCACCCAGCGTACCTTTCAGGTGACCTGCACATCGGCGCGCTGACGGGGCACTCCAATGCTGGTCAGCGAGTCTCCGAACTCATGCCGCACCTGCCGCAGTTAGCAGATCGCGTCATCGAGGACACCACTCCGGAAATTTTGGCGGGCCATGACATCGTTTTCCTCGGTTTGCCGCATGGGCATTCCGCGGAGATTGGTCGTCAGCTGGGGGAGTCCGTCACTGTCATTGATTGCGCCGCCGATTTCCGCCTCCGCAACAAGGAAGATTGGGATGCATTTTATGGCGGGGAGTATGCCGGTTCGTGGCCTTATGGAATTCCTGAAGTTCCCGGCAACCGGGACAAGCTTAAAGGCAGCAATCGTGTGGCCGTCCCTGGGTGTTTCCCCACCACGATTACACTCGGCGCGCTGCCTGCCGTGGCGAAAGGGCTGATTGAACCGGATCTGTCCGTCATTGCGATTACCGGTGTTTCCGGCGCGGGAAAGAAGGCCTCCGTGGCCCAGCTAGGCGCGGAAACAATGGGCAATCTCAAGGCTTATAAGCCGGGCGGTACTCATCGACACACTCCGGAAGTCCTGCAAAACTTACAGCCCTTTACGCAGAATTCGGTTTCGGTGAGCTTTACTCCGGTGCTCGCGCCTTTGCCGCGTGGCATCCTGGCGACGATTACGGCGCCGCTGAAGGGGGATGCTGACAAGCGCAGCGTTGTTCAAGCTTTCCGCGAGTTCTATGCGGAAGAGCCGTTCTGCCTGGTTCTGCCGGAAGGTCAGCAGCCGGAAACACAGAACGTAGTGGGGACCAACATGGTCCACATCCAGGCTCACGTGGACGAACGCGCTCAGCGTCTGGTGATAACCGCAGCCCTAGACAACTTGTGCAAGGGCACCGCCGGTGCAGCTGTCCAATGCATGAACCTGACCTTGGGCTGGGAGGAAACCTTGGGTCTGCCGCAAGCGGCCGTCGCACCTTAGATGTCCGAATGCTTACGCGCATTCATACTGCTAGTCAATCTCGCTGGAACTTGAATTCCACTAAGACAAGGAGAAAATAAAAATGATCACTGCACCCGCAGGTTTCCAGGCAGCGGCCACGAGGGCGGGGATTAAGCCCTCGGGAAAGCCTGATATGGCACTCGTGGTTAACCAGGGGCCGAATTTCGACGCAGCGGCGGTGTTCACCCGCAACCGCGTGGTGGCCGCACCCGTGAAGCTTTCCCGTGAGGCAGTAGCCGATGGCACACTTCAAGCAGTTATTTATAACTCTGGCAACGCTAACGCCTGCAACGGCGAGCAGGGAGACAAGGATGCCGCGGCGATGGTTGCCGCTGTCTCCGAACACACGGGCATTCCTGTAGCCAACGTTGCTGCGTGCTCGACGGGCCTCATCGGAGAGCCACTGCCCATGGAGCAGGCCCTAGCAGGCATCGGGGTGGTTGCCGGGAATTTGGGTGCAGATAAGGCTCACGGTCAAGCTGCGGCAGAGGCCATCATGACCACCGATACCGTAATTAAGGAAGCAGTCGTCGAGTCCGACGGCTGGAGCATAGGCGCGATGGGCAAAGGCGTGGGTATGATGGCTCCCTCGCTGGCCACCATGCTGGTATGCGTGACCACGGATGCCGTGGCCTCCCCGCAAGCATTGCACTCGGCCCTGCAGGCCGCCAGTGATCAGACCTTTAACACGCTCGATGTGGACGGTTCGACGTCAACGAACGACACCGTCATCATCCTGTCCTCTGGTGCTTCTGGTGTAGAACCGAGCCAGGAGGAGTTGGATGCAGCGGTCCTGGCCGTGTGCTCCGATATCGCGGATCAGCTCCAGGCAGACGCTGAGGGCGTGACCAAGCGCGTAAAGATCACCGTGGAGGGAACGAGCACCAATGAGCAGGCGCTGAACGCTGCGCGGACGTTAGGGCGCGACAACCTTTTCAAGTGCGCGATGTTCGGCTCGGATCCCAACTGGGGCCGCGTGCTCGCCGCAGTGGGCGTGGCGGATGCCGATATGGACCCGGAGAATATTTCCGTGTTCTTCAATGACCAGGCCGTATGCGTTAAGTCCACTGGTGCGCCCGGCGCGCGCAATGTTGACCTTTCTGGCGCCGACATTGACGTGCGCGTGGACCTCGGAACCGGAGGAAGCGGTACTGCCTTCGTGCGTACCACCGACTTGTCCCATGACTACGTGGAGATCAACTCCGCGTATAGCTCTTAGTTCTCACGGGGAGGAAGAATGCTTCAGGGATTAAGCAATGTGGACCGCGCCACAGTACTCGCGGAAGCTTTGCCGTGGCTGCAGCACTACCGCGACAAGATCGTCGTCGTCAAGTACGGCGGTAACGCGATGGTGGATGACTCGCTCAAGGCTGCCTTCGCCGCCGACATGGTTTTCCTGCGCACCGTGGGCGCTAAGCCCGTGGTGGTGCATGGTGGCGGCCCGCAGATCAATGAGATGCTAGGCAAGCTGGGCATTGAAGGGGAATTCAAAGGTGGCTTCCGGGTGACCACCCCGGAAATCATGGACGTGGTCCGCATGGTTCTCTTCGGCCAAGTGGGGCGTGGGTTGGTCAACCTCATCAACTCCCATGGTCCCTATGCCGTGGGAACTTCCGGTGAGGATGCTGGGTTGTTTAAAGCCCGCAAGCGGCTCGTTGACGTCGACGGTGAGCCCACCGATATTGGCATGGTGGGGGACATTGTTAGCGTCGAACCTTCTGCTGTCATGGACATCATCGAGGCCGGGCGCATCCCGGTGGTGTCCACCATCGCTCCCGGAAATGACGGCGAGGTCTACAACATTAACGCGGATATCGCTGCCGGCGCGCTGGCACGAGCCCTAGGTGCCGAACGCCTGGTTATCCTCACCAATGTGGAGGGTCTGTATACCGATTGGCCCAACCGCGAATCCCTGGTATCGAAAATTGAGGTTGACAAGCTCAGGGCACTGCTCCCCGGCTTGGATTCGGGCATGATTCCGAAGATGGAGTCCTGCCTCATGGCCGTCGAGGGTGGTGTGAGCGCCGCCCATGTCATCGACGGGCGTATTGCTCACGCCGTGTTGCTGGAGCTGCTCACTACGGGCGGCATCGGCACGATGGTGCTGCCCACTGATTACAACCGTGAGGACTACCCAGAAGGCACGATCTTTAGGAAGGACGATAACAAGTGACTGCGCAGACCACACTGACGCAACGGTGGGGACAGGTGCTGAGCAACACCTATGGCACCCCACCCGTGGCCATCGTATCTGGCAAGGGAGCCACGGTTACTGATGAAGACGGTAAAGAATACATTGATATGCTCGCCGGCATTGCAGTGAATTCGCTGGGCTATGCCCACCCGGCCATCGTTGAAGCGGTGAGCACTCAGGTGGCGACCGTGGGGCATGTCTCCAACCTCTTCGCCAGCAAACCCGTCATTGAGGCTGCCGGAAAGCTCCTGGAAAAGGTGGGGGACAGCGACGCCCGTGTCTTCTTCTCCAACTCCGGCGCGGAAGCCAATGAGGCTGCCTTTAAGCTGGCTCGCCTGACGGGGCGTCGCCGCATTCTCGCCGCGCATCATGGTTTCCACGGCCGGACGATGGGCTCTCTCGCTATGACGGGGCAACCTGCAAAGCGCAAGGCTTTCGAACCTTTCCCAGGCGGAGTGGAGTTCTACACCTACGGCGATATTGATTATTTGACCACGTTGGTGGAGCAAAACCCGGAGGATACCTCCGCCATCATCTTGGAGCCCATCCAAGGGGAGACCGGTGTGATTCCAGCGCCCGATGGATTCTTGAGCGCCGTGCGCGAGCTGTGCACCAAGCATGGGATCCTCATGATTGTCGATGAAGTCCAAACGGGTGTGGGGCGCACCGGCGATTTCTTTGCCTTCCAACATGAGAACGTCCTTCCGGATGTCATCACCATGGCCAAGGGCTTGGGCGCGGGTATGCCGATTGGTGCCACGATTGCCCGTGGTCAGGCTAAGGATCTCTTTACTCCGGGTTCGCACGGCACGACCTTCGGCGGAAATCCCGTCTCCTGTGCGGCGGCAGCGACGGTGCTGGAGCTTGTCGACGCCCCCTTCCTCGCCGACGTTAGCCGCAAGGGCGAGTGGCTACGCACCGAGCTAGCTCAATCTCCGGCTGTGCAGTCTGTCCGGGGCCGAGGGCTTATGCTAGGAGTTGTATTAAATAAGTCGGTGGCTAAGGACGTTGTGGCTGCGGGCCTGCAACACGGTCTTATTCTCAACGCCCCAAGTAGCGAGGTCGTGCGCCTGACCCCGCCGCTAGTGATTACCGATGAAGAACTCGCGCAGGCTGTGGAGCGCCTGCATAAGGTACTGGAGGATTTTGGATGAGCGTGCGCCATTTCTTGGCCGATGATGACCTCACACCGCAGGAGCAAGCGGAGGTCCTTGATCTCGCGCTGAGGTTAAAGAAGGACCCTTTTGCCGAGCGTCCTTTGGAGGGACCGAAGTCAGTCGCGGTTCTTTTTGACAAGACCTCGACGCGCACGCGCTTCTCCTTCGAGGCAGGAATCGCTCACCTAGGCGGCCACGCCATCGTCACGGAGACTAAGTCCACGCAGATGGGGAAGGGCGAGACTTACCAAGACACCGCAGCCGTGCTCTCCCGTTTTGTCGAGGCTATTGTCTGGCGCACCTATGCACACCAGAATTTGTTGGAGATGGCTGAAACTGCGACGGTCCCTATCGTCAACGCTCTGTCCGACGACCTACACCCCTGCCAGATCCTGGCGGATTTGGTGACCTGCCGCGAGAATTTCGGTGACCTTGCTGGCCGCAAGGCCGTCTACCTGGGTGATGGCAACAACAACATGGCTAACTCTTATATGTTGGGCTTTGCCACCGCGGGCATGGAGATGACGATCATTGCGCCGGAAGGTTTCCAGCCGCAGCCGGAATTTGTAGAACGTGCCCGCACGCGCGGCACGGTGACCGTGACTGATTCCCTTGATGCTGTCGGCGGCGCCGACGTTGTTATCACCGATACCTGGGTTTCCATGGGGCAGGAAGATGACGGCAAGGACCGTCGCACCCCGTTCCTGCCTTACCAGGTCACCCCAGAGGTCATGTCCCGTGCCAAGGAAGAGGCAATCTTCCTGCACTGTTTACCGGCCTATCGCGGCAACGAAGTGACCGCTGAGGTGATTGACGGACCACAGTCCCGTGTTTTCGACGAGGCGGAAAACCGCCTCCATGCGCAGAAGGCGCTGCTCGTGTGGCTTCTTGCAGCTCAGGAGGAGAACTAAGCGCATGACGACAACACCAACTACGCGCAATGCCCGCCAAGCAAAGATCTTGGAGATTCTTGACCGCACGCGGGTCACGAGCCAAGTCCAGCTCTCCGAGCTCTTGCTCGATGAGGGAATCGACATCACACAAGCCACCTTGTCGCGCGACCTCGATGAGCTGGGCGCCAAGAAAGTGAAACGCGATGGTGGCCGGTCCTTCTACGTGGTGGGCGGCGAGTTGGAGCAATTCGAAGACCAGCTCAACGGTCCGCGCGAGAAGCTGCGTCGCATGCTCGATGAACTCGTGGTCTCCCACGACTTCTCCGGCAACATCGCGATGCTTCGTACTCCCGCGGGCGCTGCCCAGTACCTAGCATCCTTCATTGATCGCGTGGGCCTGCCAGATGTGGTGGGTTGTATTGCTGGCGATGACACCATCTTTGTCCTTGCCCGTGAAGGACTAGGAGGCCGTGAGCTTGCAGAAAAGCTCACCAGCCGTACTATTTAACATTTATACGTAAGTCTGTATAATATAAATCAGTTCAATTTTTAGCACCTGTCTGTCTTAAAGGAGCAAACTACTATGACTGCACGCGTTGTGCTTGCCTACTCTGGCGGTCTGGATACTTCCGTCGCCATTCCCTACCTGGCCAAAATGACCGGCGGCGAGGTTATCGCTGTGTCCCTCGACCTTGGTCAGGGCGGCGAGGATATGGAATCTGTGCGCCAGCGTGCTCTCGACTGCGGTGCTGTCGAGTCCATCGTTGTCGACGCAAAGGATGAGTTCGCAGAAGAGTACTGCTTGCCCACCATCAAGGCGAACGGCATGTACATGAAGCAGTACCCGCTGGTGTCTGCTATCTCGCGCCCGCTCATCGTCAAGCACCTCGTAGAGGCCGCTCAGGCCCACGGTGGTACGCATGTTTCGCACGGCTGCACCGGCAAGGGTAACGACCAGGTGCGTTTCGAGGTTTCCTTCCGAGCATTGGATCCGGCACTGGAAATCATTGCGCCGGCGCGTGACTACGCCTGGACCCGCGATAAGGCGATTGCCTTCGCTGAGGAAATCGACCTTCCGATCGAGCAGTCCGCTGCGTCCCCGTTCTCGATTGACCAGAACGTGTGGGGCCGTGCGGTCGAGACCGGCTTCCTGGAAGATCTGTGGAACCCGCCGACAAAGGATCTCTACGCTTATACCGAGCAGCCGGACCTGGGCAATGCCCCGGACGAGGTGACCATCACCTTTGACAAGGGTGTGCCCACCGCTATCGATGGCAAGCCGGTTACCGTCCTTCAGGCCATCGAGGAGCTCAACCGCCGCGCCGGTGCACAGGGTATTGGCCGTCTCGATATGGTGGAGGACCGCCTGGTGGGCATCAAGTCCCGCGAGGTCTACGAGGCACCTGGCGCCATGGTTCTCATCAAGGCCCACGAGGCATTGGAAGATGTCACTGTGGAACGCGAGCTGGCCCGCTACAAGCGCCTTACGGACGCCCGCTGGTCCGAAGAGGTCTACGATGGCCTCTGGTTCTCGCCGCTGAAGCGCTCTCTGGATGCCTTCACCGAGTCCACCCAAGAGAATGTCACCGGCGATATCCGCATGGTTCTGCATGCCGGCCCCGCCACTGTCAACGGCCGCCGCTCTGGTCAGTCTCTGTACTCCTTCGACCTGGCTACCTATGACACGGGCGATACCTTCGATCAGACTGCGGCCAAGGGCTTTGTTCAGCTGCACGGCCTGTCGACGCAGATCTCCAACCAGCGTGACCGCGACGGCGGTTTCCCCACCGGCAAGTAAGCAAGCTCCGCCAAGGTCAAGGTAAGGAAACGATGCACAAGACTAACGAGGGCGCGTTGTGGGGAGGCCGCTTTTCGGGCGGCCCATCCGAGGCGATGTTTGCCCTGTCCGTATCCACCCACTTCGACTGGGTCCTCGCCCCCTATGATGTGCTGGCCTCCAAGGCACACGCTAAGGTCCTGCACAAGGCCGGATTGCTGTCCGACGCCGACTTGGGCACCATGCTCAACGGCCTCAGCGAACTAGGGGAGAAGGTTGCTTCTGGTGAATTCACCCCGCTACCGACGGACGAGGACGTCCACGGCGCGATGGAGCGCGGGCTCATCGACATTGTAGGCCCCGAGGTTGGTGGACGCCTGCGCGCCGGTCGTTCCCGCAACGACCAGGTAGCCACCCTGTTCCGGATGTGGATCCGCGATGCTATCCGCGATATCGCGCTCCAAGTCACCGACTTGGTGGACGCTCTGGCTGGTCAGGCCGAAGCTCATCCGGATGCAATTATGCCGGGCAAGACCCACTCCCAAGCGGCGCAGCCAGTTCTGCTAGCGCACGAGTTGCTCGCACACGCCCAGCCGTTGCTGCGTGATATCGAGCGCCTCCAGGATCTGGACAAGCGTTTGGCCGTGTCTCCTTATGGCTCGGGTGCACTCGCTGGTTCCTCGCTGCACTTGGACCCGGAGGCTATTGCCGAGGAGCTCGGTTTCGACTCCGCCGCAGAGAACTCGCTGGACGGTACGGCAGCGCGGGATTTCGCCTCTGAAACGGCCTTCGTCCTTACCCAGATTGCCGTGGATATGTCGCGCCTATCCGAAGAGATTATCTACTGGTGCACCCCGGAATATGGCTACGTCACCTTGGATGATGCTTGGTCCACTGGCTCGTCGATCATGCCGCAGAAGAAGAACCCGGACGTACCGGAGTTGACCCGTGGCAAGACCGGCCGGCTCATTGGCAACCTCACCGGCTTGCTGGCAACGCTTAAGGCGCAGCCCTTGGCCTATAACCGTGACCTGCAGGAGGATAAGGAACCTATCGTCGACTCAGTGGCGCAGCTGAACCTTTTGCTGCCGGCGATGACCGGATTGGTCGAAACCCTGACCTTCCACGAAGATCGCATGCGCGAGCTCGCCCCGCGCGGTTTCACCTTGGCCACTGATCTGGCCGAGTGGATGGTGCGCCAAGGCGTTCCTTTCCGCGAGGCTCATGAGGCTTCTGGTGCGTGCGTGCAGATTGCAGAGTCCCGCGGCGTTGACCTAGTGGATCTCACGGATGAGGAATTGGCGGGCGTCGACAAGCGCCTGCTCCCCGAGGTCCGCGAGGTGTTGACCATTGATGGGGCAGTGGCATCGCGCTCTACTAAGGGCGGCACCGCCGGTGTCCGCGTGGTGGAGCAGCGCGAAAAGGTTCGCGAGCGTGCTCGTGGCGCACGCGACTGGGCGCAGACTCCGCTGCGCTAAACGCGCCAGCTTCTCTAACCGCATGGTCCTTCTGGCCATGCGGTTCTTTTCTTATGTGGGGGTGACGCAGAGCGCTCTTTTCCACTGCGTATAGTTGTCGTGCATCACAGCACGGGGGTAGGAGTGAGTTGCGTCTCATAAGGTTCCTATAACGTTTCCTTAGGGAATGCGAAGCTCCATCGCGTTCCGGATTCGGAAAGGACTATCTCCCTTATGACTGAAACACTTCGGCCGCCCAACGCGGAGTCTCATGAGAAAGAGAAGGCGGTCTATGCTTCGGAAGACCACGGCCTCCAGAAGGGGATGAGCAACCGTCAGCTGCAGATGATTGCCATCGGCTCTGCCATCGGTACTGGGTTGCTGCTCGGCACCGGCGGGCGCCTCCAAACGGCGGGACCCTTCCTGGCCGTCTTGTACTTGGTGTGTGGATTCTTCGGCTACATCATTTTGCGCTCGCTCGGTGAACTCATCGTGTACCGCCCGAGCTCAGGTTCTTTCGTCTCCTACGCGCGTGAGTTTTATGGCGAAAAGACTGCCTTCGTGACCGGTTGGCTCTACTGGGGAAATTGGGCGGCGACGTTGGTGGCAGATGGCACCGCAGTGGCCATCTACATCAAGTGGTTTGGGCAATATACCACGTGGCTTGACGCCGTCCCGCAATGGTTGCTCGCTCTCGGTGTGGTGTGCAGCATCCTGCTGTTCAACATGCTCTCAGTGAAGATCTTTGGCGAGCTGGAGTATTGGTTCTCCATGATCAAGATCGTTGCGCTGATCATTTTTATGGTGGTGGCGATTGGTGTGGTTATTTTAGGCCATCCGAATGGTGATCCGACTGGGTTTAGCCTCATTGCTGATGCCGGCGGTTGGCTGCCGAATGGTCTGCTTCCTGCGGTTATCGTCATTCAAGGCGTGGTCTTCGCCTACGCCGGCATCGAGCTGGTGGGCACCACCTCCGGCGAGACCAAGGACGTCGAGAAGCATATTCCGCGTGCGGTCAACAGCGTGTTGTTCCGCATCGTGGTCTTCTACTTCGGCAGCGTCCTGCTGCTGACCTTGGTGCTGCCGTATACGACCTACGTGGCGGAGGTTTCGCCCTTTGTGACCTTCTTTGAGACCCTCGGGGCAGGCTATGCGGCGCCCATCTTCCAGCTGGTGGTTATCACTGCAGCTATTTCCTCTCTGAACGCCGGGCTATATTCCACGGGCCGCATCATGTACAACATGTCCACCGCTGGATCCGGCCCTAAATTCGGTGCCCGCATGTCTAAATCCGGCGTTCCCTATGGCGGCATCGTGATGGCTGCCTTCGTCGGCCTCGCCGGTGTGTTTCTCAACTATGTCGTGCCGGAGATGGCTTTTGAAATCGTGTTGAACCTCGCGGCGCTCGGAACATTGGCGTCGTGGGCTGCAGTAGCCATGTCACACATTAAATTTGTGCAGCTGGCCAAGAAGGGTCGCTATACCCGCCCGACATACCGCTCACCATTCGGACAAGCCGGTGACTGGTCGGTGTTGGCTTTCATCGCCGTGGTCATCCTTCTCATGGCCTTCGATTACCCAATCGGAACTTTTGCCTTGGCTTCGACGCTGCTGCTCATTCCGGTATTCGCAGCCATGTGGTTTGCCTGGCGTGAGCGCATTTATGCCATCGCGGCGGAGAGGAAGGCCAAGCACCTGCCCACATCGCGCTTCCCGGCTGCGCCGCAGACGGACCTTCACCCTAAGAACTAAGACAAGAATCAAGAGCGGAGAAAGAGATGAATCACGCAGTCAAGTTTGTTGATGTAGAAAACATGGCACGCTGGATACAGCGCGAGGGAGTAGAAAACATCATCACCGGTATGGTGGATTACCTTGAAGCGGACTATCGCGAATGGGAGCGCTTCGACAAAATCGCCCGAGTTGCCTCCCACACCCCGTTTGGCGTCATCGAACTTATGCCCACTTCCAACGGTAGGGAGTATTCCTTTAAGTACGTCAACGGTCACCCCTCCAATCCCGCGCGCGGATTCCAAACGGTTACGGCCTTCGGCGTGCTTGCCGACGTCGACAATGGCTACCCCACCTTCGAAGCAGAGATGACTCTGCTCACAGCGCTGCGCACGGCCGCTACCTCGGCCATGGTTGCCAAACACCTGGCCCGGCAGGATTCGAAAAGGATGGCCATGGTCGGGGCTGGTTCCCAATCGGAATTTCAAGCACTGGCCTTCCGCGGAGTCATGGGGATTGATGACATAGCCATCTACGACATTGACCCACAGGCGGTAGAAAAGTTTAGGCGCAATCTTGAGCCGCTGGGCTTTAGTATCACTGCCTGCACGAGTGTCGATGAGGTGGTGCAGGGCGCGGATATCATCACCACCTGCACGGCGGATAAAGCGCAGAACCAGATTCTGGCTGAGCGCCATGTTCTCCCGGGCGTGCATCTCAACGCTGTGGGCGGTGATTGTCCCGGCAAGACGGAGCTGGAAAGCTCGATTTTGGACAAGTCAAAAGTCTTTGTTGAGTTTCCCGAGCAAACCCGCATTGAGGGCGAGATTCAGCAGAAGCCGGAGGATTTCCCAGTCGTCGAGTTTTATCAGGTACTGACAGGCCAGGCCACGGGCCGCGATAGCGAGGAGCAGATTACGCTTTTTGATGACGTCGGATTCGCTATTAATGATTTCTCTGCTCTGCGTTATCTACGCGATTCTGTTCGGGGCACCGACCTAGAGTCCGAGATTGAAATCATCGCTAACCCTGAGGACCCGAAGGACCTCTACTCTTTGGTAGCGAACGTTCCTTCTCTTCTTTAAAGAACTGGGTGAGGCAGGACAGCGGGCTCCCGCTTTACCCCCTCACCCCCTTCCTTTACCCAGCAATGAGAAGAAGATCACTTTATGATTTAGATCATGAGCAGCACATCGTCGACGAAGCGTACTAAATCCTTCGTATTCGCCGCAGTGTTCATCGCCCTCGCCGTGGCCTCCCTCGTGGTGGGGCGTGGCGGAGATTCCCTGCCGAAGTTCAACTTTTTCAAGGACACGACCCTTGTCACGGGCGCAATTAGTCCAGAACTGGAAGCTACCTTTAAAGACCCGGCCCTGCTCGAGGCTTTAGAGAAACACAACATCGAGCTCGACCTCGATGTTGTGCCGGCTCGTGACTTCGTTGAGCACAGCAGCAGCGTGGACAAGAATTATGACTTCATTTTGACGGACCCCAATGGCGCTGCGTGGGTGTCTGACCTACGCAATACCAACCCGGAGTTGGCGGAACTGGATAAAGGTTCTCCGATGGTATTTGGCAATCAGTTGTTGGTGCTGGTGCATAGCGAGCTTGTAGAGGACATGAAGAACCACGACTTGGTCACGGAATCCGACAACCTAGCTTCGTTGAACGTAGAGACCTTGGTGGACATGTCCCAGGAAAACACTCGCTGGCGTGACATTAGCCCAACCTTCGGCTCGCCGCGTGTCGTGGATGTTGCAGTGCCCCAGGTAAGCCAGTCTTTTGCCGCATTGCGCTACGCCCGTGTCCTACGCACCGTTGGGGCGGATTACGCGGAGAAGAAGCTAGGACGCGATGACAAGGCGAAGATTGATGCGGAAGCTGATGACATCATGCGGGGTCTCGTAGCGGAACAAGGCTACAGTGAGACCACCGACCAGGGAATTCTCGATGCTTTTCTTCGGGTAGATAAGGGGGAGATGCCCATGGTCTTGGCAACTACCGATCAGTACGTGCGCCTGCTCCACGAGGGTGAGGACCTGTCCCGCTATACGTCCTTAGCCCTGAACCCACCGACGACGTTGACCAGCATCGTCATTCCTCGCACTGAGGAGGGAGCGCTGTTTGCTAAAGCAATGAATGAGGACGGCATCCCTGCGGTGATGGAGAGGCTCGAGCTCAGCACAGAGGGCTCCGGCTTCAGCTCGAAATTTGATCCATCCAGCGATCACAGTATCCCCGTGGATGGCGGAGAATATAGTCAGCTGCGGTGGGCTGATTTTGAGGAAATTCTGCAGGCAGTCGGTTAAGGCTCCGCAGTAACAAGCATCAGGAAGGTTGTGAGGGAATGTTTCGGTCACTAAGAGTACTGCTCATCCTAGTGGGCACCATGGCGCTGACGGCCTGTTCGATGGGTGATCTGTTGGATGACTCTCAGAAACCCGGCGCTGGGAATTCATTCAGCGGGGGTCTCAGAATCGTGGCGGCAACGGAGCTCGAACCTCTGGAGCCCGTGCTTGCCGAAGCCTCCCAAGACCTCGGCTTCGACATCACCATGACCACCGAGGACGGAACGCTGGCGAATTCTCACACACTTAAGCAAGGTGGTTTCGAAGGGACCTATGACGCGACGTGGTTTGCCACCAATCGCTATGCGCGCATTATCGGTGCAGATGGCCAGCTGGGAAGAGAACACAGCGTGGCGCGTTCCCCAATAGCTCTCGGCGTGCAGTCCTCTGTGGCACAAAAGCAAGGCTGGACCGGCAAGCAGCCGACGTGGCAAGAAATAGCTGACTCCGGAATAACTTTTGGCATGACGGATCCTTCTACCTCAAATTCGGGTTTCTCCGCACTATCGGCAGCAACGACTGCTTTTGCGGACACAGGACGCGCCCTCACGGAAAAGGACATCAGGCAATCCACTGGCAAAGTGCAGGAGCTCTTTGGCAACCAAACCCTGACATCAGGTTCCTCTGGCTGGTTGGCCGACCGCTTCCGCGAACACCCGGAGCAAGCCGATGCCATCTTCAACTATGAATCTGTGCTTTACCAGCTCAAAGATGACGGAGCAGACATAGAGGTGGTCATCCCCTCCGATGGAGTGATTTCGGCAGACTATCCGTTGTCTTCCTTGGCGAGCTCTTCAGACAAAAACGCAGAAGCAAAAGTACAGGCGCTTGCTGAGTGGTTTGCGGAGCATCCAGACAAGCTCACAAGCTTCCATTTGCGGGTAGATAATTCTGACTTGCCCGGCACTGTTTTTGAGCTGCCCTACCCAGCAAACGAGCAAACCGTTGATGCGCTGGAGGCTGCCTTTGCCCATGAACTGCGCAATCCTGGCAACACGGCATTGGTCCTCGATACCTCCGGCTCCATGGAAGGCGAGCGTATGGATCTACTCAAGAGTAGTTTGCTCCCGCTTATCGACGGCTCAGCTGACGGCACCCCAGATGGCGAAGGCCAAGTTGCCTTCCGAAATCGCGAGCATATCAAGCTGATTCCGTATTCTTCAGTACCCCAGCAACCGACTCGTGCACGCGTGGATAAGGATAAGCCGGCAACCACCAAGGAGCTTGCAGACCGCGTGGAACGCCTCGTTGCGGATGGCGATACCGCGACCTTCGAGGCCGTCCTGAATGCTTTCGATGAAGTGGATACCAGTGGCGGCGATATTGGCACCGTGGTGCTCATGACCGACGGCGAAGTTACACGTGGGCGCACATTTGCACAGTTCAAGGAAGCCTATGAGCAGCTGCCCGAGGATAAAAAAGAGATTCCGGTCTTTGTCATCTTGTATGGTGAAGCCAATATCCAAGAGATGGAAGAACTTGCTCAGCTCACTGGTGGCAAGACCTTTGATGCGCTCAACGGCGATCTCGTTGCCGCATTCGAAGAAATTCGTGCCTACCAGTAAACCAACTCCACCTTTCCCAGGAGGATCTGCCCTACATGAACGCCTTGAACTCGCGAAAAGTTGTTGTCGGCGTTGCGGTTACCGCGCTCGTCGTTGTCCTCCATGTGTTAAGTGGCGGCGGTTTGGGCTTCCTGTGGCCGGTCGTCGCAATCTGCACAGGTATGGCTGCTGGATTCGTGACGCCGCCACGGCAAGAGAAGGTTTTGGAGCCACCAAAGGCAGGGGAAGGCGAGCTTATCCATACCTTGGAGGAAGTCCGGTACACCTTTACAGCGCACAAGCTTCCTAGTCCTGTCCAACGTGCGTGGGATTCTTTCGATGAGTCAGCGGTGTGGGTGTTAGACAATTGGCACCGACTCGATGAGGCTCCGCACCAGCAAGCCCTCGTGCGCGACATGATTGAAGAACACTCCAAAGAACTGGTGAGGTCTTACCTCGATGTGACAGACCTGGAGGATCCGGTTGCTGTCGAGGAGATGAGTGAATCGCTCAGCATCCTGGGCCGCGAAATGGAGCAAATCAAGGAGGCGATTTCCCAGAACTCGGTCCGCAAGCTTCGCAATCATTCCATGGCGCTCAAGCTCGAATATGGTGGGACCCTTCCTTCTTTGGAATCTAGGGAAGTGTAGGCTTAGCGCTTATGAGTCTCGATTCGCAACTGCTTGACATCTTGGTGTGTCCGCAGGATAAAGGTCCGTTGAAGTATCTGGCCGAGGAACAGGTCTTGGTCAATGAACGTCTTGGCGTGGCCTATCCCATTGAGAACGACATCCCCGTCATGCTGGTGGACCACGCTACGCCGTGGCCGCGGCAGAACTAGATTTCAAAAGAACGAATCGATTTTCAAAGGAGCCTTCATGAATATCATTGATGAGCTGCAGTGGCGCGGCCTCATTAACCAGTCCACCGACCTCGACGCACTCCGTGAGGCCTGCG
Source organism: Corynebacterium sp. HMSC066C02 (assembly GCF_001814945.1). Lineage (NCBI taxonomy): Bacteria > Bacillati > Actinomycetota > Actinomycetes > Mycobacteriales > Corynebacteriaceae > Corynebacterium > Corynebacterium sp. HMSC066C02. The sequence continues at coordinate 1,704 of NZ_KV818469.1, read as the reverse complement.
AAGAACCCATCACGTTGTACTGCGGTTTTGACCCGACAGGCGATTCGCTGCATGCCGGACACCTCGTACCGATGATTATGCTTCGCCGCTTCCAGAAGGCTGGTCACCATCCGATTGCCCTGGCAGGTGGCGCGACGGGCCAGATCGGTGACCCGCGCGATGTAGGGGAGCGCACCATGCTCTCGCAGGAGACCATCAACGACAATATGGTCGCCATTAAGAAGCAACTGCGTCAGTTCATTGATTTTGAGGGCGATAACGCCGCCACCATGGTCAACAATGCTGACTGGACTTCGAAAATGACCGTCATCGATTTCTTGCGTGATGTGGGAAAGAACTTTTCTCTCAACACCATGCTGGACCGTGACACCGTCAAGCGCCGTTTGGAGTCTGATGGCATCTCGTACACCGAGTTTTCCTACATGCTCTTGCAGTCCAATGACTATGTCCATCTGCACGACGAGTTTGATTGTGTTCTGCAAATCGGTGGTGGTGATCAGTGGGGCAATATCGTTTCGGGCGTCGATCTCAACCGACGCGTCAAGGGAGCCAAGGTGCACGGCCTGACGGTTCCGCTCGTGACGGATGCCCAGGGACAGAAGTTTGGTAAGTCCACTGGTGGCGGAAAGCTCTGGCTCGATCCGGAGAAGACATCGCCTTACTCCTGGTACCAGTACTTCCTCAACGCGGGTGACTCCGTGGTCATCGACTACTTGCGGTGGTTTACCTTCCTCAGCCAGGAAGAAATCGTTGAGTACGAGCAGAAGGTTGCCGAGGAGCCCTTCCGTCGTGAGGCACAGCGCCGCCTGGCGCAGGAAATGACCAATTTGGTCCACGGTGAGGAAGCCACGAAATCCGTTGAGCTTGCCGCACAGGCCTTGTTCGGTAAGGCGGAGCTTGCTGAATTGGACGAGCAGACACTGGTTGGTGCGCTGTCTGAGACCACTGTCGCTGACATTGCTGCTGATGAGCCACGCACGATTGTGGACCTGTTGGTTGCTTCTGGCCTTGCCGATTCCAAGGGCGCAGCTCGTCGAACCATCAAGGAGGGCGGTGCATATGTCAATAACCAGCGCATCGAGTCTGATGATTGGGAGCCAGCCGCCGAGGACTTGCTGCACGGTGCGTGGCTTGTGCTTCGTCGTGGCAAGAAGAACTTTGCTGGTGCCAAGCTCAACTAGTTAGGCCCGCCATCGGAGATCCTGCAGTGGTTAATCCCGTCGCATAGTGCGGCGGGATTCGTCGTTTTCCGGTGAGATAGCGCTGTAAGGCCGCAAAAGGACCAAATATAGACGTTGACCAGCGGATTTGGTGTTATATGGAGCTCTGCGTATATTTATCGAGGTCGCCGCGAGAAGCTGGTGACACGGAGATTAACTCCCAGTTGACAAGATTCAAACTTGTTGGCTAGAGTGTGAACTCCAGCCGCTCAGGGCAGTGAATAAAAAGATTCAGTGCAAAGAGTGTGCGGATGATGTTTGAGAACTCAATAGTGTGCCAATGTACTTTTTTGTTGGTTGATTTTATTTGTTCTGGCCGTGTTGTGCCGTATGTGTGGCACGGTTGGTGTATGCCGGATGGCGCTTTTCCTTTTAGCGGCGTCATTGTAAATAACATAAGTTGTTTGGGCGTATTGTTTAAAATCTTCTGACTTGGCCAGCCTCCTTTTGTGCCCCGTCGGGTTGGGGGTTGGTTGAAGGATTT